>NZ_BAGH01000570.1 GCF_000308715.1 Nocardia tenerifensis NBRC 101015
AGCGCCTCGCGCGACAGGATTCCGTTGCGCGCGAACACCTCCTCGACGCCTGCGGCCCTCGGCAGGTTGCGGAACACGTACAGGGTGTCGAACAGCGTCGGATAACCCGCGGCACGCTGAATCCGGCCGAGGCCGAGCTGCTGGTGCTCGACCAAGCCGCCCTGCTCCCGCTGCATCCGTCGCAGCAGGTCGAGCAGCGACTCACCGGGCCGGACCCGAAGCCGGACCGGAACGGTGTTGAGCACCAGCCCGATGATGCGTTCCCAGCCGGGGACCTCCGGAGAGCGACCCGACACGGTCGAGCCGAAGACCACGTCGTCCAGGCCGGTGCTCGCCCGTAGCGCGAGACCCCAGGCCGCGGACACCACGGTCGACAGGGTGACCCGGCCGTGCCCGGCCAGCGCGCGCAGCGCGGCGGAGGTGTCCGGCGTGAGCTCGATCGAGCTGCGCTCCGGCAGCACCGACCGCGTCCCCGCGCCGGAGCCGAGCAGCGTGGGCTGATTCAGCTCGGCGAGGTATGCGCGCCAAGCTTTTTCGGCCGCGTCCTGATCGAGCCCGGCCAGCCAGCGCAGCTGGTCGCGGAAGTCGGCGGCGGGCGGGAGCGCCGCGTCCAGCCGGTCGGCGACGCCGCTCGCGGCCTGTTCGTAGAGCATGAACAGCTCGCTGAACATCACCGACATGGACCAGCCGTCGATCAGCAGGTGATGCAGCGTGAAGATCGCGCGCGTCGTGCCGTCGGGCAGGCGGGCCAGCAGGAGCCGGATCAGCGGCGGCGCGGCGAAGTCGAACGGAGCACCGTATTCCTCGACCGCCAGCGCCCGCACCGTCGCCTCGACGTCCGCCGAGGGGGTCGCGGTGAGATCGATGTCGCGGCACGGGGTTGCCCACTTACCCGGGACGAACTGCACCGGCGCGGCAAAGCCGACGTGCGTGAAGCCTGCGCGCAGATTCGAGTGCCTGCGCAGCATGGCGTCCAGGGCGGCACGCAAATCCGCTGTGCGCGGCGGCTTTTCGGCCGAGAAGAGGAAGCCGACCTGCATGTGGTAGGCGTCGGATCCGCTGGCGCTGTCCACGACCGACTGGAAGTACATGCCCTCCTGCAGCGGTCCGAGCGGCAGCACCTCCTGCCAGCCCTGGCACAGCGTGTCCAGTCGCCGGCGCTGCTCGTCGTCCACCGCGACGAGCTCCGTCGCCACCGGCGTCTCGATCGCCACCGGCGTTGCGGCCGCGGCCAATTCGCCGAGGGTCGGGTGTTCGAAGACCTCCGCGACGCTGAACGCCAGCCCGTACCGGCGGGCGACGGTCGCCAAGCGCACCGATCCGAGGTCGTCGCCGCCCAGGGCGAAGAACGCGTCGTCCGGGCCCGGCTCCGGAATACCGAGCACCGCTGCGGCCACGGCACAGAGGGTGCGTTCGGCCGCGGTGCGCGGCACCCGTCGCGCGGCTGCCCGCGCGGGCTCCGGCAGCGCGGAGCGGTCCACCTTGCCGGTGAGGGTCAGCGGTAACGCGTCGAGCACCGTGATCGCCTGCGGCACCATGTATTCGGGCAGGGTCGCCGCGACGTCGGCGCGCACCGAGGCCGGGTCGAGCCGCACGCCCGGCCGCGCGACCACATAACCGAACAGTCGGCCGGTGCCCGCACGATCGGCCCGCACCGCGGCGGCCGCGCGGGCCACCCCGTCGCTCGCCCGCAGCGCGGCCTCGACCTCGCCGAGCTCGATCCGGAAGCCGCGGACCTTCACCTGGTCGTCGATGCGCCGCAGGTACTCCAAGCGGCCGTGCCGAAGCCGGACCAGATCACCGGTGCGGTACAACCGCTCCCCCGCGAACTCGGGGTCGGGGACGAATCGGGCCGCGGTCAGCGCCGGCTTGCCGAGGTATCCGCGACCCACCTGGGGCCCACCGATATACAGCTCACCCGCGACGCCGTCCGGCACGGGCCGCAGATGCTCGTCGAGCACGCGGGTATGGACGTCGGCCCACGGCGCGCCGATGGTGACCGGGTCACCCGCCGCCAGGTCACTGGCCGTGGCCCAGACCGTCACCTCGGTGGGGCCGTAGACGTTGCGCACCGAGTGGCAGCGCGCGACCATCGCCGCCGCCAGGTCGGCGGGCAGAGCCTCACCGCCGATCAGTGCGCGGACGCCGCCGAGCCGGGCGGCGTCCTCGTGCTCGACCAGCACCCGCCACAGCGCGGGCGTGGCCTGCACCACCGTCGCGGCGCTGTCGACGATCAACGTGTGCAACGCGTCCGGGTCGCGCACGGTCGCCCGGTCGGCGAGCACCACCGTCGCGCCCACGGTCAGCGGCAGCAACAGCTCCAGCCCCGCGATGTCGAAGGAGACCGTCGTCAAGGCGACGACGCGGTCCCCGCGCCCGATCCAGCCGCTGCCGACCGTCTCGGCGAACGTGGCCAGGTTCGCGGTGGAGATCAGCACGCCCTTGGGTTTACCGGTCGATCCGGAGGTGTAGATGACGTACGCCAGGTGTGCGCCCACGGGCCGCGGCTGCGGAATCGCCGAAGTGTCCACAGGGGTTTCGTCATCGGTGCAGACCAGGGCCGAGCGGTCCGCAGGTATCCGGTCCGCGAGGTCGGAGCTGGTCAGCACGCAGGCGGGGCCGGCGTCCGCGAGCATGTAGGCAAGACGCTCGGCCGGGTAGTCCACATCGAGCGGCAGGTAGGCGGCGCCGACCCGCAGCACGGCGAGCAGCCCGGCGACCAGGTCCGTCGTGCGTGCGAGCGCGACCCCGACCAGATGCTCCCGGCCCGCACCGGCGGCGAGCAGCCGAGCGGCCAGCTCGTCGACCCGTGCGTCGAGTTGCGCGTACGTCATCGGCCGGCCGTCGCTGATCACCGCGACGGTGTCGGGGAACTCGCGTACCTGTTCGGCGAAGCGCGCGGCGACACCCGGTGGGGTCAGCGCGCGCCGAGCCGGGTCACGACTCGGATCCGATTGGGCGAGAGCGGTATCGAAGACGCCGGCGGCCGGATCGCGCACGATCCGGTCGAGCATGGCGAGCAGTCCGTCGAGCAGCGCATCGGCGGTCGCGGGGTCGAACAGGTCGGCGTCGACCGTCAGCTCGAGCATCGGCGACCGGCGCTCCACCGCATCGACGAGTCGCACCGCCACGTCGAAGAGCGTTGTGCCGGTGTCGGATGCGAGGGGCTCGACGGTGAGTCCGTCGAGGCTCGGCGGGTTCGGTGCGGATTCGTAGGCGACCAATGTCTGGGTGAGCGGATGCTTGGCCCGCGAACGGGGCGGGGATACCGCGTCCACCACCCGTTCGAACGGCACGTCCCGATGTGCGTGGGCTTCCAGTGCGGCGGCGCGCACGCGGTGCAGCAGGTCAGTGAAGGTCGGTCGTCCGGACAGATCGCAGCGGACCACGACGGTGTTGACGAAATTGCCGATGGTGTCGGCGAATTCGGACGGATCGCCGTCGCCGAGCACGCTGTCTCGATGCGAAGCGGTGGCGCCCAACGGAATATCACGGCCCGCGCCGAAAGACGACCAGGTCACGGCGACGGCGGTCAGCAGTACCACCGCCGGGTCGACGCTTTGCCCGGCGCACAGTTCGGTGATCGCCGTGCGTAATTCGTCGGTGAGCGGCCTGGCCACGACGTACCCGCGATGCGCGGATTCGACCGGACGCGAATGATCGAGCGGCAGGTCCACCTCGGCGGGCAGACCTTCGAGTCGCTCCTGCCAGTAGGACAGCTGGTCGGCGTAGGCGGACTCGTCCTCGCGACGGCGTTCCCGCGCCGCGTAGCGGAGATAGTCCGAGGGAGCCGAATCCCATTGCGGTGCTTCACCGCTCAGTCGTGCCCGGTAGGCGGTGCCGAGATCGCCGAACAACGGGCGCAGCGAGGCCGCGTCGAAGGCGATGGCGTGCACGACCACGATCAGGACATGCTCGTCGGGCGCCACCACGAGCAGCGTCGCCCGCGCGGGGGCCTCGGCGGTGATGTCCGCCGGGACGGCCAGGCACGCGGTGATCGCGGCGTCCACGCCTGCCCGAGACACCGCGCGCACGTCGAGCACTGCCTGCTCGGCGTCGAGCAGCCGGGCGGTCGCTGCTCCGAGCGCGTCCGGCGGATAGCCGGTGCGCAGCGCGGAATGCCTGGTCAGCACGTCACCCCACGCCGCGGCGAGCGCATCGCCGTCGAGGCGACCGCGCACCCGCACGACCTGCGCGACGTCGTAGGCGGTGGACGGGCCTTCCAGCTGGCGCAAGAACCACAGACGTTCCTGCGCCGGGGACAGCAGCGCGGCCGGACCGCCACTCGGCAGCACGCCGACATCTGTTCCGAGTGACTCGGAGGTCGTTGTGCCAGCGGGCGAATCGTCCGCGGCGTGCCGAATCCCGAACCGGTGCGGATCGAGCTGCGCGCGCACCGCCAGTTCGCTCGGTGTCGGCGCGTCGAAGACGTCGGTGATGGCCACCCGGATACCGACCCGGCGCAACTGGCCGACCAACCGCATGGCGGTCAGCGAATGCCCGCCGAGCGCGAAGAAGTCGTCGTCGGCGCCGACCGACTCGACCTCGAGCACGCTCGCCGAGCACTCTCGAATCGCTTCCAGCACATCGGTGTTCGCGGCGCTCCCGGGCACCCGGGGAAGCGCCGGCTTCTCGCGCACCGGCGCGGTGCGGACCGGCTCCGCCGATCTCGACAGGTCGACCAGCGCACCGGCCGCGGTGTCCTCGGCGTCGATCAGCGTCGGCAGGATCCGCGCCAGCCGTTCGACGATCCGGTCGGCCGTCTGGTCCGCGACGGCGGCGCGATCGTGGTACAGCACCAGTTCCAGCCGGTCGCCGGGCGGCGCCAGCAGGGTGAGCGGGTAGTGGGTGAGGCCGTGGTTGTAGAACCCGGTGATGCGCAGCTCGTGCGAGTCCGGCTGCCGCGGTTCGGAGTTCGGGAAGTTCTCGAACACGACCAAGGTGTCGAAGAGCTGCCCGAGCCCGGCGGCGCGCTCTACCTCGGCGAGGCTCGCCTGCTCGAATTCCTGCATGGCGAACTGTGTTTCCTGCAGTTCGGCGAGCTGGTCGAGCAGCGGTCGCTCCGGCGTGAGGCGACAGCGGACCGGAATGGTGTTGGTGAACAGGCCGACCATGCCCTCGACGCCGGGCAGCTCGGCGGGGCGGCCGGACACCGTCGCGCCGAACACCACGTCCGCGCGGCCGGTGAGTTCCGCGAGCACGAGCGCCCACGCGCCCTGCACCAGGGTGTTCACCGTCAGCCCGCGCCGCCGCCCGAGCGCGGCGAGTTCTACGCCGCAGGTCTGCGACAACGGCACCGTGTGCTGCCGAACGTCGCGCGCGCCGGTCGATTCCGTGCCCACAGTGCTCGGCGCGGCGAGTCCGGCGAGGCGGGTGGCCCAGGCTTCGCGCATCTCGTCGCGGTCCCGGCCCGCCATCCACGCGAGGTAGTCGCGGTAGTGGGCCGGCGTGGCCAGCGCGGAGTGGTCGTCGTGGTAGAGGGCCAGCAGTTCGCGCAGGATGATCGGCGTCGACCACCCGTCGGTCAGCAGGTGGTGCGCGTTGAGCACCAGCCGGTGGTTGTCGCCGGGCAGCCGAATCAGCAAGCCGCGCAGCATCGGCGAGCGATCGACCACGAAATGATGCTGGGCTGCCTCGGCTTCCAGCCGCTCGGCCGCCGCGACCGCGGCGCGCACGGGCAGCGCGGACAGATCCACGTGCCGCCACGGCACCGCGATCGTCCGGGGAATGGCCTGCACCGGCTGATCCAAGGCCGAATAGTCGAAGGCGGCACCGAGATTGGGGTGCCGGGCCACGACACCGTCGAAGGCCCGCTCCAGCCGCCGCGCATCGAGCGGACCGGTCAGGTCGATGCGCGCGGTGAGGGTGTAGGCGTCGGCGGCGCCGTCCCGGATCGCGTGGAACAGCAGCCTTCCTGAAGCGGCGAGAGCGGCAGCAGCGCGGCGAGCGGCCCGTGCACCGCCTCGAGCTCGTCGATCGCCTCCTGCGTGGCGGGGACCTCCGGGCAATCGGCGGGGGTCAGACCGCCGTCGAAGAGCACCGCGTGCGCGGCCAGCGCCTCGAGGGCCAGTGCCCAATGCTGTTGCAGCTCGGCGACTTCGCTCGCGCCCAGCACCGCGCCGGCCGCCGTCCACTCCACCGCGAGGCTCGGCGCGCCCTGCTCGTGGACGAAGGCGTTGAGCGCCAGCACGTCCGACAACGCCTTCGCCTTCGGCTCGAACACCGAGAACGGGTCCTGTTCCGGCAGACGCCATCCGGTGCCCGGCGAGGCCGCGAAACGGCCGAGGTAGTTGAGCAGCAGTTCCGGGGCCGCCTTGCCCGCGAGCACCGGTGCGGTCCGCGGGTCCAGGTACCTGAGCACGCCGTAGCCGACGCCGCCGTCGGGGACCGCGCGCTTGGCCTCCTTCACCGCCCGCAGCAGCCGCCCGGCGGCGGCGCCACCGGCGAGCGCCTCGGAAAGCTCTGTCTCGGTGTCGATTCCGGTAGCCGGAGCCCAGATGGGATATTCGCTGGTGAACCAGCCGACCGTGCCCGCGAAGTCGGTGTCGGCGGTCAGCGGGTCCCGGCCGTGCCCCTCGACGGTGACCGGGCGGCCCGCCTCGAGGGCCTCGCCCCGGCTGTGCCGCCACGAATTCACCGCGAGGATCAGCGCGGCGAGCAGCACCTCGTCGGGCCGCGCGCGATAGGCCGCGGGCAGGGTGCTGAGCACCGCGTCGGTGACCGCCGGCGAGGCGAAAGTGTTGGTGCGCACGGCGGTCCCGGCGAGATCGCGGCTCGGGTCGAGGGCGCGCGCACCGAGCGGGGCCACCGGGTCCGCGCCGAGCGCCGCCTGCCAGTGGTCGAACTCCGATTCGCGCGTCCCCGCCGCACCGGCCTCGGCCAGCAGGGTGGCGTAGCGCCGCCACGAACTGCCCTTGGGCGCGGGATCGACCGCTCGCCCCTCGGCCACGGCCGTGCACGCCGCGTGCAGCTGCGGAAGCAGCACGCGCCACGAAATCCCGTCCATCACGAGGTGATTGGCCACCACGATCAGCCGATCCGGCTCGTCCCGCGCGGTACGCACCAGCGCGACGCGCAGGCAGTGACCGCGGGCCGGGTCCAGCTGTTCGGCGAGTTCCTCGGCCAGCGAGGCGATTTCGTCTTGCTCCCGCGACGACGTCTCGACGACGAGATCTGCCGCGCGGACCGAACCGGGCGCGCCGATCGTCAATGTCGGTTCCAGCCCGCTCGTTTCGAGCACCGAGCGCAGGGCATCGTGGTGATCGAGCATCGTCTGCACCCCGGCGACGAGATCGTCGAACGCGAGCGGTTCATGCAGGCTGAGCGCGGTCCACTGCGCGTACCCGTCGACCGCCTGCCGGGTCGGGTTGGCGTCGAGCAGCGCACGCACGATCGGCGGCAGGGGCACCGCGCCGGTCGCCTCGTCGGCCGCGACCACGACCGACCCGCCGTCGATGCGTTCGGCGGACGCGGCGATCGAACCCAGATCGCGTTGCGCGAGTAGCGCTTTCGGCGGCACCAGCAGCCCGTGCGCGCGCAGCCGGCTGCTGACGCTGATCGCGGTGATGCTGTCGCCGCCGAGGCCGAAGAAGTCGTCGTCGACGCTCACCGGCGGCCGGCCGAGGGCCTCGGCGACCACGCCGCACAGCGCCCGTTCCTGCTCGGTGCGCGGCGCACGGCCGGTCGAGACCGTCGGCGGCGGAGCGGGCAGCGCCGCGCGGTCGAGCTTTCCGCTGATCGTGACCGGCAACCGGTCGAGCACCACGAGCGCCGAGGGAACCAGGTGATCCGGCACGGACTGCGCCATCGTGCGGCGGAGTTCGCTCGCGTCCGCGATCCGCTGCCCGGACGCGGGCACCAGGTACCCGACCAGTTGTGCGTGGCCGGAGGTATCCCGGATCATCGCGGCCGCGGCGGCGACCCCGGGCAGCGCGCCGAGGATCGCCTCCACCTCGCCCAGCTCCAAACGGAACCCGCGCAACTTCACCTGATTGTCGCCGCGCCCGAGGTATTCGTAGCCGTGCCCCGCCACCCAGCGGGCGCGGTCGCCGGTGCGGTACATCTGATCGCCCGGCCCGCCGAAGGGATCGGCGACGAACCGCTCGGCGGTCAGCGCCTGCCGCCCGAGGTAGCCGCGCGCCAATTGCGGTCCGGCCAGGTACAACTCGCCGATCTCGCCGTCCGGTACCGGCTGCAACGCGTTGTCCAGCAGATAGGTCCCGGTGCCCGCCAACGGGATCCCGATGTAGGGGTCCGCGCCCGTGACGGGCGCGCTGATCGCGTCGACGGTCACCTCGGTGGGGCCGTAGATGTTTCGCGACGACACCCCCGAGCGCACGATGGACTCCCACAGGGCCGGCGGGGCCGCCTCGCCGCCGAGCAGCAGCAGTCGCAGGCGGTGTTCCGCCGCGAGCAGGCCGTGGTCGATCAAGGCCGAGGCCATCGACGGCGTGGTGGCGACCACGTCGATCCGGTCGGCGGCGAACGCCGCCACCTGGGCGGCGGCGTCGCGGAGCACCTCGGTGTCGTAGAGGTGCATCCGGTGCCCGCACAGCAGCCACAGCAGCTGGTCGAAGGAGTCGTCGAAGGAGAAGGACGCGGTGTGCGCCGTGTGCAGCCGACCGCCCGCCGCGGCGTCGGCGTAGATGGTCGACCGGTGGTGGTGCAGCAGATGCGCCGCGCCGCCGCAGCGAACGAGCACGCCCTTGGGCCGTCCGGTGGAGCCGGAGGTGTAGATCACGTAGGCCAGATGTTCGGGGTCGCGCGGCGCGGCCAGCTCCGCCTCGGTCAGCGGACCGTCCGCCTGCTGGCCGATCAGCTCTTGAATCTCGTGGTCCAGCAGCCGAATAGGCGTGGGGCGCGAACCCCCGGCCAGCACCTCGGCCAGGGCGGCATCGGTGAGCACCTGTACCGGGCGCGCGTCGTCGACGATGTCGCGCAGCCGCTCGGCCGGGTGCTCCGGATCGAGCACCAGGTGCGCCCCGCCCGCGTGCTGGACGGCGAGCATCGCGACCACGAGTTCGGCGGTGCGGGGCAACGCGATACCGACGATGTCGTCCGGGCCGACGCCCTTGCCGCGCAGGTACCGAGCCAGCCGATGCACGCGGCGGCCGAGCTCGGCGGTGGTGAGTCGTGTTGTGCCACAGACGAGTGCGACGTGGTCCGGCTGCTCGACGACGAGCCGGTCGAGCGCGGCGCACAGCTCCTCCGGCACACCGGCCAGCGGGCCGCTCGCCCGCGCGGCCAGCACGCGCGCGGCCTCCTCGGGCGCGTACGGCGTGACCCGGCCGATCGGCCGGTCCGTCCCGTCGGTCAGCTCGGTGAGCATCCGGACCAGCGCGGCCATCCGCCGCCGCACCACGTCCTCGCCGACCGAGCGGGCGTCGACCTCGAACCCGAGCTGAATTCGCCCGCCGGACAACGGCGTAACGGTGAGCCCGAGATCCTCCGGCGGACCACCCGCCACATTGCGCAACGTGCCGACGGCTCCGGCGAAGTCGAGGGCGACGTCGAACGCCTTCAGGTTGATCCCGATGCCGTGCAGCAGCGCACCGGTGAACTCGCGGGCCAGGTTCTCGCCGCGGTAACGCTGATGCGCGCGCACCCCGCGCAGCGCGTCGGCGACCCGCTTGCTCAGCTCCGGGAGCCGATCGTGGCTGGACACGGGCAGCCGCAGCGGCAGCACATTGACCGCCATGGACGGCGTCGTCAGGGCGGTGCGGCCGACGCGAGCCATCACCGGCAGGGCGATCACCACGTCGGGGTCGCCGATGAGCCGGTAGATGAATCCGGCGTAGCAGCCGACGAGTACGTCGGCCCAGGTGGTGCCCGAAGCCTCGGCGATCGCGCCGACCCGCTTCATGAACTCGGCGTCGAGCACGGCGCGCGCCTCGTTCGTCCGCTCGGCCGGGCCGTCGGACGGGCTGGTTCGTCCGTCCAGAGCGGGCAACGGCGTCAACAGGTCTCGCCAGTACTCCCGGTCCCGCTCGAAGTCCGGGCCCGCCAGGTACGCCGCCTCCTCGGCGACCAGAGTGGGGATCGTTCCCCACTTGACCGGCGCGACAGTCTTACCGCGCACCAACGCGGTGTAGTGCGCGGCGACCCGGCGCGAGACGAGGGCGGTGCTGTAACCGTCGATGATCAGGTGGTGGTACAGCTGGACGCACCACACCTCGGTGTCGGACAGCCGCAGCAGCGTGTAGGAGAAGAGCTGACGGTCGACCATCGCGCGGCAGTACTCGGCGGCCCGGTGCCGTTCCTCGGCCACTATCCGGTGCGCGGCGGCGGTCGGGTCGGGCTCGGCGCGCAGGTCGACGGTGCCGCGCAACTCGGGCTCGGCGTCGGTGATCCACTGCCGGGGCCCGTCGGGGCCGTCGGCGAAACGCAGTCGCATGGTGTCGGTCTCGGCGATGGTGCGCCGAATCGCCGTCTCCAGCGCCGCGAGGTCGATGGGTTCGGCGCCGGAGATCTCGAGCACCTCGCCGACCAGGTAGCCGAGCATGTCGGGTTCGAGACGCTGCGCGTTCCAGATGCCGAGTTGGGCTCCGGTCAGCGCCAATTCTGCGTGCCCATCCACCGGAATAACCGTCACAACCCATTCCTCAATCTCGAGCCACCTACATTCGAACGCCTGCCGCCGAGTTGCCTCGGTGGCAGGCGCGTCGTGCCGAATTCGCCTGCGTCGCTAGTCGTCCTCGTCTTCGTCGAAGTCGGCTTGGCCGCGCTTCCAGTAGGCAGTCACGTCGGCGTCGCCGGGTTCGGCCCGCAGCACCTCGCGCACCCAGCGCCGCAGCGGCCGCACGACGCCCGCCTCGGCGGCGATGAAGGCGTACACGCGTTCGCCTTCGGGGATCGGCACCGCGCGCACGGCGCGCTCGAGCAGGTCCGAGGTGCCCGGCGCGGCGGCGCCGCGGTGCAGCCACCGCACCTCGACGCCGGCGGGCGCGACCAGGTCGATCTCCTCGGTGGCGTCCACCACCTCGATGAACGCCCACCCGGCCGCGTCCGGCGGCAGCTCCTCGAGCCAGCGGGCGATCGCGGGCAGCGCGGTGATGTCCCCGGCCAGCAGGTAGCGGTCGTAGGTGAACGGCACGATGAGTCCGCCGGGCGGCCCCGCGATGTGCACGCTGGTCCCCGGCGTCGCGGCGACGGCCCACTCGGCGGCGTACCCGCCGGGGTGCACCGCGAAGTCGATGTCGAGTTCCTGAGCGACCGGGTCGTAGCGGCGCACCGTGTACTCACGCGAAATCGGCAGGGGGCGCGGCCATTTCAGGGAGTGGTCGACCTGCTCGGGCAGGCGCAGCGTGCCGTCGGCGTCGGGGAAGATCAGCCGGACGTGTTCGGTGGGCGCGTGAGTCACGAAACCGTCCAGCTCGGGACCGGCGAAGGTCAATCGAAGCAGCCCGGCGCCGATCATCCGCGCGTCGCGCACGGTCGCCGCACGCAGCCCGACCGGGTACGGCACCTTCACCCCGCCCGCGTCCGCGCCGAGCACCTCGGCGATCCGTTCGCGATAGGCGGCTCGGTTCACGGCCGCGCCGATCTTCGTCATGTGCGTGACATCCCTTGCGTTCCTTGGAAATTCGACCAACCAGGTCGAAAGCGCGCCGCGCAGCGCAAACCTGAGGTTAGCCTAACTTAATTTTGGAGACAAGACGGCTGGCCAGACCTCACAGCCGACGGATTGCCGCCGGCGTCACGCGGGCGACCCTCAGCGCGCGGGATTCTTCAGGAAGTGATCGACCACGAGGCGGCCGAGCGTGTAGCCGTTGTCGATGGACAGACGGAAGCCCGCGGACTGCTGCTCGAGATGGTCGAGCACGCTCTGTCCCGGATAGGGCTGATCGAAGTTGCTCACGGTCCGCAGCGACAGATAGCGGTCGAGGTACCCGTGCCGGTCGAGGACCGCGGCGGTGGCGTTGTCCTCCATCTGCGTGGTGCAGTAGGAACCCTGGCCCTTCGTGCGGACGCCCATGATGTGGCGCGCGGTGTCGGAGAGTTCCTTGCCGGAGAACCAGTCGTCGCCGGTCACGGTGTCGCACTTGGCAACCGAGGGCGTCCGGCCCGCCTGGCCGGGGAACAGGGCCCGCTCGGCCGCGGCCTCGGGGCTGTCGGCCAGCGGGGCGTGCTCGGTCAGGCCGAAGGCGGTCTCGATCAGCTGGTCGTTGAGGCGGTAGGCGGCGGTGTTGTAGTCCTCGACCGGGCGGTAGCCGTAGGGCAGGCTCGGCGCCTCGGCCGGGACCAGGTGGTTGCCGAGGTCGAAGTCGACCACCCAGCGCGCCCAGGTGGCGGAGCCGAGGGTGACCTGGTCCGGCGGCGCGCCCGCGGTGCCCACCGTGAGAAAGTGCGCGCCGGTGAAATCCAGCTTCGGGCTGTCGAGCACGGCCATCATGGTGGCCGCCGCGTTGGACTTGCCCTGGCCGGTCTCGGCGACGCACAGGCCCTCGGCATTGCAGTGCACCGGCTTGTACGCGGTGGGCACCTCGACGGTGATCGGCAGCGACTCGCGCCGCAGCCACGGCTCGGCCTCCGGATCGAACATCGTGATGACCAGGACCCCGACCTTGACCGGGCCTGCGCTCGAGTCTCCCCCGCCGCCACAGCCCGCGGCCATGACGACCATCGTGAACACCGTCAACGCGACCAACCAGCGACGTAGAGGCACCGACTGATCGTATGTCACGCCCTTCGCCCGCCTCGCCGAGACCGTGACCTGCGCATACGGCTCGCCGCGCGAACCTGGACCGACCCGGCGGACCCGGAACACCACCCATGTAGGTTGGACGGCAGGTTCTCTTGCGGCACAAGCGAACCACCGGGCCGTCGCTGACCGCGACTTCGGTGGGCCCGCTTGCCCGGGCGATCAGCTGCGCGCTCGGTAGTCGAGAAGTCGGTGGAGCGCGGCGAGGTCCGCGCCGAGTGAAAGGCCCTTCAGCATGACGTCATCGGCGGATTCGAACGCCCGCGCCCACATCGGGGTCACCGGCCTCGCCGTGATGGGCAGCAATATCGCGCGCAACTTCGCCAGGCACGGACACACCGTCGCGCTGCACAATCGCAGCATCGCCAAGACCGACGCGCTGCTCGCGGCGCACGGCGACGAGGGCGATTTCGTGCGCACCGAGACGATCGAGGAGTTCGTCGGCGCGCTGCAGCGCCCGCGCCGGGTGCTGATCATGGTCAAGGCGGGCGAGCCCACCGACGCGGTGATCGAGGAGCTCGCGGCCGCGATGGACGAGGGCGACATCATCATCGACGGCGGCAACGCGCTGTTCACCGACACCATCCGCCGGGAGAAGTCGCTGCGCGAGCGCGGCCTGCACTTCGTCGGCGCGGGCATCTCCGGCGGCGAGGAGGGCGCGCTCAACGGCCCGGCCATCATGCCCGGCGGACCCAAGGAGTCCTACGAGGTGCTCGGCCCGCTGCTCGAGTCGATCGCCGCGCAGGTCGACGGCACGCCCTGCTGCACGCACATCGGCCCGGACGGCTCCGGCCACTTCGTGAAGATGGTGCACAACGGCATCGAGTACGCCGACATGCAGCTCATCGGCGAGGCCTACCACCTGCTGCGCGACGCCCTCGGCTTCGACGCCGAGCAGATCGCCGACGTGTTCACCGGCTGGAACCAGGGCGAGTTGGAGAGCTACCTCGTCGAGATCACCGCCGAGGTGCTCAACCAGGTCGACGCCAAGACCGGCAAGCCGCTGGTCGACGTCATCCTCGACGCGGCCGAGCAGAAGGGCACCGGCCGCTGGACCGTGAAGGCGGCCCTGGACCTCGGCGTTCCGGTGACGGGCATCGCCGAGGCCGTGTTCGCCCGCGCGCTGTCCGGGTCGCGGGGCCAGCGCCGCGCGGCCGTCGGCCTCGCCTCGGGCCGGCTCGCCGACAAGCCGGCCGACGCCGAGCAGTTCACCAAGGACATCGAGCGCGCGCTGTACGCGTCCAAGGTGGTCGCCTACGCCCAGGGCTTCGACCAGATCGCCGCCGCCAGCACCGAATACGACTGGAACCTGCGCCCCGGCGACCTCGCCACCATCTGGCGCGGCGGCTGCATCATCCGCGCCCGCTTCCTCAACCGCATCAAGGACGCCTACGACACCAACGCGCAGCTGCCGAGCCTGATCCTGGATCCGTTCTTCCAAGAGGCCATCGAGAACGCCATCGACAGCTGGCGTCGCGTCGTCGCCACCGCCGTCCAGCTCGGCATCCCCGTCCCCGCGTTCGCGTCCTCGCTCGCCTACTACGACGGCCTGCGCGCCGAGCGCCTGCCCGCCGCGCTGACCCAGGCCCAGCGCGACTACTTCGGCGCGCACACCTACGAGCGCATCGATATGCCGGGCAAGTACCACACCCTGTGGAGCGGCGACCGCTCCGAGATCTCGGCCGACTGACCCACGCCGACGAGCGAGCGCCCGACCGTGCATCGGCCGGGCGCTCGGCGTTTTCGGGATCGAATGTGGACTCGGGTCAGCCGGCCTGGTACTCCACGTCGCACTCGCCGTTGGTGTAGAGCTGGCCTTCGCCGTGGTTGAAAACGCCCAGGTGCAAGGCGATTCGGCCCGGCTTGGTCGCCACCCCGGTGACGGTGAACGTGTTGTCGGGGCCCTGCACCCGGGCGGAGGTGTCCGCGACACCGCTCTTGCCGGTATCGATATTCGCCCAGGTAACGGTAAATTTCTGGTCGTAAGCGTTATCCGAGCCCGCGTCGGTGTGCACGGTGAAGTCGATGACGCCGTTGCTGGAAATCGCGAACACATCGGTGGCGGCCGGCTTCGTGAACGGTTCCTCCGGGACCGGGTAACTCATCGTGCACAGCTTGGCCGACGGATCATTCGGCGCGGCGAAGGCGGCGGGCGCGCCCGCGGCGGTTACCGCGAGGCAGGCGATCGCGGCGATCCGCACAAAGCCGGAGCGGGTACCTGTTTTCATCGAACCATCCCCTCGAGCATCGAAATGTACTGGATGAACGTGGTTGCCGGGCCGGCGAACTGTGGTCGGCGACGTCGGCAACCAGGACGAGCCTAACTCTCGACAATCTGGATTGGCAATGTTTCACAGAGCGAAAGGCGCTCTAGCGAAAGGGATCTCGAGTAGCAAGACGTCAATTCCATTGCGGCACTGAGTTTTCACCGTCCGACCTGCGCGGATTCATTGCCTGCGGACGCTTCACACGCCGGAGGGCCGCCATTGTCCGGTGCGCCCGTTTCGGCGATCGACCGACCGGTCCGACCTGGCACACTGTGATCCGCGACACGATTTTCACGAAAATTGCTGGCAGCTTGCGGAAATTCCGGTCGCTCTTCGGCATCGAGACAGCCGCATTTTGCACGCCAGGCGCGAATTCTGCGATCCGGCGCGGCATCATGTCAGATATGCGCGTACTTATTCAGCTTCGCCCGCCCGTCGATCTGATTACCGCAGTGGCCGATCGTGACGTTCCGGTGGCCTCCGCCGATGTTGCCGGGAAACTGCCCGGTCTCGAATTGGATCCCGACTTCGAACCCGTCGCGGTGCCGAAAACCGTTCCGGGGGCGACCATTAGAGACCGGATACGTTATTCACTGGCACCGCAGCACGCGTCGGTGCTCGTGCGCGGCGAGGTCGACGACGACGGCATCGCCGACAGCGTGTCGCGAATTTCCGCGACGCGGGACGTCACCGGAATTTTCGCGGACCCGGCCATCCAGACCAACCTCACGTGTGGCGACACACCCGCGGTCGGCACCTGGCACGACGTCGAAACCCTGCTGCACCAAGAGGATTTGGCGGCCGCCGGGCTGGACGGCGCGTCGGTGGCGCTGGCCATCGTCGACACCGGCATCAACGCCGCGCAGGTGGAGCAGGCGCGCGGCGCCCCGGTGACCATCGACGCGGCGCGCAGCTGGAACCCGCCGGGGGTGAGCGGCACGCCGGGCGAGTTCCCGGTGGACCACGGCTCGATGTGCGCGTTCGACGCGCTCATCGCCGCGCCGCGCGCCACGCTGCTCGACCTTCCGGTGCTGCAGAGCAAACAGCAGGGCGGCACCGTGATGGAGGGCCTGCTCTCCGACGCCCTCGCCGCCTACGCCCATCTGCGCACGGTGCTCACCGATCAGCCCGCCGCGTCGCGCGCCCTGGTGATCAGCAACAGCTGGGGTTCGTTCTCGCCGGACTGGGATTTCCCCGTCGGGAATCCGGGGAACTACTCGGATAATCCGTCCCACCCGTTCAATATCATCGTCGGCTCGCTGGAAGCGGCGGGGGCCGATATCGTGTTCGCCGCGGGCAATTGCGGACGCCAGTGCCCGGACGGTCGCTGCGCCTACACGGACAAGCCGATCGGCGGGGCGAACTCGCACCCGAGTGTCCTGTCCGTCGCCGGCGTCGACATCGCCGGACAGCGGGTGGGCTACTCGTCCCAGGGGCCGGGCCGGCTGACCGAGCGCAAGCCGGATATCTGCGCCTACACCCATTTCCTCGGGTCGACCGCGTTCGGACCCACCGAACCGGACACCGGCACCTCCGCGGCGTGCCCGGTCGCGGCGGGGCTGTTGACGGCGATTCGCACGGAGTGGTCGGCCACCGAGCTGCCGCCCGCGCAGCTGCGAACGCTCTTGCAGCGCACCGCGATTGCCCAGGCCGGCGGCTACAATTACGACTACGGATACGGTGTCGCCGACGCCGCGGCGATCCTCGCGGAGCTGAAACGACCGGCTGCCCGCGCGTAACGTAGGGGGAATGCCGCTTCTCACCATTCGTCTCCCGAGAGAGGCGACCTTGGACGCCGCCCTGCGGGAGTTGCATCTCACCGCCGACGACGTCGACACCGCCTACGGCCTGGTCGCAGTGGATCCAGAACAGGGTCTGTACGCGCTACGGGTGACCGATGCGGCCGCGGCACGCATGGGCACCGACGGGTCCGGCGTCCAGGTCTTCGCCGACCCGCGCATCGGGCCGGGGAACGGATCGGTGCGCGATCCGAGACCCCGTGCGTGAGAAGCGCTTTCGTCGAACCCTCGATGCCGCCGCGCCCGCAGCTATCGAACTATCGAGTCCGCCCAATCGATGACGGCGGCCCGGTATTCGGCGGTGTTGGGTGCGAGATTCACCGAGTGTCCGCTGCCGGGCAGCACGAAGGTCCGCAGCTTCGCGGCGGGCGTGAAGTACGGCGCCTCCGCGGCCTGCAGCGTCGCGTTGTCGGCGCAGATGGCGAAGTCCGGCCCGCAGGACAGGATGTCCTTGCCGCCGTTGACCACCAGGGTCGGCGCCGTGATGGCGCTGGACATGCCGGGCAGCGTGGAGGTCAGCCCGTCCGGGTACTCGGTGAGCGAGAAGGTCTCCTTGGTCGCCTCGTCGGCCGCGACCACCCGCGGGTCGAAACTTGTCCGG
>NZ_BAGH01000569.1 GCF_000308715.1 Nocardia tenerifensis NBRC 101015
GCTGAGTGACACGCCGAGGCCGGGGCGGGCCGACAGGTGCATGCGCCCGTCGGCGATCGTCATGCGCTCGTCGAAGAGCGGGTCGAACCATTCGAAATGCTCGACCCAGGATTCGCGCGGGTAGGCCGCGGCGAGGTGGACGTGCACCTCCATCGCGAAATGCGGTGCCAGCGCGATATTTTCACTGTCAGCCAGCGCCATCTCCTTCAGGAACTGGGTGATGCCGCCGATCCGGGGCGCGTCGGGCTGCACGATATCGGCCCCGCCCGCGCCGATGAGCCGGGCGTGCTCGGCCGCGCTCGTCAGCATCTCGCCCGTCGCTATCGGGGTGTCGAAGGTCGACACCAGCCGGGCGTGGCCGTCGAAGTCGAAGGCGTCCAAGGGTTCCTCGATCCACGCCAGCCCGAACGGGTCGAGCGCGCGGCACATGCGGCGCGCGGTCGCCCGGTCCCACTGCTGGTTCGCGTCGACCATCAACGGCACCCGGTCGCCGAGCTTCTCCCGCACCGCCGTCACCCGGGCCAGGTCGATCGCGCTGTCCGGGTGTCCCACTTTGAGTTTGACGCCGCCGATGCCGCGCGCGAGGCTCTCGGCCGCGCGGTCGAGCACCTCCTCGATCGACAGGTGCAGGAAGCCGCCGGTGGTGTTGTAGCAGCGCACCGAATCACGGTGTGCGCCGAGCAGTTTGGCCAGCGGCAGCCCGGCGCGTTTGGCCTTGAGGTCCCACAGCGCGATGTCGAACGCCGCGATCGCCTGCACGGCGAGCCCGCCGCGCCCGACCGAGGCCCCCGCCCACATCAGCCTGTCCCAGATCTTGGCGATATCGCTGGGATCCGCGCCGAGCAGTACGGGGCAGAGCTCGCGCGCGTGCGCGAATTGCCCTGGGCCGCCTGCGCGTTTCGAGTAGCCGAGACCGAGCCCGGTCAGCCCGGACTCGGCGGTGATCTCCGCGAACAACACCGCCACCTCGGTCATCGGCTGCTGACGGCCCGTCAGCACCTTGGCGTCGCTCACGCCGGTGGGCAGGGGCAGCACGACGGAGGAGACGGTGACCTCGGTGACGCGGTCCAGCGTCGCCGCGCCGCTCATGCCGCGGCCACGCCGGTGACGGTGCGGATCAGCGCGCCGAGCTCGGCGCGCTCGGCGTCGGTGAGGTTGGTCAGCGGCGGCCGCACCGGCCCGGCCGGGCGGCCGATCGCGGTGAGCCCGGCCTTGATGATGGACACCGCGTAACCCGGCCGCCGGTCGCGGATGTCGAGGTAGGGGAGGACGAACTCGCGCAGGTGCCGATAGACGGTGTCGCGGTCTCTGGCGCGCACCGCGCGGTAGAACGCGAGCGCGAACTCGGGCAGGAAGTTGAAGATCGCGGAAGAGTAAGTGGTGACGCCCATTTCGGTGTACGGCAGGGCGAAGGTCTCCGCGGTGGGCAGCCCGCCGATGTAGGTGAGCCGGTCGCCGAGCCGGGCGTAGATCCGGGTCATCGTCTCGATATTGCCGACGCCGTCCTTGAAGCCCACCAGGTTCGGGCAGCGCTCGGCCATCCGCGCCAAGGTCACGTCGTTGCACGCGGCATTGGCGCGGCTGTAGAAGACGACGCCGAGCGAGGTGGCCGCGCAGACCGTGGCGACGTGCTCGACCAGCCCCTCCGGACCCGCCTCGGTCAGATACGGCGGCAGCAGCAGAATGCCTTCGGCCCCGGCGACTTCCGCCGCCCTGGCCTGCTCGACGGCGGCCGCGGTGCCCGCGGTGGCGGGCGCGATGACCGGGATCCGCCCGCCGGTCTCCGCGACCGCCGCGCGCACCACCTGATCGATCTCGGCGGGTGTCAGGGAGAAGCCCTCGCCGGTGCCGCCCGCGGCGAACAGCCCGGCGACGTCGTACTGCGCGAGCCAGGCGATGTGCTTGCGGTACGCGGCCTCGTCGAACCTGAGGTCGGCGTCGAAATGCGTGACGGGGAACGACAACAGACCCTGACCCAGCGCGGGCCCCAGTTCTTCGGCGGACAGATGCGACATTCGGTTCCTTTCAGTGGGCGGGTGGCAGCGAGTCGAGCAGCCGAACGACCCTGGGCAGCGCCGGGTTCGCGCAGTCGCGCCGCCAGACCGCGTACAGCACAACGGGATCCTCGACGCCGTCCAGCGGCCGGAACCGCACGCCGTCGGGGTGCAGATGGCAGGCCGTCTCCGGTACGAGCGCCAGGCCGCGACCGGCGGCGACCAGCGCGAGCATGGTGTGCACCTGGGTCAGCTCATGGGTCGACGTATAGGGCACGGCGGCAAGGATTCCCGCGACCAGATCGGCGAAGTAGCGCGCCGGGCCCGGCGCGTACACCAGCAGCGTCTCGCCGCTCAGCTCCTCGACCGCGATCGGGTCGGGTGCCACGAGCGGATGCGCCTCGGGCAGCGCGAGCACGAGCCGCTCGGAATGCACCAGTTCGCAGTCGAACTCGGCGCGGTCGAACGGCGGCCGGGCCAGCGCCAGGTCCAGCGCGCCGCTGCGCAGGTTCTCGAACTGCACCGAGCTCACCATCTCGCGCAGCACCACCTCGACCCCCGGCAGGCCTTGCTCGATGTGGTTGAGGAGGCGGCCGAGGAACCCGAACCCCGAGGCCGCGGTGAAGCCGATCCGCACGGTGCCCGCCCCGCCCGCCGCGACCAGCCGGGCGGTGTCGGGCGCGCCCTCGGCGAGGGCCAGCAGCCTGCGGGCCTCGATCAGGAAGACCTCGCCCGCCGGCGTCAGCCTGACCTGCCGCTGGCCGCGGTCGAACAGCTCGACGCCGATATCGCGCTCGAGCTTCTGTATCTGCCTGCTCAGCGGCGGTTGGGTCATCCGGAGCCGCTGCGCCGCGCGGCGGAAACTGCCCTCCTCGGCGACCATGACGAACCCGCGGACCTGCTCCAGTGCGACCATGGCTGCCAGCCTGCCCGGCGCGGGGCGCGGCCGGGGGTGATCTCGCCGCGGCGGGCGGATACCGGCCTCCTCGACGCGGCCGATCATGCGGCGGGCAGGTCGATGATCTCGACCCAGTTCGGGTCGCGGCCGACCGGTGCGCGGGCCACCGCCGTGAGCGCGCCGGTGTCCCGGTCGACGGCGTAGGCGGTGATCGCGTGCGACTTCTGGCCCGCGGCCACCAGGAAGCGGCCGCGCGGATCGAGGGCGAAGCCGCGTGGCTGAGACTCGGTGGGGGTGTGGCCGAGGAGTTCGAGCGCGCCGGGCACGCCGTCGACGCGGATCGCGGCGAGGGTGTCCGAAGACCGTTCGGACACATACAGATAGCGGCCGTCCGGCGTGACGTGCGCGTCAGAGGTCCACGGGTTGCCCGAGAACCCTTGTGGCAGTACCGATATCGACGCCATGAGGGTGAGTGTTCCGGTCTCCGGGTCGAACAGGTAGCTGCTGACCGTTCCGTTCAGCTCGTTCGTCGCGTAGGCCACGCGGCCGTTCGGGTGGAAGACGATATGCCGCGGTCCCGCGCCGAGTTCGGTGCCGACGGCGGCGGGCCGGTTCGGCGTCAATCGGCCGGATGCGGCGTCGAACCGGTAGTGCAGCAGGTGATCACCGCCGAGTACCGCGGCGAACACGTAATTGTTCGACGGATCCGCGACGATCGAATGCGCGTGCGGCGCGGTGCCGATGACCTCGCTGGGCCGCGCGGCCACCGTGCCGTCCGCCGCGATCGGATTGACCGCGATCCTGTCCCCGGTGTACGAGGCGCTGAGCAGGAACCGGCCCGTCCGATCGGTGGCGAGGTAGGCCATGTTGTCCGGTAACGCCGTGGTGGCCACCGGGATCGGCGAGCCGCTTATCGGGTCGATGCCGAAAGTCTTGACCGAGAACGGTTCCGACCGCAGTCCCGCGTAGAGAAAGCGGCGGTCCGGGCTGATCGCCAGCGGCATGACCATCCCGTCCGCCGGGATCGACTCCACCGGCGAGAGCGCGCCGGTGGAGTCGAGCAGCAGCACCGAGATCTCGTGACTGTCGGCGTTCGACACGTAGACGACGCTGCGGCCCGCGCCGGAGCGCGCCCCGGTCACGCCGTCTCCGCGGCGCGTCCGCCGACCCTGGCGCGCAGGTCGAGCTCGATCTGCTCCAGGCTGCGCCCGTTGGTCTCGGGCACGAACCGCTGCACGAGCCCGAACATCACCACGCTGACCCCGGCGAAGCACCAGGCCGACTTGGCAAGTCCCAGATGGTCGTTCATCACCGGGAACAGGAACGTGATGGCGAACGTCGAGCTCCACAGCACCACGCTGCCGACCCCCATGCCGACGCCGCGCACCCGCAGCGGGAAGACCTCCGCCATCATCACCCAGACCACCGCGCCCCAGCCCAGCTCGTACCCGGCCAGGTAGACATTGAGCAGGATCAGCGTGGTCAGGCCGGTGACCGTGTGATCGTCCACGGTGAGCACGATGACGCCGAGCAGCAATAGCGACAGCGCCATGCAGACATTGCCGAGCAGCAGCAGCGGCTTGCGGCCCCACCGGTCGACCACGAAGATCACCCAGGCGGTGAACGCCACCTTGACGGCGCCGAGCACGATGGCCGCGAGCAGCGAGGTCGAGTTGCCGAACCCGAGATCGGTGAACATCGTTGGCGCGTAGAGGTTTACCGCGTTGACGCCGGAGAACTGCTGGCCGACGGCCAGGATCAGCGCGACGATCAGCGCGGGCCGCGCCCACGGCGCCCACAGGTCGCGCAGGCGGCCCTTCTGCTGCGCATCGAGCCGGTTCACCGCGCGGATACTGGCGAGTTCGTCCTCGATCTCGGTCGAGCGGTGGGTGCCCGCGAGCACCGCGCGGGCCTCGTCCTCCCGGCCCGCCCGCACCAGCCAGCGCGGGGTCTCCGGCAGCACCGTCATGCCGAGGAACAGCACGACCGCGGGCACGGCGGCGACGCCGAACATCAAGCGCCAGTTGCCCGATCCGGACAGCGCCCAGTCGACGATGTAGGCGAGCAGGATGCCGGAGACGATCATCAGCTGGTTCAGCGTCGACAGCGCGCCGCGCGCCCTGGTCGGCGCCAGCTCCGACAGGTAGGTCGGCACGGTCGCCGAGGAGCAGCCGACCGCGATGCCGGTGACGAACCGGGCGACGACCAGCACGGTGACGTTCGGCGCCGCCGCGCACCCGAGCGCGCCGACGCCGAAGACCGCCGCGGCGATCATGATGGTGCGCCGCCGGCCGAGCCGATCGGTGATCCGGCCCGCGATGGCCGCGCCGAGGATCGCGCCCGCGGCCAGGCAGCCGCCGATCACGCCCTTGGTGACCGAGGTCAGCTCCCAGGCGTCCTCGAGGAACAGCAGCACGCCGGAGATGACCCCGAGGTCGTAGCCGAACAGGATGCCGCCGAGCGCGCCGAAGAAGTAGAGAAAATGAACATTGGTGCCGAGGGCCGATTTCCGGGCCCGCACCGTGGAGTCGTCCTGCATTGTGCTGCGCTTCTTTCGCGATGGAGCGAATGGCCTTGTATCAGAGCGGATTCGGCGTGCCGAGTGGGGTATCGAGAAAAGCGCCGCCGATGAATTCCGGTGCGGCCCCGGCCGGAACCTCGTTCGCGAATTTCTCGGCGTCGTCGAGGCTGCGGTATCCGAGCTCCTCGGCCTCGCGCAGGGACACCACGGCGCGCGTATTCTTCGACACGCCCCAGATCACCCGGAAGCCAGGGTGTTCCGCACTCAGGCACGCCTCGAACAGTCGTGCGCCGTCGTCGGGGGATAGCCACATCGACAGTCCGCGAACATCGCTCGGTCGTTCGAAGCACGACCCGATCCGCACGCAGATCACGTCCATGCCGAACCGCGAGTGGTACAGGCTGCCGAGCGCCTCGATCGCCGCCTTGCTGAACCCGTAGTAGGTGTCCGGCCGCGAAGGAGCCTCTGCGGCAATGCCTTCCGGGCCCGCCTCACCGACGGCCCGATATCCCACGGCGTGATTGCTCGACGCGAGCACGACGCGGGACACGCCCGCCGCACGGGCGGCCTCCAGAACGGTATGCGTCCCCTCGACATTCACCGCGAGCACCCGCTCCCAGCTGTCCTCGCGGCTGACCCCGCCGAGATGGATGATCGCGTCGACCTCGCGGCACGCGGCTGCCATGGCGCCGGCGTCGGTGATCGAGCCGGTGACGAGCTCGACCCGCTCATCCGGTGTGGGAGCGGGGAGTTCGGCCACGTCGAGCAGGCGCAGGATGCGATCGGGGCGGCGTAGGCGCGGCCGCATGAGCGTGCCCATCCCGCCGGCCGCGCCGGTGATCAGAATTCGGTGCTCGCTCATGCCGCATCGGCTCCGATGCGGCCGAAAGGCCCTGGGGCCCGGCAACTTTCCACCATCGTCGTCCTCCTGTGTCCAGCGGCGAGTGTGGGATGGATCACTCACCGTGCGACGTATCAGAAGGCTAAGGCGCTGGTCTGATGCCTGTCCAACACCGTTTCGGAATCGACTGATGCGCGCAGAGCATCAAAAGGACTGGCAGGAAACAGAATTGGGTGGGCGGCCAGCGGCCGCCCACCCAACCGGCCCGAGGAGCCGGCGTCGGTGCCCCTCGGAGATCTCTCAGCCGACCTCGGCGGTGTCCACCGAGCCCGTCCGCTCCAGCTTGGAGTGCCTGCGCGAGTACAGGAAGTACACGGCGAGCCCGACCACCAGCCACACCCCGAATCGCACCCAGGTACGCCCGGGCAGCGACCAGATGAGGTAGATCGAGAAGCCGATGCCGATCAGCGGGATCACCGGCATGAACGGCAGCCGGAACTGCCTCGGCTCATCGGGCCTGGTGCGCCGCAACACGATCACCGCGACCGAGACCACGATGAAGGCCATCAGGATGCCGATATTGGTCAGCTCGGCCACGACGGTGATGTCGAGCAGGCCGGCCATCACCGCGGCGCCGATGCCGACGATCCAGGTGACCCTGGTCGGCACCTTGCGCACCGGATGCGTCTTGGCGAACCACTCGGGCAGCAGGCCGTCGCGGCTCATCGCGTACCAGACCCGGGTCACGCCGAGCATGAACGTGAGCACGACGGTGACGATGCCGACGATCGCGCCGATCGCGATGATGTTCGCGATGCCCGGCATGCCGACCGACTCGAACGCCGTCGAGAAACCGCTCGTCGGGCTGATCTCGGTGTACTTCTGCATGCCGGTGAGCACCAGGGTGGCGAGCACGTACAGCACCATGGCGATGACCAGCGAGTAGATGATGGCCTTCGGCAGATGCTTCTTGCCGTCGATCGACTCCTCGGCCGCCGTGCTCATCGCGTCGTAGCCGAACACCGCGAAGAACACCGTGGCCGCGCCGGTCCACACCGCGCCCGCGCCGAACGGGAAGTACGGGGTGTAGTTCGAGCTGTCGATGTGGAACACGCCGAGCACCACGATGAGCACGACCAACGCCACCTTGATGACCACCGCGACGGACTCGAACCGGCCCACGCTGCGGATGCCGCGCGAGAGCAGCCACGCCGTGCCGAGGCAGAACAGCATCGCGAAGACGTCGACCACGTGGCCGTCGCCGGTGCCGTTCGCGCCCATCATCCAGTCGGGCAGCGCGATGTCCACCTGCCCGAGCAGGAAGCGGAAGTAGCCGGACACGCCGATCGCGACCACCGCCGCCACCGCGATGTACTCCAGCAGCAGGTCCCAGCCGATGAACCAGCCCCCGATCTCGCCGAGCGAGACGTAACCGTAGGTGTAGGCCGAGCCCGCCTTCGGCACCATGCCCGCGAACTCGGCGTAGCACAGCGCCGCCGCCGCGCTGGCGACACCGGCGATCAGGAACGAGATCAGCACCGAGGGTCCGGTGACGGAGTTCGCTACCTTGCCGGCGAGCGTGAAGATGCCCGCCCCGATGATGCCGCCGACGCCGATGGCGGTGAGCTGCCACAGGCCGAGCGACCGCGCCAACTGTTCGTCGGTGGATCCCTCGTCTTCGACCTGCCCCAAGGGTTTGCGGCGCAGCATTTGGCTGCGCAACTCCGCGATGGACATGTGGTTCCTTTCGTCCTCCGCGTCACGCGACAATGCGTAACGCGGATCACACTTCGAGCTGTGGTTACTAAATACGACCACGGCGCGACTGTGATCGGCGAGTTGGCCAAATATTGTTCAGCGTGGTTGGCCGAACGGACTGTGCCGTCGGTTTTACCGCTGACTTCCCGGCTTCAACGACCGCAGGAAGAACGCGACATTGGCCGGGCGCTCGGCCAGTCTGCGCATGAAATAGCCGTACCACTGATCGCCGTAGGGCACGTAGACCCGCAGGTGATTCCCCTCGTCCACCAGCCTGCGCTGCTCGGCGTCGCGGATGCCGTAGAGCATCTGGAACTCGAACTCGTCGGGCTTGCGGTGGGTGGTCTCCACGCACTCGCGCGCCGCCTCGATGAGCGCGGGGTCGTGGGTGGCCACCATCGGGTATCCGTCGCCGAGCATCAGCACGCGAAGGCAGCGCAGATAGGACGCGTCGACCTCGGCGCGATCCTGATACGCCACCGAGGCGGGTTCCTTGTACGCCCCCTTGCACAGCCGGATGCGCGAACCCTCGCCCGAGAGCTCGCGGCAGTCGCCCTCGGTGCGTCGCAGATACGCCTGCAGAACGGTGCCGAGGCTGGGGAACTCGCCGCGCAGCTCGCGCACGATGCCCAGCGTGGAGTCGGTGGTCGTGTGGTCCTCTGCGTCGATGTTCACCCAGACCCCGGCCTCGGCCGCCGCCGCGCAGATCCGGTGCGCGTGCTCGAGCGCGATCGCGTGACCGTCCCTGGGCAGGGACTGGCCCAGCGCCGAGAGCTTCAGCGAAACCTCCAGCGGCCGAACCGATTCCGTCTCCGCCGTGCTGTTCAGCCGGCCGAGGGCCGAGAGCATGTGCAGGTAGTGCGTGACGGTGGTGCGGGCCTGCTCGATCTCGGTGGTGTCCTCGCCGAGGTAGTCGATGGTGACGTAGCGGCCGGAGCCGAGCAGCGCCTCGACCGCGGCCACCGCCTGATCGGCGGAGTCGCCCGCGACGAACCGGTCGACCAGTTTCTTGGTCGTCGGGATGCGGGTGATGGTGCGCTCCATGCGCGGAGAGCGGGACGCGGCCAGCATCGCGGGCCGCAGCAGAGCCGAGAAAGGCATCAGGCCTCCTGTGTCTTGCGGGACACCCGCACCCGGTCGGCTCCGATGAGCGAAGCTGCGCCAGTGTGGCTCATCACGCCTCCTGGTGCGGGTAGCGGTGGTCGGTCGCCGGGACGAACGTCTCCTTGATGGTCCGGGCGGACGTCCAGCGCAGCAGGTTCTGCGCCGAGCCGGCCTTGTCGTTGGTGCCCGAGGCGCGCGACCCGCCGAACGGCTGCTGTCCGACGACCGCGCCGGTGGGTTTGTCGTTGATGTAGAAATTGCCCGCCGCGAAGCGCAGGCCCTCGGTGGCCGTGGCGATGGCCGCGCGGTCGTCGGCGATGATCGCGCCGGTCAGCGCGTAGGGCGAACCCCGATCGATCAGCTCGAGGGTCTGCTCGAACGCGCCGGGAGCCGAGTCGTCGTAGACGTGCACCGACAGGATCGGGCCGAAGTACTCGGTGTGGAACGCCTCGTCGGTGGGGTCCTCGCCGAGCAGCACGGTCGGGTCGACGAAGTAGCCGACCGAGTCGTCGGCGTGGCCGCCCGCGGCGATGGACAGGCTCGGCGTCGCCTTGGCGCGGGCGATGGCCTCGACGTTCTTGTCGAACGCGCGCTGGTCGATCAGCGCGCCGCCGAAGTGGCTGAAATCGGTGACGTCGCCGTAGGTGAGCGTGGCGACCTTGTCCAGGAAATCGCGACTCATCTTGGCCCACACCGACTTCGGGATGAACGCGCGCGACGCCGCCGAGCACTTCTGCCCCTGGTAGTCGAACGCGCCGCGAATGAGCGCGGTGCTCAGCACGTCGGGATCGGCCGAGCTGTGCGCGAGGACGAAGTCCTTGCCGCCGGTCTCGCCGACCAGGCGCGGGTAGGCGTCGTAGTCGGCGATATTGGCCGCGACCGAGCGCCACAGGTGCTGGAAGGTCGCGGTGGAGCCGGTGAAGTGGATGCCGGCCAGCCGGCGATCCGCGAGCGCGACATCGGAGACCTTCGGCCCCGCGCCGTGCACCAGATTGATGACGCCGGGCGGCAGTCCGGCCGCCTCCAGCAGCTTCATCGTCCAGTAGGCCGCGACCGACTGGGTCATCGCCGGCTTCCAGATGACGGTGTTGCCCATCAGCGCGGGCGCGGTCGGCAGGTTGCCCGCGATGGCGGTGAAGTTGAACGGGGTGATGGCGTAGACGAAGCCGTCGAGCGGTCGGTACTCCACCTTGTTCCACACGCCGGGAGACGAGATCGGCTGGTCGCTGAGGATCTGCCTGGCGAAATGCACGTTGAAGCGCCAGAAGTCGACGAGCTCGCACGGGCTGTCGATCTCGGCCTGGTACGCGGTCTTGGACTGGCCGAGCATCGTCGCGGCGGCGATGGTCTCGCGCCACGGGCCGGCCAGCAGATCGGCGGCGCGCAGGAACACCGCGGCGCGATCCTCGAACGACAGCGCCCGCCACGCCGGCGCGGCGGCGGTGGCCGCGGCGATCGCGTCCTCGACGTCGCCGGCCTTCGCGGTGGTCAGGGTGCCGAGCACGGCCTCGTGCCGATGCGGCTGCACGACGTTGATCGTCTTGCCCGCACTGCGCCGGTGCTCGCCGCCGATGACGTGGTGCACCTCGGTCTGATTCGCGCCGAGCTCGGCCAGTTTCGCCTGCAACCTGGTGCGTTCGGCACTACCGGGAGCGAACGATCCGACCGGCTCGTTGGCCGGCCGCGGGGTGGACACGATGGCGTCCATTGATCCTCCTGCTTGCTGTGGGACGGCGGTGAGCCGAAGTCAACACCGGAAAAGTGCGCGGGAAATGGGCTGAAAGGACAAAGATGGGATGAGTGTGTTGTCGAGTTGGCCGAAAGGCGTAGTCGTGGCTGTTGATAGTGGGCTTGTTGCCGCGGACATCGACCTGTTCGGTCTGGCGCAGATCGTCGCGCAGAACGCCGGCGGCATGGTGTCGATCGAGGACCCGCACTCCCATGTGCTGGCCTACTCCGCCTCCTCCGATGAGGAAGCCGACCAGATGCGGGTGATGTCGATCCTGGGCCGGGAGGGGCCGCGCGAATACCTGGCGGTGCTGCGCAAGTGGGGCGTGTTCGATCGGCTGCGCCGCACCGACGAGGTCATCGACGTGCCCGAACACGCGGAGCTGAACATCAAGCGCAGGCTCGCGGTGAGCGTCCGGCACCCCGCCGACGGCGGCGCGCGGGCGCCGCGGGTGCTCGGCACGATCTGGTTGCAGCAGGGGAATCGGCCGTTCAAGCCGGACGCGGCGGAGATCCTGCGCGGCGCCTCGGCCATCGCGGCCCGGCTCATCTCGCGCAGCCTCGACGCGCCCTCCACCGAGGCGCTGCTGGTTCAGCGGTTGTTCGGGGAGGGCGGGCCGGTGGACGTCGCGGCGGTGGCCGACGCGTTGAACCTGCCGCCGACGGGTCCGGCGGCCGTGGTCGGGTTCGCGCTCACCGCGACCGAAACCGCTTCCGCGACCGAGCCTTCTGCGCTGGGCAGCATGCTTCGCCTGCGCGCCAGCTCATTTCGGAGCGACTCGGTGACGGCCGCGCTCGGTGATCGCGTGTACGTGCTGCTGCCGAGTTATAAAGCGGCGCATGCCGTTACCGCGTGGACCCGGCAACTGGTCGAGCAGCTGGAATCCAAACGGGGACTGGCACTCCGGGCCGCCATCGCGTGTCCCGTCGCCGATCTCGGCGGCGTCGCCGGGGCGCGGCGCGAGGTCGACCGGGTGCTCGACAGCACCGTCGCCACCTACCCGCGCGGCCGCGTCACCACCCTCGCCGAGTCCCGCACCGCGGTCCTGCTCGGCGAGATCCTCGACCTCGTCGGCAGCCGCCCCGAGCTGCACGATCCGCGCCTGCGCGCGCTCGCCGACTACGACCGCAAGCACTCCGCCAGCCTGCGCGAGAGCGTCGACATCTATCTGCGCGAGCACGGCGACGTCCGCAACGCCGCCACCGCGCTACAGGTGCACCCGAATACGTTGCGCTACCGCATCCGTCGCGTCGAGGAGATCCTGCGCATAGACCTCACCGACCCCGCCGACCGGCTGCTCCTGGAGATCCAGCTGGCCCTGCACCGCCGCGAACACGGGCGCTGAGCTAGCACTTTCCCGTCGCCGCGTCGCGGATCCCCGCGATGGTCGCTTGCCGGTCGGCCTCGCTGAGGGTCGCCCACTGCGGGGACTGGGGGAGCAGGGCGATGGTCTCCTCCGCGGTCTTGTTCGCGGACTCCGGACTGGCCTCTTTCAGCTTGCTGAGCACCGGAAGGTAGTTCTCGCAAGACTTTCCGCGCACCGCGTCATGGGCGGCGGTGGTCGTGGCCGCCGCGTCCGTGTTCGTGGACGAGCTACACCCGGTAAGGGTCAGTGCGACCCCAATGGCCAGCAAGGCAATGGTTTTCATGCACGATCTCCTCATCAAGAATGCAGCGACCTTACCCGCCGCCGTTATCCCCGTCCACGCGAGCGAGCAGCGCCCGAATCGAGTGCCGGACGGCGGCGGAGGCGGCCTGCCGGGAGAGCCCGCGACGGTCGACGAGGTGGTGCCGCAGGGGCCAGCCGAGTGCGGCCTCGAGGAGGTCGAGCAGGTGGGGCGCGCCGTCGGCGAGCTCCGGGGCGAAGGCATCGGCGAGTGCGGCGCGAATGCGGTTGTCGGTCAGGCGCATTCGCTTGTCCATGGCGGGGATGCGGTGCGATTCCAATAGTCCCAGGACGCGGGGGTTGCGCTGCAGGGCGAAGATCGCCTCGCTCTGGCGGACGGCTGCCTCGATGCGCTCGGCGAGCGGCAGCCCGGGGTCCGGGCGTTCGATGAGGGCCTCTACGTCGGCGGACTGCTGATCCACCGCGGCGATGCGCAGGTCGTCGCGGCCGGGGAAGTGGACGAAGATGCTGCGTTCGGAGACGCCCGCGCGCTCGGCGATGCTCCTGGTGGTCGGGGCGTGGTCACCGTCCTTCAGCAGGGACAGCAGGGCGTCGACGATCGCGCGCCGGGTTTGTTCGGGGTTGCGTCGCCGTCGCGGCCTGGTCGCCTCGCTCATGGGTCCATCCCATCACATCGAGACACTATTGCAGTCTCGCTGCAATAGTGGGTAGGGTCGGCCGGGTGCTTCGGCGGTCGATCCGCCGGGGCAGGCGAATCGAGATGGGAGCGCGACATGGGCGATGGGCGGGAGCAGGGCCGGGTTTCCCGGCGCGGCGTGTTGGGTGTCGGCGCGGCGGCACTGGCGGTGGCGGGGGCCGGCGTCGGGTTGAGCGCGTGTGGCGACTCGACGGAGTTGAATCCGTCGGCCACGCCGGTCGAGCCGAGCGGGCACATCACCGACGCCAACAAGCGGATCGCCGAGACCATGCCGTTCGGCGATGTCGCCGACTTCGCGGACGCCGATCGAGGGTGGATCGCGTCGCTCGAACCCGGCGTCGTCCGAGACTCGACCGGGAAGACGGTGTGGGACAACGACTCCTACGCCTTCCTGCGGGAACCCTGTCCGCTGACGGCGAATCCGAGCCTGTGGCGGCAGTCGCAGCTGACCGCCGAGCAGGGTCTGTACGAGATCGCGCCGGGCTTCTATCAGGTTCGCGGACTCGACATCTCGAATATGACGCTGGTCGAGGGTGATACGGGCGTCATCGTCATCGACCCGCTGGTGTCGACGGAGACCGCGGCGGCGGCCCTCGCGCTCTACCGCGCGCACCGCGGCGACCGGCCGGTGACCGGGCTCGTCTACAGCCACGCGCACGTCGACCACTTCGGCGGCACCCTCGGGGTCACCACGCGGCAGGACGTGACCGGTGGCCGCTGCCCGGTGCTCGCCCCGGCCGGTTTCCTGGAACACGCTGTGTCGGAGAACATCTACGCCGGGACCGCGATGGCGCGCCGCGCCGCCTACATGTACGGGGCCGCCCTGCCGCGCGGGCCGAAGGGGCAGATCGGCTCGGGCCTCGGCCAGACCACCTCGGTCGGCACCATCACCCTGCTGGAGCCGACGCGGGACATCGTCCGCACCGGCCAGGAGGAGACGGTCGACGGCGTGCGCATGGTGTTCCAGCTGACCCCGGGCACCGAGGCCCCCTCGGAGATGAACCTCTACTTCCCGGACCGCCGCATTCTGTGCATGGCCGAGAACGCCACCCACACCATGCACAACCTGCTGACCCTGCGCGGCGCGCTGGTGCGCGACCCGCACGTGTGGTCCCGGTACCTGACCGAGTCCATCAATCTGTACGCCCGCAACGCCGATGTGGTGTTCTCGTCGCACCATTGGCCGACCTGGGGCACGGACCGGATCGTCGAGTACCTGTCCGTACAGCGCGATCTCTACGCCTATCTGAACGATCAGACGCTGCGCCTGCTCAACCAGGGCTACGTGGGCAGCGAGATCGCCGAGATGCTCCAGCTGCCGCCCGCGTTGACGAAATCCTGGTCCACCCACGGCTATTACGGCTCGGTGAGCCACAATGTGAAGGCCATCTATCAGCGCTACATGGGCTGGTTCGACGGCAATCCCGCCCACCTGTGGGAGCATCCGCCGGTCGAGTCGGCCGAACGACACGTCGAGGCGATGGGCGGTGTGCGCGAGGTGCTGAAGAAGGCCCAAAAGGCTTACGACGCGGGCGATTACCGCTGGGCCGCGCAGCTCGCGAACTACGCGATCTTCGCCGACCCGCGCGACGACACCGCGAAACGCTTGCAGGCGGGCATCTTCGAGCAACTCGCCTACGGCTCCGAGAACGCCACCTGGCGCAACTTCTACCTCAGTGGCGCGGCCGAACTGCGCGGCGGCAACTTCGGGACGCCGACCCAGGGCTCCTCGACCGGGCTGCTCGCCGCCCTCACCGTCGACCAGGCGTTCGACGCGATGTCCTTGCGTATCAAGGGTCCCGAGGCCTGGGACACGGCCGTCACCTCCGATTGGCGCTTTCGTGACGACAACGACCGCGTGCACCGCGCCGAACTCCGCAACGGGGTGCTGATCCACTATGACCGCAGGCCCGACGACGGGTTGCCCGCGCCTGACGTGACCGTCACCCTCACAAGGGGCGCGCTGGCCCGAACCTTGCTGGCGGGTCAGGATTTTCAGGCCGCTGTGCTGAAGGGCGACATCACCGTCGAAGGCGATGTCACGGCGCTGAAGAAGTTGAAGGACCTTTTCGACAAGCCCGATCCGAGCTTCGCCATCGTCACGCCGTGACGTCATTTCCCCACTCGACTGGGGAGCGTCGGCGGGCGTCGATCGTGCCATGCTTCAAGCGATGTTCGACATTCAGGCGACGTGCGGGAAGTGGTGGCAGTCGGCTCGAACGATGCGGAAATCCGGGGCCGTCACCGGATCGGTGGTGGTGGTGGCCGGGTTGCTGATCTCGGGGTCGGCGGCGCAGACCACCGCGCACACGAACACGTCTCAGGACTCGTCCGCGTCCCAGGACTCGTCGGCGCTCTCGGTCAGCCTGCCCGATCCGACGAGCGATCCGTCGACGGATCCCGTTCCGGCGGAACCGAACACGCCGGAGACCACCACGCCTGAGGATCCGGCGTCGACCGCGCCAGAGGACCAGGTGCCCACGGACCCGCCGATCGAGCCACTCGATCCGATCTCGACGGACCCCCTCGACTCCGCCCCGCCCGCCGAGCCATCGGACATCGCGCCCATCACGGAGCCGACCGACACCGCGCCCCCGCCGGAGCTGACCGGCACGACCACCACGGACCCGCCGGCGACGACCACGACCGAGCCGCCGATAACCACCACCGACGCGCCGACCTATCCGACCACGCCGCCGCGAATAGAACTGTCCATCGAGGTGACGATCCAGATCCCCGGCCGCTCACCGGTCCCGTGCTCATTCCTCTGCACGACGACCTCGACACCCCGTCCGTCGGAGCCCTGCTACACCACGACGACCCAGCCGACGACGACCCGCCCGAGCACAACGACCCGCCCCACCACCCCACGCCCCACCACAACACCACCCCGAACCTCCACCACCCCAACGGTTCCCCCCTCGACCACCACCCCCTCGCTCTCCTGCCGCCCGACAACCGTGCAGCCCTACAACCAGCCGTCAACCCCCACAACCCCGACCACAACCCCCCGCACCCCCACCTCAACCCACCCCACCCAAACCCCCTCACCCCCAACGCAACCCACCACCCACCGCTAG
>NZ_BAGH01000568.1 GCF_000308715.1 Nocardia tenerifensis NBRC 101015
GCCCTGTGCGCGATGACGACGCCGCCGATCGCCGGACCGATCGCGTTGCCGATATTGAAGGCGGACATGACAATCGCGACGGCTAGGGTCGGCGCACCCACCGCGAAACCGATCACGCGCGAGCTGAGCGCGGCGGTCATGGAGAACGCGCACACGCCGAGGACGGTGATCGCGATGGCCGCCGCGACGCTGTGGTGCACGACGGCCCGCAGCACCAGCATCATGATGATCATCGCGGTCAGGCTGCCGATGACGTTCTTCATGGCCGACCACTGCGCCAGTCGGCCGCCGAGGGTGTTGCCGACGAACAACCCGATTCCGAAGAGGAACAACACGATCGGGACCCGGTGCACGTCGATACCGCTGGCCTCGATGAGGATCGGCTGGACGTAGGCGTACACGCTGAACAGGGCCGTCTCGAACAGGACCGTGGTGGCGAGGGCGACGAAGACCCTGGTCTGCACCAGTGAGCGCAGTTCGCGGGCGACCAGGGTGCGCAGCCTGACCTCGGGACCGCGGTCGCGCGGCAGCCTGGGCACGAAGACCGTGACGAGCGTGGCGCCCACGGCGCTCATCACGCCGATCAGCACGAAGATGACCTGCCAGCTGAACTGCGCGCCGATCAGGCTGCCGAGCGGGACGCCCGCCACGTTCGCCAGCGTCATGCCGCCGAGGATCACCGCGATCGCCTGCGGCATCCGGCCGGGACCGGCGAGGGCGACGGCCATCACCTGGGCGACGGTCAGCGCGGTCGCGCAGGCCACGGCCGCGATCAGCCGCATCGCGAACATCATGGGGAAGACCGGGATCACGGTCAGTAGGTCGGAGACGCAGAAGACGATGACGGCGGCCACCATCACGGTCTTGCGGTCTCGTCCGAGGGTCAGGACGGCCATGGTGGGCGCGCCGACCAGCATGCCGATCGCGAACGCGGTGATCAGCTGGCCGACCTGCGGCACGGAGACCCCGAGCGAGCCGGCGATCTGATCAACCAGCCCCGATACGATGAATTCCGAAGTGCCCAGGGCGAATACGCTGATCCCGAGGACATACACGCCGATCGGTAGGCGTTTGGATGCGCCGGGTTCCGCGGCGGCTTGATCGTTCTGCGGGGTCGCCTTGATCAGCCGTCGTCGGATTGCGGACACGCGCGATCACACTCCTTGTCATATGGTCGTGCTGCCGACTCCTGACGGCTTGCGGCACACGATGAGGTAGTAACCGATCTTTTCTCGACAGAGCTCGAACATTTGCGTGATGCCCGACTCGAAGGCATCGATCCGATCTTTTCCGTAGGCCGCGGACAGGTCCGCCCGTTGATCGGCGAAGCGTTGCAGGAACGCGGTGTAGAACCGGCGCACGCGGTCGCTGCAGTCGAGCCCCTCCAGCACCTCGAACCCGGCGGAGACGGCCGGCGCCACGGCCTCGTCCATGCTGGTCGGCGGGTCGGGCACGGTGTTGGCCCGCAGCACCTCCCGCTGGGCCGCCGTCATGTCCGCGATCGCCGGGTACTCCGAGTACACGACTCGGCCGCCCGGGCGGAGCACGCGGAATATCTCGCCGAACCATTTCTGCTTGTCCGGGGAGTTGGGCACCGAGTCGAAGGCGAGGGCGGCGTCGAACTCCTCGTTCGAGAAGGGGAGCGCGGCGGCGTCGGCCCAGCTGATGGAGATCTTGCCGGACAGGCCCGCGCGCGCGACATCGGCGGTCGCCTGCTGAACTTCCCAGCGGCTCACCGTGATACCGCTGACCGATATGCCGAGCCGCTCGACCAGGCGCATCGCCGGTTCGGCCACTCCGCAGCCCACATCGAGGAGACGTTCGCCGGGCCGAAGGGCGAGTCGTTCGGCGACCATCCACGTGAGCCTGCTCATGGCTTCGAGAAAGGGCGTGTCGTCCTGGTCGTCGTCCCAGTATCCGAGGTGCAGGTTGCCCCCGACGACCTCCACCAGTTCGCCGACCCCGTCGTAGTACTCGGCGACCTCTTCGGTGCGGTCGGATGTCTTCTCGGCCATGCTGATCTCCGCGTTCTCGTGCCCGGTTCGCTGTTCGATCGGGTGACGTTCGGCCGATCGACTCGACGTGGCACCTCTGGTGGCAGGTCAGCGGGGTTCTCGGTGCCGATACTGCCTGAAAAATAAAATACTACTAGAATCTATAGTAGTTGGTCGATGACTTCAGCGATCGAGATCGAAACTCGGCGAACAGCGTTCTCTGGCACAGGGAAGATCGCCGCCGAGGGTGTCCTCGGCGGCCGGGAAGTTCCGCGAGCCGGTTGAAGATTCGGCCGTGGCCTGCCGGAAACGGGCAGGCGGCCGGTGAGTGTCGCGGCACCGGCCAGCCCTCCTCGGCCGGAGGGCCGAGCAGGAGGCGCCGGGATGAATCGGCGAGCGTGAAGTGAATCATGCCGATCGAGGGCCGGCCGGGCGCGGGTGACTACTCCGCGTTGGCCTTCAGAACGTCCATCTGCATTTTCCAGCCACCCTTGTTCTCCTCCAGCGCCTTTGCCCGCTGCTCGTCGGACAGGGCCAGCGTGGAGAAGCCACTCTCGGTCACCCGGACGCGGGTACCGCCGTCGTGTTCGGCGAGCCGGAACTCGACCAGCGTGCTGTTGCCGTCGCCGGGCGTTTCGCCGCGGAAGGAGGACGCCCACCGGTAGGAGGCGTACTCCGACGGTTCCTGCTGCTCGACCCGGATGGGGAACCGGCCGTACTTCGGATCCTCGATCACCTCGAAATCGCCTTCGCGCGAACGAGTTTGACCGGATCTGTCACCGTCGCCGACCCACCAGCCGGTGTCGCTCACCAACTCCCATACCCGTGCGACGGAAGCGTTGATGTCCACCTCATGCTCGATCTTGTCGGCTGTGATCATCGGAAATCTCCTCTCCGGGCGGCATTATGGTTCGTGACAGAATGTGCTGTGGGCGATGAAGTGCGTTCCTAAGGTAGCGCGTTTACGTGCCCTGCCGAGCGAGAATCGGTCTCGACGGCGGGTCACATACTCAATGCCCTGCCGTGGCAGGGCATTTGGGTGATGTCGACGCCAGACGGCGTTCTGCACAGGGGCCGGCGTTCGTGACGGGACGGCAACCCCCGTGCAGGTTCCGGACCGCGGGTCGGTGCATCTATTACAGACGGCCGGCCAGCTGAGTCCCGGCGGCCTGGAGATCATCGCTGCCGAAGAACTCACGCAGCGCCGCGTCGTGCTCGTCGGTGCTGATGTACCCGTCGCCGTCGTGGTCGAGCGCTTGAAACATCTTCAAGGCGTCGACCTGGCCGACTCCGGAGATCGACTGCAGCGTCATCCACTCGCTCAAAGAGATGGAGCCGTCACCGTCGGTATCGCCGAGTTCGAAGGTGAGCTGAGCAAGCGGAATGGCGACTTCGTCGACGAAACGGGGATCTTCGTGCGCGGAGATCCATTCCTCCAGGTTGATTACCTTGTCGCCGTTGGCATCGGCGTGCCCCTGCAGATCCTGCCAGAGTCGGTTGGCTCGCTTGATGGTGATCCGCCATTTGTCGGATCCGGGGGCAATGTTGAACGCGTCGCACCATCTGTTGATCAACGCGTCGATGTCCGACTGGTCGATCTTGCCGTCGCTATCGGCATCGTAGCGCTCGAAGTGCTTCGCGAATTTCTGCTGCCGGGCTTTCGTGACCATGGGACTCCCTATCTCACTCGGTCTGTCAGTGTGCGGACTTCCACTGTCCCTACTTTACTGCCGGGGTGGCACGTCTTCAAGAGGTAATTATACTTTAGTGAAGTTAGTTTGGTTGACATCGACGGTCAGAAGTGAAGCGTAGGCATGTCTGAATGGGCACGCGAGCGATTGCGGTGGTCGGCAGATGAGCGTACCCGGCTCCAGGAACGGTGGCTGCGCAAGCGACAGCACACATTCGGATTTTCCGCACGCCGACTCGCCGGAACGACACGCATGCGTTTGTCGGAGAATCTACGGCAGAGCGAACGCGCGGCTATTACCTGTGCGCCGGCACGCGCGCATCCGTTGAATTCCTCGGACTTCCTACCATCCTGCGAGCATGAAAACGACCGACAGCACCGCTGTGACGATGCCTACCGCCAGTTTCACGAATACTTCGACGAAAAACGCCTCGGTTGCTTCGCCGATAAGATGGCGCGACGGCAGTCCGACATCCGCGGACCGTTCCATGGCCAGCGAACGAATGGTCTCGATTCGCCAGCCCAATGTCGACAAGGCCACCGAGGACACGAATGCCGCGAGCGAGCACAGCAGAAGTGACATCTGATTCGGCGGCGCGGGAAGCGTTCCATACGCCTGCGTGAATGTATTCGCCGCCAAGGATAGGACCACCGCGCTGGCCAGGTAGAAAGCGCCGGGATGGACCTGACCGAGACTGGCACTGATCTTACGAATCACCGAGCACCCTCGCCGATTCCGCCTCGAACAGCTCCACCTCGCGCGCCAGATCGCCCAGGGCCACCACGTCGCACCGGGCCTTCGCCGCGGCCTCGAGTTCGATCAATTTCTCGGCGCGCCGGGTCAATGCGGTGCGGCTGTTAGCGGTCGGGTCGCGACGCTTTGCGCCGCCTCCGCTGCGCAGTTGTTCCGCGAGTTGCTGGAGACCGTTGATGCGCCGGCGTAATTCGGTCTGCGCGGCGAGCGAAATCGAGGTGACCTCGTTTCGCGCCATTTCCCGGCGCTGGCGATCCGATCCCATGAGCAGGTCGCTCACCGTGTCGATGAGGTCCGTCGTACCGTAACCTTCTCTATCGACATCGCCTTTGATGACGATATCGCCGACGCCGTACCGGAGCAGGATATTCTTGGCGATCGCGCCTTTCAAACGTGAACCCGTCACCACCGCGCGCGGCAGGTCGGGCCTGTTGCGAAGAATATACGACAGGACTTCGTAACCGGAGTAATCGTCTTCGTCGGTGAGATTGAGATCGATCAGTGCGCAGTCCACGTCGGGGCGTTCGAGTTCATCGATCGCCGCATCGATTCTGGTCACGTGCCGCACCTCGTGACCACGAAGTACGCGCTGCACCGCCCGGGCAAATTTCAAATTGTCCTCGAGCAACAATATAATCGCCATCTACGCCCTCCTGCAGATAGGCAGAATTACCAGAAGAGTGGCGCCCGGCGCGCGTTGTACATCAACCGTGATCTGGCCGCCCAGGTCTGTAACTATTTCTCTTGCTCGGGCCAGGCCGAGTCCACGACCCTCGCCCTTCTTGGAGAACCCCAGCTGGAAAACTCCTTCCACATCCTCCGGTTTGATACCGGGGCCCTCGTCGGAGACGGCGACGGAGACGGACCTGCCGACCACCTCGGCGCTCACCGTCACGCGTCCCTTGCTGCCCATCGCCTCGATCGCGTTGTAGAGCAGGTTCTCGAACAGCGCGGTGATATCGCCCTTGACGCCGCTGACGAGCACACCGGCGATGCCATCGATATCGAGTTCGATGATGCTGTCCGGAAACTCGAGGCCGAGCCGGTTCCGCAGTGCGGTCAGCACGCCTCGTATGCTGATCCGAGCAACCTTCTGGGCACGGTGCAGCTCCGCGGGCGCACGGGCCAGCTCGGTGCAGCCTTCGGTGATGTCGTCGATCCACTGCGCGAGTTCGCCGTCCAGTTTCACCCCGCGCAGATCCAGCTCCTCGCGGATCGCGTGCACGTCGCGCAGGATGGGGTCCACGGCTTTGCGTATCCGATGGGCGAAGTCGCCGTTGAGTCGCAAACGGGTCGCCTCCGCCCTGGACTCGGCGGCCTCTTCCCGCCGTCGGCGGATCTCGGCCGCGAGCCGCGCGCTCGCCAGCACGGCCGAGGACAACACGGGCAGCGCGTCGCGCTCGAGCTGGGTGAAGGCGTGCGGGGCCGGCACCCGGAACAGATGTAGTCCGAGAAACTCGCCCTCGGCGTGGAGCGGAATCATGCCGACCGTGTCCACCGGCCCCTGGTGGGTGTCGAAGAGGTGCTTGAGCAGCCGGTGTGGCCGGGACTTGGAATCGTGGAGCAACGGCTTGGTGTTCGAGCGGAACCAGTCGAGCGCACGGCCGATGTCCAAGCCGGTCGGCACCCGCCAGCCGCTGCTGCGGAACACCTCATTGAACTGCCCGACCTGACCGGCGAGCCACACACTCGACTCGGCCTGTACGTTGATCGCCTGCCGAACGAGTTCCACGCCCAACGCGAGCGCCGCGCGCTCGTCCTCGCCGGCGCCCGACAATGTCAGCGCGCCCACCAGACGGCGCAGCTGCTCCGAGAGATCCTCGCGGGCCGCGCTCTCGCTGACGTGGATGGCTTCTTCGCGAGTTCTGGTGAGCTCCATCGCTTCGTTGAGCGAGATGTCGGTGACTTCGATACCCGTCTCCGCGATGAGATGTTCATTCGTGGCCTGGTCGTACAGCGGGGATCGAATCGTGAGGAGCAACCGCTGTGAGCCCGACAGGATGACATCGCCCTCCAAAGTCCGCATCTCGACGCCGGTGCGGACGATATTGACGTGATCGGCTATCACGCGGTCGCGTTCGAGCTTGTTCACCAGCAGCGTGATGTAGCTCTGGCCCACCGCCTCCTCCGCGGAGTAGCCGTACAGGCGCTCGGCCCCCCGGGTCCAGAGTCTTATGGCGTAGTCCGCTTCCGGGCCGGCCGCCGCCCACATGGACACCGAGGTGTTGGCAGCGATCTCCGCGAGGAGACGTGCGTCGTACTCATTCACTTCGCTCTCCTGGCGTGCGGGTCCGTTCAGTCCGTCGAGGGCGGGTCGAGCCGGACCGTGGCCAGGTCGACCGCGAGACCGTGCGCGGGCAGCACGGCGGCGGCGCGCACGCGGCGGCCGCACAGTTCCCGGGCCGTCGGGACCTGGAACAGCAGCGGCACGAGCGGGGCGTCGGCCAGTGCGACGCGTTCGGCCTTGCGCCACGCGGCATCGGCCGCTTGCCGGTCCTCCGCCGCGGCGAGCGCCCGGTCGATCAGTGCGTCCACTTCGGGATTGCGGTAGTGGCCGAGGTTGGCGGGGGAGCCGGAGTGCAGCAGCGGTTGCAGGAAGACGCGGCCGTTGTCGTGCGCCCAGGCGGGCGACCACGAGGCAAGCGCGATATCCCACTCCCCGGACTCCGCCCGTGCCGGGTCCGCGAGCAGGTCCAGGTACTCCGATTCGGCGAATTCGACCTGCTGGACGGCGATTCCGGCCTCGGTCAGGTCGGCGGCGCAGCGATGGGCGACCAGGCGGGCACGCGCCGTCGCCGGGTGGATCGCGGTGATCGTCAGACCGTCCGGGTGGCCCGCGGCGGCCAGCATCGCCGCGCACGTGACGGGGTCGCCCCGCTGATCCGGCGTCGAGTAGGGGTCGAGGTCCTGGTGGCCGTCGTTGTTCGGCGGGACGATCGAGCCCGCGACGCGGGTGATCGTCTCGCCGTCCAGTGGGGCGAGTTCCGCCGCGAGGGCGGTTTTGTCGATCGCGTGGGCGATGGCCTGGCGCACCTGCACCTTTCGCAACGCGCCCGCGGCGTTGAAGCTGCGGGTGTTGAACACCAGGTAGGGGTCCAGCGCGAAGCCGAGATCGTGGTCGACCGGCGTCGCGGGGTCGGCGATGCGGACGCCCCAGGCCAGATCCGCACGGTCCCTTCGGATTCGGTGCGCGACCGCATCGGCGGCGACGGGCTCCGAGACGACCTCGACGGCATCGACGTGCTGACGCCGAACGGGGTCGGTTTCCTGGTGCCACAACCGGTTTCGGGTCAACCGTAGCGTGCGACCGGGGGTGAAATCGACGGGCCGGTACGGGCCGTTGGACCTGATGTTGCGGCACAGCTCGAGGCTGCCCGGCACGAACTCGTCGTACTCGATCGGCGCGGGCGAGGCGCCGGGCAAGGCCAGTATGTCGATGAAATCGAAGGCGGGCCTGCGTATTTCGAACACGATCGTGTGGTCGTCGAGCACCAGTAGGCCCGGAATGTCATGAGAGTTCTGGTATTCGGCCAATTCCGGTCCGGTCGGTACGACGCCGGCGAACGCGGCGGCGTAGTCGTCGCAGAACCGCGCCATTCCCCTGATGGTGTCGGTGAAGTAGGGCAGTAATGCGCTGCGGCGCAGCGGATTACCCATGCGCTTGATGCCGCGAACCACGTCGTGGGTGGTCACCGGGCGGACAGGGTCGCTGTCCCAGTACACGCCTGGCCGCAGATGGACCACGTAGCTCGTGTAGCTCGCGCCCATGCCCGCGTTGTAGATGGAGGGAATCGCGGTCGCCAGATCGGGTGTCGGCGCGACGCTCTGCCAGTTCCGCAGGTCGCCGTGCGTTCGATAGGTGAACAGCTGCCGGGCGAAGAGCCGGACGACCCGGTCGATCGGAAACCTGGGGCAGCACACCGGATCCAGCTGATCGAGCGGGCCGGGGCCGTACAGGCGCAGGATCGACGCGGTCACGACATCTCCTCGGCCAGCTCGGCCATGATGTCGACGGCCTTGTCGATCTCGTCGTAGTTGTTGAAGAAGTGTGTCGTGATGCGCGACGCGTAGTGCTGATGCGGCGATCCGGGCACGTCGAACTCGGTCCACCGGGTGAAGAGCCGGTGCTCGCGCTGCAGCCGCATGGTGTACTCGTGAATCTTCTTCACATTCCACGCGTCTTCCGGCCGGCGGAACGGATGGAACGCGATCAGCGGCGACTTCAGCGTGGGATCCGCGCCGGGGGAGTACATCGCGTCGCGGCCGAAGCATTTGATGACGCGGGCGCGCGCGTAGTCCGCGAGCAGCATGATCCTTCGTTCGATGCGATCGCGGCCGATCTCGTCCCACAGTTCGCAGGCGGTGGCGAGCGCGGCCCCTCGGGCGATGCTGGCGCTGCCCGCGCTCTGCAGGTAGTCGGCGATGTTGTCGCTCTCCATCGAGGTCCCGGTCCGGGGCGGCGGGCTGCCCTTCATCGGGTACCAGGTGGAGATGATCGGCCAGAACGTGGGCAGCGGCAGCGGATTGTATTCGGGATGAATCTTGTTGCGCACGTAGAGCAATCCGGTCCCCAGCGGCCCGCACTGGAACTTGGACCCGGAGCAGGAGATGAAATCCGCGCCGATGGCCCGCATGTCGAGATCGAGCATGCCGGGCAGCAGCGCGCCGTCGATCACCGTGATCAGGCCGTGCCGGTGCGCGAGCTCGCACAGCGCGCGCATGGGGAGCCGGGTGCCGGTGAACAGCGTGATCCCCGCGAAGGCAAGCACTTTCGTGCGCGGGGTGATCGCTTCCTCGAACAGTTCGATGATCTGCTCGGCGCGCACGTCGTAGCCGGTGGGCAGGGTGATCGTTTTCAGCGAGATGCCGAAACGATTGCGCAGCAGATTGAAGTTCGACAGCACGGAGTAGCACTCGTGCGTGGTGGTGACCACCTCGTCGCCGGCGTGCAGGTCCAAGCCGTGGATGACGCGTGCGACCCCCTCGGTCGCATTGTGGGTGATCACCATCTCGTCCTGATCGACCCCGTAGGACTTGGCGATGACGGCGCGATGGTCCGGATACATCCCCGGCGGATAGACGTCGCCGAGACCGCCGGCCCAGTGCCTGGTCACCCGGTCCACGGTGTCGAGCACGGCGTGCGGCATCGCGCCGACGGTGCCGGTATTGAGGTGGATGGCGCCTGGGTCGAGTGCGAACAACTTGCGGATCTCCGGCCAACCCGCGGTGCGCAACCGCTGCGACGGGTCGGCGGTCAGTGTCCCCGCGGGGTGCTGCGGGATGGAATCGACGGCGCCGTTCATGGGGGACCTCTTCCACGATGGGCTCGGCCGTGTGAGCCGCTCGAGCCGTTCACCTCCGTCGCCGGTCCGCCGGTCGGCTGGTCATAGCCGCCGCACTTCCCCGACGCTCAACTAGCTATATATTACATAAGTTTTCTTCACATTTTGAGCCCTAGTCGCCTTTTGCGCGTTCCGAGCGCACGCCTCCTGGGCTCCCGCTGCGTTCTACCCGTAGCGGCGCTTTCGTCTACCTCGCTTAGATGGCTTCAAAAAGCTATGGTGGATCTCGTGGAGTGTGGCGCCCCGGCGAGTGGCAACGGGCAGTCTGTGGCGGGATTTCTCGCGGCCTTGCCGAAGGTGGAGCTGCATGTGCACCTGCTGGGCTCGGCCTCCGTGGAGACGGTGAGCGAGTTGGCCGGCGAACGACCGGAGGTCGGCGTGCCCGCGGACCCGGCCGAACTGGACCGGTACTACCGCTTCACCGATTTCGCGCATTTCGTCGAGGTGTACACCGCGGTCAACAGGTTGGTCACCAGCGGCGCTGCGGTGGTGCGGCTGGTGACCGGCCTCGGCGACCAGCTCGCGGCGAACAACGTGCGATACGCCGAGGTGACAGTGACGCCGCTGTCGCATCTGCGCAGGGGCATCGCCGCCGCCGAACTCGCCGAGGCGCTGTCGATCGGCCGTCGTCTCGTCGCCGAGCGGCACCGGATCCACCTGAACTGGATATTCGATGTGTCGGCTGACGACGGCGTCGGCGGCGCCTTCGCCACGCTGGACTGGATTCTGCGCTATCAGCCCGACGGAACGGTCGGGTTCGGGCTGGGCGGCCCGGAGCTCGATGCGCCGCGCCGGCTGTTCCGCACCGCGTTCGAGAAGGCCAAAGCCCATGGGCTGCATGCCGTTCCGCACGCGGGGGAGTGCTCCGACGCCGACGAGATCTGGTCCGCCCTCTGCGATCTGGGCGCGGAGCGGATCGGGCACGGTATTCGCGCGGTGACCGACCGCGGGTTGCTCGCGCACCTGGCGCGACGGTGCGTCACCCTCGAGGTCTGTCCGTCGTCGAACGTCCGCACCGGCGCGGTGCGCGCGCTCGACGAGCATCCGCTGCCCGCGCTGCTCGCCGCGGGCGTCCCGGTCACGCTCGGCACCGACGACCCTGGGATGTTCGGCACCTCGCTGAACCGCGAATATCAGCTGTGCCACGAGCGGCTCGGCGTCTCGGTGGCCGCGCTCGTCGACACGGTGGCCGCGGGAATCGACGCGGCGTTCTGTCCGGCGCACGTGGCCAGGGCGGTCCGCCGCGAGCTCACGGAGTCGTGTCATCGGTTCGAACGAGCAACAGGGAGATGAGGCCATGCGAGCACGATTCGCGCTCACGCTGCGGGCGGTGCGCGTCACCGGAACCGTTGTCGCGGTAGCCGTTCCGGCGATACCGGGTGGTCTGGTCCACCGGGTGCGGTACGGCCCCTCGGCCGGGCGGCGGCATCTCTATCATCGGCTGGTCGAGCTGTTGATGCTGCTCGGACCGACCTTCGTCAAGGCGGGACAGGTGCTCGGCACCCGCCGCGACATCCTGCCGCCCGCGCTGTGCGACGAACTGTCGCTGTTGCAGGACTCGGTCGCGCCGCTGGACGCGGCGCACACCGCGGTCGCCCTGGCCGAGGCATACGGCTCGGAGGTGGACGACGTGTTCGCCTCGCTCGACCCGCGGCCGGTCGCCTCCGGCAGTGTGGCCTCGGTGTATCGGGCGCGGTTGCGCTCGGGGCAGGATGTCGCGGTCAAACTGCGCAGGCCGGGGATCGAGCAGACGATGTCCGCGGATCTCGCGCTGATTCAGGGCGGCGCGGCGTTCGTTGCGCGGCTGCCCTTCTTTCGCGGCGTTCCGGTCGAGGAGGTCGTCGCGAACATGGCGGGCGCGATCCTCGGGCAACTCGACTTCGAGCGCGAGGCCGACAATCTGCGGCGGTTGCGCAAGAACCTTTCCGAGGTGCCGCGGGTCTGGGTGCCGAAGGTCTACCCCGAGGCCTGTCGTCCCCGGTGCATCGTCATGGAGTTCATCCCGGACCTAGCGGTGGGCACGGCCGACGAGTGCACTCCGGTCGCCCGCAGGCGCTTCGCGGCCTCGGGGATGGCGGCGATGTACCAGATGCTCTTCGTCGACGGATTCGTGCACTGCGACATGCATCCCGGCAATCTCTACTTCACCCGCGGCGCGCAGGTCGTGGTGCTCGACGCCGGCTTCAGCGTCCAGCTCACCGATCGGCTCCGGCGGCTGTTCGCCGAGTTCTTCATGAACATGGCGATCGGGCGCGGGCACCACGCCGCCGAGATCGTGGTCCAGAGCGCGGCCAGGCTCGCCGAGGACGCCGATCTCGACGGTTTCATGGTGCGGATGGCGGATCTCGTCGAGCGCAGCCACGGCCAGCCTGCCAGGGAGTTCAGCCTCATCGCCTTCGCCATGGAGATGTTCGACCTGATGCGCCGCTTCGGAATTCACGCGGCGCCCGAGCTGATCTTCCCGCTGCTGTCGCTGTTGGTGATCGAGGGGACGATTCGAGATCTCGATCCGGACATGGACTTTCAGGAGGCGGCCAAGCCGCAGCTCATGCGCGGCCTGTTCGGCACCGAGGGCGGCCGTTCTACGCTCGGTTGACCAATACGGCGTCGAGTTCGACGGCGCGCAACGCGCGGGCGGGGAAGTCGCAGTACCAGAGGTGGCGGCCGTCCCAGGTCATCCCGGTCGGGTGGCCGGGGACGCGGAACTCGCCGACCTGCGCGCCGGTTCGCGCGTCCAGCGCCCGCACCGTCGAGTCGCCGAAGTCGCCGTGCAGCACCATGCCGTCGACATAAGTCAGGCCCGAAGGGGATTCGCCGCCCGCGGGGTATTCGCGCTCGATCTCCATGGTCGCGTAGTCGCGCAGCTGCACCACGGTCGGCCCGCGCAGGCACATCCACAGCCCCTCCGGGCCGAACTCGATACCGGTCAGCCGCCCGCTCAGCGGCAGCACCTTCTTCTCGCCGGCCGGCTCCCCGGTCTCCGGGTCTATGAGCAACAGCCGTTTGGGACGGCCGCCGACTTGGACCAGCCGCGTGCCGTCGTAGGCCAGGTCCGCGCGGACCCGGGCACAGGGCCATGAGCGGGTGACCAAACCGTCGGACGGGTCGATGGCGAAGATCGTCCCCGCGTCCTGGTCCGAGTGCCACAGCGTCGAGCCGTCCCAGGTGAGCCCGCACAGGTAGGCGGTGGGCGCGGGCAGCGTCCTGACGATGGGTGCGGCTTCGCGGTGGCTCATCTCGGCTCTCCTGACCTGGCGGCAATCTCACTTCAAGAATATATTGTGAACTAGGGGTGATGCTGATGGAAGCCGAGCTGGCCGATCTCGCGCAGGCCTACGTCGATCGCCACTGGCCGTCGAATGGGCACCGAATCTCTTCGCGGGCAACGTGCACGCTCGACTGGGACGAGGACTACTGCCGCCGGGTGGCGGCGTATTTCGAGAAGGCTCCTCGGCTGGCCTACGACACCGTCCTCGTTCGGCGCTACGACCAGTTCAAGCGGGAGAACCTTCAGCAATACCGGGTGGTCGTCGATGCGGGAATCACGGTGCGGCCCTGGCTGACTCCGGGGCAGCCCTATCGGGGGTCGGCCGAGTTGCGTGCATCCGTCCGGACGACCGGTGAGCTGTATGTCTATCTGACCAGCGCCGGGCACGGCCCGGAACCGGACGAGCGGTTCCATCCGATGCTGGAGCCCTCGGGGATCGTGGTCGACGGCGTCGAACTCAGCCACAACGACGTGTTCCGGGTCGTGCACGACGCGTTCGGGCATGTGATGTCCGGGCGCGGGTTCTCGGCGCGCGGCGAGTTCGGGGCGGCCTTCTGTCACATGGGCATGTACTCCGCGGACGTGCATCCGGTGCTGTTCACCGAGCAGGTCGCCCAGATCTGCTGGTTCTTCTTCGGCCCGCGCTCCGCCGAGCGGCGGTACCCGCCGCAGAAGGTGTTCGAGTTCCCCACTCACTATCTGACCGAGTTCCGCAGCCTGTTCCGGCTCTAGGCAAACTAACTTCATTTAGATATGGTTACTTAATGACTGGTCTGGTGAGTAACGGGAAGATCAGCACTTCGACCCTGGGGGAGTCGGTCCGGCCCGACTTTCCCATCCTGGAGCGGCGCTTCGGCCCGCATCCCCTGGTCTACCTCGACAACGCGGCGACCGCGCAGAAGCCTCGCGCCGTGCTCGACGCGCTCGTGGACTATTACTCCGGGCTCAACAGCAATATCGGCCGGGGCTACTACCGGCTCAGCATGGCCGCGACCGACGCCTATGAGGCGGCACGCGAGACCGTCCGGCGCGCGATCAACGCCGAGCACGCCGACGAGGTGGTGTTCACCGCGGGCACCACCGCGGCAATCAACCTTCTCGCCGATACGTTCGGCCGATCCGTCCTGACGGCCGGCGACCGAATCGTCGTCACCGGCATGGAGCACAACTCCAACATGCTGCCGTGGCGGCGGCTGTGCGAGACCACCGGCGCGGAACTCGTCGTCGTCCCGGTCGGGGCGGCGGGCCGGGTGGAGCTCGAAAGGTTCACTGCCGCACTCGATCCCGGAGTCCGGCTCGCCGCCGTCGCGCACGTGTCCAACGTGCTCGGCACGGTCAACCCCGTCCGGGAGATGATCCGCGCGGCGCATGGCCACGGGATTCCGGTGGTGGTCGACGGCGCCCAGGCGGTGCCGCACCGGCCGGTGGACGTCCGCGATCTCGACGCCGACTTCTACTGCTTCTCCGGCCACAAGATCTACGGGCCGATGGGCATCGGCGTGCTGTACGGCAAGCGCGAGCTGCTGTCCCGGCTCGCGCCGTATCAGGTGGGCGGCGGCACCGTGAAAGGCGTGACGCTCGAGGAGCCCGTCGCCTACGTTCCGGTGCCGGCCCGGCTCGAAGCCGGCACACCGCACGTCGCGGGCTCGGTCGGACTGGCCGCGGCGTTCGACTATGTCGAGGACCTCGGCTGGGACGTCGTGCGGCGCCACGACGATCTTCTGGTGGGCGCCGCCGTCGAGGCGCTGGAAAGCGTTGCGCGCGTTCGCATCATCGGCGACCCGGCGGCCGAGCCGAGCGGGATCGTCTCGTTCGTCGTCGACGGCATCCACCCCTACGACGTCGGCGGACACCTGGACGGGCACGGGGTCGCGGTGCGCAGCGGGGTGCACTGCGCCAACGTCTTCATCGACACCTTCGGCGAGGTCGGCACGGTTCGCCTGTCGTTCGCCGTGTACAACACCGAGGCCGAGATCGACCTGGTCCGGCGCGCATTGACGACCGTGCGGCCCGGCTTCTGGACCGCGGAGTATCCCACCGAACGATTCTTGGCGACCGATCCGTCCACCGAGAACCAGCACTGACGGGACAGGTGCCATGACGACTGCCGCATTTGATTCGGTGAGCTTCAAACAAGCCCAACGCGTCACCTGGAACGCGATCAGCGCCGGCTGGCTGTCGTGCGCCGAGGACTTCGAGACCGGCGGCGCGCCGGTGACCGCGAGGTTGCTCGAGCTCGCCGGCGTGCGGCCGGGCCATCGGGTGCTCGACGTCGGCACCGGCACCGGGGAGCCGGCGCTGTCCGCCGCCGGGGTCGTCGGCTCGACCGGCGCGGTCACCGGGATCGACCTGGCCCCGGACATGATCGCGCGGGCTCAGGAGCGGGCTCACGGTG
>NZ_BAGH01000567.1 GCF_000308715.1 Nocardia tenerifensis NBRC 101015
GCCGTCGTGATGGCCTTCGGCGGCTCCACCAACGCCGTGCTGCACCTGCTCGCCATCGCGCACGAGGCGAACGTCGACCTGAGGCTCGCCGATTTCGCCAGGATCGGCCGCCGCGTGCCGCACCTCGCCGACGTCAAACCGTTCGGCAGGCACGTGATGACGGACGTGGACCGCGTCGGCGGCGTCCCGGTCATGATGAAGGCCCTGCTCGACGCCGGCCTGCTGCACGGCGACTGCCTGACCGTGACGGGCCGGACGGTCGCGCAGAACCTGGCCGACATCGCGCCGCCGGACCCCGACGGCAAGGTGGTGCGCGCTATGACCGAGCCGATCCACCCCACCGGCGGCATCACCATCCTCGAGGGCACCCTCGCCCCCGGCGGCGCGGTGGTCAAGTCGGCGGGCTTCGACTCCGACGTCTTCACCGGCACCGCAAGGGTTTTCGATCGCGAGCGGGCGGCGATGGACGCGCTGGAGGACGGCACCATCGCGGCGGGCGACGTGGTGGTCATCCGCTACGAGGGGCCCAAGGGCGGCCCCGGCATGCGCGAGATGCTCGCCATCACCGCGGCGATCAAGGGCGCCGGGCTCGGCAAGGACGTGCTGCTGCTCACCGACGGCAGGTTCTCCGGCGGCACCACCGGACTGTGCGTCGGGCATGTCGCGCCGGAGGCGGTCGACGGCGGCCCGATCGCGTTCGTGCGCGACGGCGACCAGATCCGCCTCGACGTCGGCCAGGGCACCCTCGATCTGCTGATCGACCCCGCCGAACTCGCGCGCCGCGCGCAGGGCTGGGAACCGTTGCCGCCGCGCTACACCCGAGGCGTGCTCGCCAAGTACTCGAAGCTGGTCGGGTCGGCGTCCAACGGCGCGGTCTGCGGGTGAGCCCCCGCGAATGACGTCTTTCGCACCACCCGGCGGTCGATAAGACTCGGTGCGTGGTCGATGGACAGTCAGGTGTGCCCGCGGAGCGGTTCGCCGCCACCGTCGGGCAAGCCTTCGCGTCGTTCAACCCGGAGAACGGCGAGGTGCTGGGTTCCTACCCGGTCAGCTCCCCGGCCGACGTCGCCGCGGCGGTCCGCCGCGCCCGCGAGGCCCAGAAGGCCTGGGCCGACGTCGGATTCGACGAACGCAGGCGAGTGCTGATCTCGTGGCGCGCGTCGCTGATCAAGCGGCGCGCGGAGCTGGAAGAGCTGGTGCACGCGGAGAACGGGAAGCCGCGGGCGGACGCGACGATCGAGGTGATCGTCGCGGCCCAGCACATCGACTGGGCCGCCAAGAACGCGCGCAAGGTGCTCGGCCCGCGCCGCGTGCCCTCGGGACCGTTCATGGTGAATCAGTCGGCGCGGCTGGAGTATCGGCCGCTCGGCGTCGTCGGCATCCTCGGCCCCTGGGACTTTCCCGTCTTCGGCCCGGTCGGCACCGCCGCGTACGCGCTCATGGGCGGAAACGCCGTGGTGCTCAAGCACAGTGAGTACACGCCGAAGATCGGGGAGTGGCTGGCCGCGAGCTTCGGCCGGGTCGCCGGGGACGAGCGACTGTTCCAGACCGTGACCGGCGCCGACGAGACCGGCGCCGCGCTGTGCCGCTCCGGCGTGGACAAGGTGAGTTTCACCGGCTCGGTGCCGACCGCGCGAAAGGTGCTGGCCGCCTGCGCCGAGACGCTCACGCCCGTGCTCGTGGACGCGGGCGCCTCCGACGCCATGGTGGTCGACGAGGACGCCGATCTCGCCGCGGCGGCCGACGCGGCGGTGTGGGGTGCGATGAGCAACGCGGGGCAGGTCTGCATCTCGGTCGAGCGCGCGTACGTCCACGAGCGGGTCTACGACGCGTTCGTAGCCGAGGTCGTCGCCCGCACCGCGAGCCTGAAAGCCGGTGCGGGACAACCGATCGGCCCGATCACCATGCCGGAGCAGGTGGAGGTCGTCCGCGAGCAGATCGCCGACGCGCTCGAGCGGGGCGGCAGGGCGCTCGTCGGCGGCCTGGACGGCATCGGCGAGCGCTACATCCAGCCGACGATCCTCGTGGACGTGCCGGAGGACGCGCTCGTCGTCCGCGCGGAGACCTTCGGCCCGGTGCTGGTGATCGCGAAGGTCTCGGATATGGAAGAGGCCCTCGACAAAACGAACGCCACCGGTTTCGGTCTCGGCGGCGCGGTCTTCGCCGGCGCGCGCGGCGTCGAACTGGCGCGGCGCATGCGATCCGGCATGACGTCAGTGAACTCGGTGGTCGCCTACGCCGGGGTGCCCGCGCTGCCGTACGGCGGCGTCGGCGCCTCCGGCTTCGGCCGCATTCACGGGCCGGATGGGCTGCGCGAGTGGACCGCCGCCAAAGCCATTACCCGCCAACGTTTCCCGAGCCCGGTGCGGACGACCACGTTCACTCGCCGCCCGCTCGACAATCGCGTGCTGGCCGCACTCGCCCGCCTGCTCTACGGCCGCGGTTGACCTTGTGAAAGGCCGCGCTTTCCAGCAGAGTCGGTGAGATGGATGAGACCACAACAGATTCGACTCCTGTGCGTACGGCGCGCGGCATCGCGGACGCGTATGTCGACGCCCTCGCCGAGCACGACCCGCTGATCGCGGTCCGGCTCGGACGCAACCTCGACGACGACCGGCTCCCGGACCTGTCCCCGGCCGGACTCGAAGCCGCCGCCGCCCTCGCCAGGTCCGCCCTCGCCGAGCTCGACGCCGCCGAGCCCGCCGAGGGATACCAGGACGCCGCGGAACGCCGCTGCGCCAAGCTGTTCCGTGAGCGCCTCACCGCCGAACTGGCCGTGCACGACGCGGGCGAGCACTTCCGCTCGCTGCGCAACCTGGCCTCCCCGGTGCACGAGGTCCGCGACATGTTCACCCTGTTGCCGACCGAGACCGAGGAGCAGTGGCGCGCCGTCGGCCGCAGGCTGAACCGGGTGCCGGTCGCGCTGGCCCAGTATCGGTCGACGCTGATCGAGGGCGTCGACCGCGGGCTGCTGTCCGGGCCACGGCAGGTCACCGCCGTGACCGCACAATTCGACGAGTGGATCGCCGGCGACAGGCCGGGCGGCTGGTTCGGCGATTTCGTCGCCGCGGCCCCGGAATCGCTGCGCGCCGAACTGGATTCGGCCGCGGTCGCGGCGACCGCCGCCGTGGCGGAGCTGCGCGACTGGTTGCGAGAGGTGTACGGCCCGAAGGCAATCGACGCTCCCGATACGGCCGGCCGGGAACGGTACCAGCGCTGGGCCCGCTATTGGAACGGCGCCGACCTCGACCTCGACGAGGCGTACGGCTGGGCGTGGGAACAGTTGCGCGAGGTGGACGCCCAGATGCGCGTCGAGGCCGAACGGGTGCTGCCGGGCTCGACTCCGATAGCGGCCATGCGGTGGCTGGAGGAGGAAGGGCCGGCGCACGACAGTCCCGAGAGCGCCCGCCGCTATCTGCAAGGGCTGATGGACAACGCCATCAACGATCTCCAGGGCACCCATTTCGATCTCGCCGAGCCACTGCTGCGGGTCGAGTCGATGATCGCGCCGCCGGGGAGCGCGGCCGCGCCCTACTACAGCGAGCCGTCGTTGGACTTCACTCGGCCGGGCCGCACGTGGCTGCCCGTGCTCGACCCCGCCCGAATCCCGGTGTGGAGCCTGGTCTCCACCTGGTACCACGAGGGCGTCCCCGGTCACCACCTCCAGGTCGCGCAGTGGACCTACCTGGCCGACCAGCTGTCCACCTATCAGGTCAGCCTCGGCGCCGTCAGCGCCAATCTGGAGGGATGGGCGCTGTACGCCGAGCGCCTGATGGACGAACTCGGCCACCTCACCGACCCCGGCCACCGCCTCGGCTACCTCAATGCCCAAGTGCTGCGGGTGCTCCGAGTCATCCTGGACATCGGCATGCACTGCGGTCTCGACTACCCGGCCGACTCCCCGTACCGGCCGGGCGAGCGCATGACCCCGGACAACGCGCGCGAATTCTTCGGCCGCTACTGCGGGCTGCCGCCGGAGCATCTCGACAGCGAGTTCGTGCGCTACCTCGGCTGGCCCGGCCAGGCGATCGGATACAAGCTGGGTGAGCGCGCGTGGCTGCGCGGCCGGGCCGCCGCGGCCGAAAGGCACGGCGCGGCCTTCGATTTGAAGGCCTGGCACATGGCGGCGCTGTCGCAGGGCTCCCTCGGCCTGGACGATCTCGTCGCCGAGCTCTCCGACCTCTGAGGGGCTCGCTAGCCGATTACCCCTGACTCCCGCCCTACCTTGGCGAACACGGCGAGCGCGCGGTCGAGGTGCTGCGTCTCGTGTACCGCGGTGACGGTGGTGCGGATCATCGCCCGATCCGCCGGCACCGCGGGCGCGAGGACGCAGTTTCCGTAAACACCCTCGTTCAGCAGGCTTTTGGCGAACCGCAGGCACCGCAGTTCGTCGCCGATGAACACCGGCACGATGGTCGTGCGCGACGTGCCGGTGTCGAAGCCCAAGTCCGACAGCCCTTTCCGCCAGTACGCGGACAGCTCGCGCAGCCTCGCCACCCGTGCGGGCTCGGACTCGAGAATGCCGAGGGCGGCCGCGGCGGCGGCGACTGCGGGCGGCGGGATCGAGGCCGAGAACAACTGGGCGCGACCGTAATACCTGACCCAATCCATCAGATCGCGCGGACCGGCCAGCCAGCCGCCGACCGAGGCCAAACTTTTGGAGAAGGTGCCGGTGAGGATGTCCGCCGCGCCGGACAGGCCCAGCTCCTCCTCTACGCCCCGCCCGGTCGCGCCGACCATCCCGAGGCCGTGCGCGTCGTCGACGGCCAGGGGTACGTCGTGCCGGTCGCACACCTCGCGAATCTCGGCCAGCCGCGCGATATCCCCGGACATCGAGTACACGCCGTCGACCATGACCATGGCGGGCAGCCCGCGCGCCTCCGTGCGCAGCCTGCGGTCGAGATCCCCGATGTCGTTGTGCCGGAACTGGATCAGCCGGCAGCCGCCGATGGCCGCGCCGTCGTAGATGGAGGCGTGGCACTGTTCGTCGACCACCAGCACGGTGCCCTTGCCCATGAAGGCCGACAGGAAGCCGAGATTCGCCTGGTAGCCGGTGGTGAACAGCAAGGCGTCCGGCCGACCGAGGAAGCGGGCGAGCGCGCGTTCGAGGGTGCCGTGCGCCGAGGTCGACCCGTTCATCAGCCGGGAACCGGTGACGCTCGGGCCGTCCCGCAGCGCCGCGGCCGCCGTCGCCTCTCTGACCCGGCGGTCGGCCGTGAGGCCGAGATAGTTGTTGGAGCCGAGCATGATCAGCTCGCGGCCTTCGTAACGGCAAGTGGCGCCGTCGAAGTCGCTGAGGTCCGGATAGAACGGCAACAGGTCGGCCTCGCGCAGGCGGCGGGCGAGTTCGAAGTCGCGGGCCTTGGCGAGCACGCCGCCGCTGTTGCGGTGGGCTAGCGCGTGCCGATTGCGAATGGACGCGCCGAGATCCGGTTGCTCCTCGGGACGGACGACGGGCTCCGATTGCTCCTCGCGACCGACGACGGACTCCGGCAGGGCCCGAGTTCCGTTGCCGGGCCACCTGTTTCGCAGATCGGCAAGGTGGCGCAGTCCACCGAGCACCCGCGCCTCGTCGACGCCGAAATCGACCAGACAGGCGATCTCGTCTACGCCCGCCGCGGCCAGCTCCTCGATCAGCTCGACGGCGCGGTCCGGAGTACCGAGCAGGGCGGCGGTGTGGAAGTAGCGGGCGAAGGCGTAGTCCAGCACGCGATCCTGCTCGTCCGCGCTCAGCTTGTTCAACGGTTCCGCGCCGCGACGCCACAGGTCGACCGAGTCGCGCAGATACTCCTTGAACGGCCGCTCGACCACCTGCCGGACGGCCTGCTCGTCGGGGTCGAGGAACGTGTGCAACATCAGCGTGACGTGACCCGTCTGCGGATCGTGGCCGTGCGCCGCACGGGCTTTGCGGTAGGCCTCGATCTTGGTGCGCAGCTCGGCGACGTCCTGGAACAGCAGCGCGGTGAGCACATTGGCGCCCAGCTCCCCTGCCTGTTCGAACCGGCCGACCCCGCCGCTGCAGGTGATCCACGTCGGCAGTTCCGCCTGGACCGGCGGCGGGAAGGTGCGCACCTCGATGCGCTCGCCCTTGCCGTTCGGCAGCTCGACCGCCTCGCGCCGCCACAGCCGCCGGACCTTGTCCGCGCCGGACAGCATCACCTGTTCGCGATCGGTGTAGTCCGCCGGGGCCAAGACGAAGTCGTCCGGGTTCCAGCCGGTCGCGAACGCGATGTCCACCCGGCCGCCGGAGAGGTTGTCGATCACCGACCAGTCCTCGGCGACGCGCACCGGATCGTGCAGCGGGAGAACGACACTGCCCGCCCGGATGCGTATCCGCTCGGTGGTGCGCGCCAGCACCCCGCCGAGCACCGCCGGATTCGGGAACAGGCCGCCGAAACGATGGAAGTGCCGCTCCGGCACCCACACCGCGCGGAAGTCGTGCCGGTCGGCGAACTCGGCGCAGTCGAGGAACAGTCCGTAACGGTTCGCCTTGTCCGCTTCCGCGTCGCTGGCGAAGAAGAACAGGCTGAATTCGACTGGCGCGGCAGAGGTTTCGCTAGGCACGCCGGATGTGGTCTCGGCGGCCCGGATCGGCTTACTCGTGGCGGCACTGTACCCGGCGATGGCGGCCGCGAGGTCGGTCATCGTCAGCCCTTCGAAGATCTTCTCCGCCGACACCCGGTACCCGAACTCGCGCTCGACGTAGACGCCGAACTCGCTGCCCTTCACCGAATCCAGGCCGAGCGCGGTCATCGGCTTGCCGGGATCCAGTGCTGCGGGCTCGACGCCGGTCTGGTCGGCCAGCCAGTGGGTGAGCCGTTCGAGCACCGACGGCTCGCCCTGTTCGTTGTCCATGAGAAACATGTCTCTCGCCTTGAGCCGCTGCACCTTTCCGCTCGTCGTCCTCGGCAACCGACCGGGGGAGAGGAAGGCGACGCGGTGGGTGTCGAGGCCGTAGTCGCGCGAGATGGTGTGCCGGATGGAGGTTTCCAGCTCGTCGAGGGTGACGTCGAGCTTGCTCGCGTCCACCTCCAGGAGCACCGCGAGCGCCTCGGCCCCGTCGACGTCGAGCCCGACCGCCGCGCAGCGACCGCGGCGCAGTGCCGGATGCTGTGTCTCGATGGACCACTCGATGTCCTGCGGCGCGATATTGCGGCCGCGGATGATGATCAGTTCCTTGACCCGGCCGGTCACGGAAAGCTCGTTCCCGCGCAGGAAGCCGAGATCTCCCGTGCGCAGATAGACGGCCGGATCGCCGGGCAGTGTGGCGTGGAACGCCGCCTCGGTCTCCGCCGGCTTGCCCCAGTACCCGCCCGCCACGCTCGGCCCGGTCAACCAGATCTCCCCGATCTCACCGTCTTCCAGCCGTTCGCGACCCGCCAGGTCCACGATGATCGCGTCGCCGCCAGAGACCACGCCGCAGCTCACGACTTCGCGCCCGGCCCGCTGCGTCGAGCGCACCCCGGCGCCGCGCTCGGTCACACTGACGAACAGCGTCGACTCCGCCAGCCCGTACCCGGGCAGGAAGCTCTCCGGCCGGAATCCGCTCGGTGCGAAGTGGTCCGCGAAGCGTTGCAGCGCACGCGGATTGATCGGTTCGGCGGCGACGAACGCGACGTCCCACCGGCTCAGGTCCAGCGTCGCGGCGTCCTCGGGGGAGACCCGCCGGACGCTGTAGTCGTAGCAGACATTGGGGCCGCCGCTGGTCGTTCCGCCGTGCTCGGAGACGGCCCGCAGCCAGGTGAGCGGGTCGCGGATGAACGCCTCCGGCGACAGCAACACCACGGGGAAGCCCGCGTACAGCGGCTCCAGCAGGCCGCCGATGAGCCCCATGTCGTGATGCGCGGGCAGCCAGATGACGCCCTTGCTGTCGGGCGTGTGCCCGAACGCGTGCTCGATGACGCCGAGGTTGTGCGTCAGGTTGGCGTGGCTCACCAGCACGCCGCGCGGTGCGCGGGTCGAGCCGGAGGTGTACTGGAGGAAGGCGATACCGTCGGGGTCCGACGCGAGCGGATCCGCGAGCGCCTCGCCGGTCGGTTCGTCGCCCGCGAGCCAGGCGAGGCGGGCCAGCGGCGGGTACTCCGCGCTCGCGGCGCGCAGTTCCGCCAGCACGGACCGGGGCGCCAGAATCGCCGAGGCGGCGCAGTCGAGCGCCAGCGCCGCGAAGGCGGACATGTCCGAGAATGTCGCTCCCGGTTGGTGATTCGCGACCGGAACCGGAACGCGGCCCGCGAGCATGCAGCCGAAGAACGAGGTCAGAAAGTGCGGCCCGAACACCGAGACGATCAGCACCCGGTCGCCCGGCGCGCCGACCGCGCGCACCTTCGTCGCCAGATCCGCCGCCGCGGCGTAGATCTCGTAGTAGGTCAGAGACTCCGGCGTCCCGGAGTCGGACAGATACGTATAGGCCACGCGCGCAGGCGTTTCCCGCGCCCTGTCGCCCAGTATCCGTACCAGTGTCGTCCCACGCTGCCCGGCCACAGCACCTCCAACCCCGCAACCGTGGGCATAGGCGGCGCGCCGGCCAGCGGAGCACTGATCTCACGATCACTCGTCTCGACTCGACAGAATCAAGACCAGTGAACGTCGGCGTCCACAGCGGAACAAGCCCACAGAACATCGGGCACTACTTCCACTATCGGACGTCGCGATCTCGCCAGAACGGCGATCGCGGGTCAGCGCGGCGTCGAACTCACCAGCGCGCGTTCGGCTTTCGCCGACTTGCGGGTGGGGGCGAACCAGGTCAGGTAGAACGTGATCGCCAAGGCCGAGAGGAGGCCGAGCAGGGCGAGCCCGGACAGCACGGGGTAGTCGGCCATGGTGGGGGCGAGGTAGCGGGTCGACAGCAGAGTAGTAGCGAAAGTGACTACGCCCAGCGCGACCACGCGGACGCGGTGGTTATCCCAGCCCCGATCCGGCTCGCGCAGCGCGGATTCCACGGTCAGGCACAGGGCCGCGCCCGCGACCAGATCGACACCGTAGTGCGCGCCGAGGCCCAGGGTCGCGATGAGCGTGCACACCAGCCAGAACGCGCCGCCGACGCGCAGCCACAGCGGACCGCGGCGCGAGTGGATGAACAGCGACAGCGCCCAGGCGGTGTGCAGCGACGGCATGCAGTTGCGCGGGGTGATGTCGTCGAACGGCATCGGCCCGACCGAGAACGGCAGCGGCGGAACGATATCCGGCCAGACGTCGGCGAGTTCGAGCCCGTGACCCTGCGGCCCGAAGGCCAAGACCGGGCCGACCACGGGGAAGACCACGTACCAGAGCGGGCCGATCAGACCCAGGGCGAGGAACGTCCGCACGAGATGGTGCCGGGGCCACACGCCGGCGGTGACGTTGCGCAGCTGCCACACGGCGACGACGATGGCCGCGACCGGCAGCTCGAAATACACCCAGCGCACCACGCCGAGCGGCACGGGCCCGGCGAGGTCGAGCAGATGCCCGACGACCCAGGAGGGATTGCCCAGCGCGTGATCGGCCAGCTCCGCGTACGGGTCGAGCACCGTCGGGCAGGCCCACGCGGTGATGTCCAGCCAGATCTCGCCGACCTTCGTCGCGAGGATCAGCAGCGCGCCGAAGGCGATGGCGCGCAACGCCGTTCGGCGTCGCTCGCCGGACCACTGCCAGGCGGCGAGCACCGCGAGCGCGGTGAGCACGATGGTGGGGCCGTTGCCGACGGTGAACAGCCTGCCCTCGATCGCCCGGATGATCACGAAGATCAGGTCGATGCCGACCGCGGCGGCCAGCGCGATCACCCGGACGCGGGTCGCGACGCCGACCAGCGCGAGCAGGAAACCCGCCCACGGCGTGGTCGCCGACTTCGGCCTGCCGACGTAGTCCCAGGCCAGACTCGTCAGCGGGCCGAGCGCGTCGATGTGCGCCGCCACGAGCTCGCCCGCCACGAGCACCAGGACCGCGGCCGCGATACCGCACCAGGCGGCCGTGACCCGACGATCCCTCGGCCGCGCGGCACCCGTTGGCTCAGCGGGTGGCGGCGGGCTGCCCGGGGCGTCGTGAATAAGCATTCGGACATCGTAAACACGATGTGAACACGTCCATGCGCCGTGGTGAACGGGCGGCCACCTGGCGAACAGGGAGGTCTAGCGGTTCATAGCATCAGGACCAGCGCCGCGATGATGCCGAGGCTCGCGGTCGCGGTCGCGCCGACCGAGTCGATGATCACTACCGCGGCGGCGGCGAGCAAGTCGGTCACAGAATCGTAGGATGCTGTGCCCCGCGCCATCCGCGGCCCAGGGGCGCGATGTGTCGTTCTCACAGTCATGGCCCCGAGCTACCCGGGGCCGTCGCGCTCAAACGGGGCAACCTCAGGGCATATTCGGGCCTCGGCGCCGGTGTCGCTCGACTGGCCCGCTGTCACCCGCGGGTGGCTATCCTGACCAGGTTCAAGGCTCGATGATCAAGGTGGGTGGTTATGCGCAGTAGGGACATTGAGCTGGCGGCTCGGTGGTGGCAGTGGGCCATGGCGATTCCCACCGACCGCAATCCGGTGAGCGACGAGACCGGCGAGTTCGCGGCGGTGGGCCAGCCTGCGGACGTCTGGTTTCTCGCCGGCACGTTCGGCGGAAAGGTGAACCGGAAATGCACCGTGCCGCACGGTCGCCCGCTGTTCTTCCCCGCCTTCAACATTCTGCAGCGGTCGTCGTTGTTCGGCAGGCGCGTTCCGGAGGTGCCGACGGCGAGCGGCCACGCCGAACTGAACGGCGTCACGCTGCCGCTGCGCGAAGTCGCCAATCGCAGTCCGTTTCTCATCGAGGCGGATCCCGACGGTCCGTTCGGACCGCCCGGGCGCTACCGGGCAAACGCCTGGGGACTGTGGTGCAGCCTCGACGATCTCAGCCGCGGCGACTACATCCTCACCCTCGGCGGCGAGTACGAACCGGGCGGTTTCTGGACCGAGGCCACCTACGACCTCGAGATCGTATGAGCTAGCGCGCTGTTCACACCCGTCGCACGGTGACGCCCGCGGCGGTCAGCGCGTCGGTGTCGTCGGGCGAGGCAGTCGAGTCGGTGACGACCGCGTGTAGGTCGGTGATGGGGGCGACGAAGGCGAGGGCGGTGCGTGCGAGCTTCGCGGCCTCGGTGGCGACGACGACCCGGCGCGACGACGCGATCGCGGCGCGTTTGACGGCGGCGTCGTCGAGGTCGTGCGCGGTGAGCCCGTCGGCCGCGCCGAGCCCGCAGCAGCCGAGGATCGCGGTGTCGAAACGCAATGCGGCCAACGAGGACAGGGTGAGTGGGCCGGTCAGCGCGAGTTCCCCCGCGCGCGGCTTGCCGCCGGGTACCAGCAGCGTCAACTGGGGCGCGCCGGTGAGCTCGTGCACGGCGTGCAGCGACAGCGGCACGACCGTCAGACGCCGATTCGCCAGCGCGCGAGCAACTTCCAGACACGTGGTGCCGCTGTCCAGCACCACGGACTCGCCGTCGACGATCAACCCGGCGACCTCGGCGGCGATGCGCCGCTTCGACTCCAGCCCCTCGTGGGCGCGCAGCGCGAACGGCGGCTCGTCGCCGCGCAGCAGCAGCGTGCGCGCGCCGCCGCGATAGCGCTCGAGCACGCCCTGCGCGGCCAGCGTCTCGAGGTCGCGGCGGATGGTCATCTCCGACGCGCCGGTGCGCTCGGCCAGTTCGGCCACCCCGAGCTGTCCCGCTTCGCGCACGGCATCGGTGATCTGTTTCAGTCGGTCTGCGCTCACCACACTCGAAATACAACATCTTCTGTGTTCGAAAGTCAATGTTTCGAACATGGTCTCTGTTCGTTATGTTCGTGAGCATGCAGAGATCGTTGCGGGCCGCTCGACTGGCCACGTTCGTCTTCTTCGCGTTGAACGGGTTCCTGATGGGGATGTGGGTCGTCCACATTCCGGTCGTCGAGCGCCGGGCAGGTATCGAGCACCCGACGCTCGGCTGGTTGTTGCTGCTGCTCGGCGCGGGCGCCTTCGTGGGGATGCGGCTGGTCGGGCCGCTCGCCGATCGATTCGGCGCGCGCCTGGTCGTCCCGGCGAGCGCGGCGCTGTGCGCGGTCGCCGTCGTCCCGCCGGGGCTGGCCGCGAATGTGTGGACGCTCGGGGTGGCGTTGCTCGTGCTCGGCTTCGGCAACGGCTGCCTGGACGTCGCGATGAACGCGCACGCGGTGCAGGTCGAACACGGGTATCGGCGCTCGGTCATGTCCGCGTTCCACGCCACCTACTCCCTCGGCGGTGTGCTGGCCGCGCTGATCGGCGCGCGCACGCTCAGCTGGGGGTGGAGTCCCGGGACCGCGCTCGGTGTGGCGGCGCTGCTCGGCCTCGCCTGCGCGGCGCTGGCCGCACCCGCTCTGCTGAGGTCCGAAACAAAAAGCCCCGCAGTGGTTTCCGAGACCGCACAGGCGACGCCGCGACGCATCTGGCTGCTCGCCGTCCTCGCGCTGCTGCTGATGCTGTGCGAGGGTGTCGCCAACGACTGGAGCGCCCTGCACCTACGCGACGTGCTCGCGGCCCCCGCCGCCACCGCGGCCCTGGCCTACGGCGCATTCGCCACCGCCATGACCGTCGGCCGACTGGTCGCCGACCGCGTCGCCACCCGCTTCGGCCCGGTGGCCGTCCTACGCTACGGCGGGGGCGTGGCCGCGCTGGGCATGACGGCGGCGGCGCTCTCGCCGTGGATCCCGCTGGCACTGATCGGCTGGGCCGTCTTCGGCATCGGCATGTCCGGTTCCGTCCCACAGCTTTTCAGCGCCGCGGGCCATGCCGATCGAAATGCCGCCGGTGCCAACGTCGCTCGGGTAGCCGGCCTTGGTTACCTCGGCGTCCTGGCCGGTCCGGCGCTCATCGGGCCGCTGACCCACCTCGCGCCGCTCAACATCACCCTCTTGCTGCCCGCGGCTTTCTGCCTGGTGGCTGCCTCGGCGGCCAAAGTCCTACGCCCGCAACACAACTCGGCCACCCTGCGCCAATCGCATTCGGGTGTATAATCATTCGGCCTAGACGTGCGGGAGTTGAACCGAAGAGTGTCGGTTAGCTCACATACTGGGAAATTTGATGGGCTTTCTCGCCGATCCATGACACTCTGGACGAGTGAGATCGGACTTATCGATGTGATTTGTCTGGCTCATCTACAGAAAAGATGAAGTAAAGCAATGGCTCAAGGCAGTGTGAAGTGGTTCAACAGCGAAAAGGGCTTCGGCTTTATCGCGCAAGATGGTGGCGGCGCTGACGTGTTCGTTCACTACTCCGCCGTGTCCGGCTCGGGATTCAAGTCCCTTGAAGAAGGACAGCGCGTGGAGTTCGAGATCGGGCAGGGACAGAAGGGGCCGCAGGCCCAGGACGTCCGCGCTATCTGATCGACAGAGCGTAGAAAGCCCCGCACCCTCCAGGGTGCGGGGCTTTTGCGTTGCGCAGGGAACCCGACGAGACGTCAATCTCCCTGTGCGGCAACCGAAACCGGCTGCCACTTCCGCCACAGCGCCAGCCGGGACTCGTAGTCGGCCGTGGCGATCGCGAGCGGCGCCTCGCCGAGGAAGATCCGCAGCGGCGGCTCGTCCGCGTCGACCACGGCCAGAATGGCGTCGCGGGTGGCGGCCGGATCGCCGCTGCGCGCCTTCGCACGCTGCGCGGCCGTGGCCTCGCGCGCCGCGTCGTAGGCCGGATTCGGCGTGGCGTGCTTGGACGACGGACCGGCCCAGTCGGTGCCGAACCCGCCCGGCTCGATCAGGGTGACGTGCACGCCGAACGGCGCGACCTCCTGCGCGAGCGACTGCGAGAACCCCTCCAGCGCCCACTTCGACGCGTGATAGGCGCCGAGGTTCAGGAAGGCGGAGATCCCGCCGATGCTGGACACCTGGATGATATGGCCGCTGCCCTGCTCGCGCAGGATCGGCACCGCGGCCTGGGTGACCCACAGCGCGCCGAAGACATTCGTCTCGAACTGCGCCCGCAGTTCGTCCTCGGTGAGCTCCTCGATCATGCCGAACTGCCCGTAGCCCGCGTTGTTGACGACCACGTCGAGCCGCCCGAAGCGCTCGGCCGTCTGCCGGACCGCGGCGAAGTCGCCCGCCCGATCGGTCACGTCCAGCTGGATCGGCAGAAAAGTGCTGGGGTACTTGGCGACCAGGTCGTCGAGCGTGCTCAGGTCGCGTGCGGTGCCTGCGACACTGTCGCCGCGCTCCAGCGCCGCGAGTGCCCATTCGCGGCCGAATCCTCGGGAAACGCCGGTGATGAACCAAACTTTGCTCATGCGACCACGGTAGTCACCTGGAGTGCACTCCAAGCAAGTGTCGCGGCCGAGTTTCCCTCGTGCCGAGACAGACCCGGCGATTCCGGTCCACGCCGCACGACCCGCCGGTATCGTCCGTCACCTGAGGCTCTTGCTTGAAGGAGGTCGCAATGCGGCGACGCATCTCCCACCGTGCGCTGTGGCGCTACCTGCTGCGTGGCCTGATTCTCTGCGGCGCGTGCGCAGGCGGATCGGCCCGCTGCTACCTGGAGTGGGCGCGCGAGAACCCGGCCGACGGGCAATCGGTGGAATGCTGGGACTGGTCCGTGCCGCACCGGTGGTACGAGGCGGCACATCGCCACTGATCGAAAACGGTGGCGTGCGAGAGGAGTTCGCATGACCGACCCGGCCGATCTACCCGCCACCGACCTCCTGGCAGGCTACCGCGCCAAGACGCTCTCCCCGGTCGAGGCCGTCGACGCGGTGCTCGCGCGGATCGAGCGGTGGGAACCGCACATCAACGCCCTGTACACCCGCTACGCCGAGGACGCGCGCGCCGAGGCCGCCGCGAGCGCTGAGCGCTGGCGGCGCGGCGAGCCCGCGGGCGCGCTCGACGGCGTTCCGCTCACGGTGAAGGAGAACATCGAGACCGCGGGCTGCCCGACGCCGCTGGGCTCGGCGGCCACCGATCTCACACCCGCCCAAGCGAACAGCCCCACGGCGGACCGGATTCGCGAGGCGGCGGGCATCATCGTCGGCAAGACCACCATGCCCGACTACGGGATGTCCTCCAGCGGTCTGTCGAGTTTCCATGGCACGACCCGCAATCCGTGGAACCTGGCACGGAATCCGGGCGGCTCGAGCTCCGGCGCGGGCGCGGCGGCCGCCGCCGGGTACGGACCGATCCACTACGGCACCGATATCGGCGGGTCGATCCGGCTGCCCGCGGGCTGGTGCGGCGTGGTCGGTTTCAAGCCGAGCTTCGGGCGCATCCCGGTGGTGCCGCCGTATCTCGGCCGCACCATCGGCCCGCTCACCAGGACGGTCGCCGACGCGGCGCTCGCGACATCGGTTGCGGCGGTGCCGGATAGACGCGACCACACCGCCGCACCCGCGCTGGCCACGGACTGGGCCGCGGCCGTCGAACCGCTCGCGCTCGCGGGGGTCCGCGTCGG
>NZ_BAGH01000566.1 GCF_000308715.1 Nocardia tenerifensis NBRC 101015
GCCGACCTACACGTGGTGGAGGCCAACGAATCCTTCGCCGTCACACCGATTCTCCTCACCAGGGAACTGAACCTCGACGAGGAACTCGTCAACCCGTCCGGCGGCGCTCTCGCGGTCGGGCACCCGCTCGGCGCGACCGGCGGGAACCTCATCGTCCAAGCGCTCGACGCACTCACGCGCACGGGCGGCGAACACGCGCTGGTCACCATCCCCGCAGCCCTCGGGCTCGGGTCCGCGGTGGTGCTCCGCCGTCTCGAGTGAAGGAACGCAATGGCCGAGTCGCCCACCCCCACAGCCGATTCCGACTCCCGCGTCCGTACCTGCCACCCCGCGGACACCGTCCGCGAATACCTCGAGCGTGGTTGGTGGCAACCGGAGACGCTGCCCGAGCTCTTCCAGCACCGGGTCGACGCGGCGCCGGACGCGCCCGCCGTCACTGACCCGGCCAATCTCGCCGACTTGACCGGCGCGCGGCCACGGACGCTGTCTTGGCGTGAATTGGACGAGCACAGTATCGATCTTGCGGCGCTGCTGTACCGCAACGGTATTCGGCAGGGCGACACCGTCGCGGTCCTGCTGCCGAACTCGGTCGCCTTGACCGCGACCTACTTCGCGCTCTGGCGGCTGGGCGCGGTCGCGACGCCCATGCCCGCGTCGTACCGCCGCCACGAGCTGTCCGGCATCGTCGACGCCGCCGAGGCCACGGCGATCATCACCGTGGACGCCATGTCGGGACGCCAACTCGCCAGTGAGGCATTGACGGTGGAGTGCACCGTCTTCGCGTTCGGCGCCAGCGTGCCGGAGGGGGCGATCGCGTTAGATGACCCGGTCGACGCCGCCGACCGCGAGCGACTGTCCGATTACGCTCGCGCACTGAAGATCTCGGTGAACGACCGTGTCACCATTTGCTGGACCAGCGGCACCGAGGCCGCGCCCAAGGGCATCCCGCGATGTCACGGCGATTGGCTGGCCATGGCGTGGGGCGTGCAGGACGGCCTGCATCTCACCGCGGAGTCCGTGCTGCTCAACCCTTTTCCCATGGTCAACATGGCCGGCTTCGCGGCGTCGCTGCTGCCGTGGCTGCTCACCGGCGGCCACCTCGTGCAGCACCACCCGCTGGACCTGCCGGTGTTCCTCGGTCAGATCGCGCGGCACCGCGTGACGCACACCAGCATGCCGCCCGCGCTCCTGACCATGCTGCTGCACAACGAGCAGCTGCGCGCCTCGGTCGACCTGTCCTCGCTGCGCCGGGTCGGCTCCGGCGGTGCGCCCTTGCCGCCCAGCGTGGTACGCGGCTGGCAGGAGCGGCTCGGCATCGAGGTGCTCAACTTCTTCGGCTCGAACGAGGGCGTCTGCCTGATGGGCGCGCCGGTCGACTTCCCTGATCCCGACACCCGCGCACGCTACCTGCCGCGCTACGGCGCACCCGGCGTGCGCTGGGCGACACGGCTCGCCGAGAGTACGCGGGTCAAGCTGGTCGACGTCGTCACCGGCGCGACCGTCACCGAAGTCGGTGGGGCGGGCGAGCTTCGGCTCGCTGGCCCCGCCGTGTTCGGCGGCTACCTACCCGGCACCGCGACCGCCGAACCGTTCGACGAGGACGGATTCCTGTGCAGCGGAGACGTCTTCGAGCTGTGCGGGCCGGACGGCCGCTATCTGCGTTTCGTCGATCGGATCAAGGAGATCATCATCCGCGGCGGCATGAACATCGCCCCGGCCGAGATCGAGGGTCTGCTCGCCGACGCTCCCGGCGTCGCCGACGTGGCGGTGATCGGCTACCCCGATCCCGTGCTCGGCGAAAAGTGCTGTGCCTTCGTTGTTCCCGCGCCGGGCGCGACCGTGACGCTGCACGACCTGGTCGAGCATCTGCGCGCCCGCGAGGTGGCGTCGTTCAAGCTGCCCGAACGGCTGGAGATCGTGGAATCCCTGCCGCGCAACCCCGTCGGCAAGCTGCTGCGGCGCGAGCTGCGCGCGACGTTGCTCGACGACCGCCCCTGACCGGCGCCCCATCCATCGACAGACCGGAGTTCCCATGCCGACCAGCACCATTCATCTACTCGGCGGCAGCCAAACCGATTTCGCCGTCAACTGGCACCGCGACGGCAAGGGTTTCGACGCGCTCGTCGGCGCCGTGGTCGGCGGCGCGCTCGCCGCGACGGACGTCGCGCCCGACGAGATCGACGTGATCCACGTCGGCAACGCCTTCGGCCAGCTGTTCACCGGACAGGGGCAACTCGGCGCCATGCCCGCCACGGTCGTCCCCGAGCTGTCCGGGCTGCCCGCGTCCAGACACGAAGCCGCCTGTGCCTCCGGCAGTATGGCGCTGCTGGCCGCGATGGCGGACCTCGAGTCGGGACGCTACGACTGCGCGCTGGTGGTCGGCGCCGAACTGGAGAAGACCGTGCCGGGCGACGTGGCCGCCGGCTATCTCGGCGCGGCCGCCTGGGTCGGCCACGAGGCGCTGGACACGAAGTTCGTGTGGCCCAGCATGTTCGCCGAGCTCGCCGACGAGTACGACCGCCGCTACGGACTCGACGACACCCACCTGCGCGCGATCAGCGAACTCAATATCGCCAACGCGCGCACCAACCCGCTTGCCCAGACCAGGAATTGGGCCTTCACCCCGGCGAGCTTCGGCGCGGACGACGCGGCGAACCCGTCCGTCGCGGGCCGGCTGCGCCGTCAGGATTGCAGCCAGATGACCGACGGCGCGGTCGCCGTGATCCTCGCCTCGGACCGATTCCTCGCGCGGCGCAGCGACATACGGCCCGGCGGTCGCGCGGTGGTGAGCGGCTGGGGCCACCGCACGGCGGGTCTGCCGCTGGCGCGGAAGCTCCGCGACTCCGCCGCCGAGCCGTACGTGTTTCCCCATGTGCGCCAGTCGATGCTCGACGCGCTCGGGCGGGCCGGGCTGCCCGACATCGACGCGGTGGACGGCGTGGAGGTGCACGACTGCTTCTCCATGTCCGAGTACATGGCGATCGATCACCTCGGCATCACCGGGCCCGGCGAGAGCTGGAAAGCCGTGGCGGGCGGCGACATAGCGCGGGACGGCCGGATACCGGTCAATCCCGGCGGCGGATTGATAGGCGGTGGTCACCCCGTTGGTGCGACTGGTGTACGAATGGTGCTCGATGCCTACAAACAGGTCACCGGGCAAGCGGGAGCGTACCAAGTGCCGGACGCCCGCCGGTTCGCTACGCTCAACATCGGTGGGAGCGCCACGACCGCAGCGAGTTTCGTCGTGGCGAGTCCGGCGAAACGGTCATTGTGAACTCTGGCCGTTCCTGTTCTATGATCATCCGGAAACGCGGCCGCGGCACGCCGCATCCACCCGGCAAATCGACGGTTTTCGCTGGCAACGGTGCGTCGAGGACGAATGCGATGTAGCCTTCCCACGCGTGATCACTTGTCTGCCATCGAATCTCCTCCTGGAGCCGAAATGACCATCCAGCATCCCATCGAGGACGAGGTCACACAGCTGGCGCGGCGGGTCGAGAAGGCCCGCGGTCGGCTGGCATACCAATTCGATCCCGCGTTGACCGAAGCGCTCTCCGAGGAAGAGCTGCTGGCCGAACGCGAGCTCGCGGAGAAGATCCGCGGGCAAGACCGTGGTCAGCGCTGGAAAGAGGCTCAAGCCGCCGCGTCGGCGGCCGACCGCGCCAGGCAGACCACCGAAGCGATCGAGAAGGCCGACATGCGAGATCTCCTGGTGGCGCGCAAGGCGATCGCCGCCCAGCGCCGTGAGTCGAGCCCGCATGCCAAACTGGCCTCGCTCTACCGGCATAGGGCCTGGTCGCTGCGTGCGCTGGCGGGTGTCGTCGGCGCGGGCATGCTGTGGTCCGCAGTCAATGTGCAGCACAACATCGCGCCCGGCGGGCCGGGTGACCCGCTGTACTGGTTCAGCTATCTGCTCGAGGGCATGATCAGCGTCTGCCTGATCATCATCATGATCGGCACCAACAAGGTGGCCGAGTGGGGTGTCGTCGACAACCGCAAGCAGGTCGTCGCCGCCGAGGTCGCCCTGCTCTCGCTGACCGTCACCCTCAACACCTACCCGTACCTGCGCGCCGAGCACTGGTACGACGCCGCGGTGCACGCCGTCGCGCCGGTGATGATCGGCGTCGCGCTGCTCATCCACGACGCCGCGAGCGCGCGCTACGGTCTGGCTATTCACCGCGCCACCGACCAGGTTCGGGATCTGCCCGACCCGGCCGAGCAGATCCGCCGTACCCTGCCCACTATCGCCAGCTACCGGATGCGCCGCTCGGCGGCCGAGGTGATGGCGTCCAACTCCATGGCCGAGCTGACCCTCGAGCCCGAGCCGGACCCGCTCGCCGAGCTGGACGCGGCGCCCGTGGGCGAGCCGATCGTCGACCCCGAGATCGAGGACGCGCCCGCCGTCGTGATCACCGACGAGGACGACGCCGTCGCGCCGGAGACGCCCGCTCCGGTCCGCTCCGCCTTCCGTTCGGCCGCCCCCGCGCCGTCGGCGAAGGTCATGGCGGCCGCGACCCTCGGCGCCGATCTCGACGCCAAGTCCGAGACCCGGTCCGACGCGAAGAGCGAAAACGGTTCCGGCACCGCCAAGTCCACCGAGGAGCCCGCGGCCAAGAGCAAGCCCGCCGTCAACGGTGAGAAAGCCGCCGAGGCCGACGCCAAGCCGGTCACCCCGGTGAACGGTGCCGCGGCCAAGGCGGCTACCACGAACGGTGTTGCGGACAAGGTGGCCGCCAAGCCGACCACGGCGGCGACCAAGCCGGTCACGCCGACCATCAAGAGCACCCCGCAGCCGGCTCCGGCGAAGACCGCCAAGCCCGCGACCCCCACGGCCGACAAGCTCACCGTGTCGTCCGCGTCCGCCGCCACCGCCGCGATCAAGCGCACCCCGGCCGACGAAAAGCCCACCACCCCAACCGATACCAAGTCCGAACCCCCCACCCCCGAAATCCACGACACCGGCCAGTTCCGCATCGCCGAGATCCTCGAACAGGAACTCGCCGAGCTCCAGGCCGCCCGGCGCCGCGCCCGCACCAGCAGGAAAACCTCCACCCCCGCGGCCGGCCGCGACCGCTAGCCCCCTCGAAACCCCGGTCCCAGACCGGGGTTTCGGCTATCCGGGCCATGCGCCCGCACTCCCTCTCGGGAGCCGCACCCACTCTAGGGCCCTAGAGCGGGTGCGGCTCCCGAGAGGGAGTGCGGCGGTTTGCAGAGAGCGGCCGGTGACATTCGCCATCGGTCGGTGCACACATCGGTATCTACTGGGCTTGCGCTGGTGCTGCGAGGCTCGGAGTGTCATCGACCATGGGCGCTCGTGGGGGAATTCGGCAAGGGGCGAAGGGCAGATCGCTTGTCGGCCCGGCGAAATCGGGGTAGCGCTCGCCTACGAGATTGGAATGTCATGCGAATGCTTGTCCGACTCCGAACCGTCGGCGCGGCTGTCGTCGCGACCGCTGTGCTGGGTACGGTCGGTTGCGGTAGCGACACCGAGTCGAGTCCGTCCGCGCCGGCGACAACTGCGGCCAACGCGGCTGCCAAGCCCGCGATCGTGCTGGTGCACGGCTCGTTCTCGAACAGCTCGAGCTGGGACGCGGTCGCCACTCAGCTGCGCGGTCAGGGTTATCAGGTGGTGCAGCCCGACAATCCGTTGCGCGGTCCCGCTGCGGACGCGGCCGCCGTCACCAAGGCGATCGAGGGCATCACCGGGCCGGTCGTGCTCGTCGGGCACTCCTACGGCGGTGCGGTGATCAGCAATATCCACCGCGCGAATGTCAAGGCCGAGGTGTTCGTCGCGGCCTTCGCGCCGGAGCAGGGGGAGTCGGTGCAGGCGCTCAGCGATCCGGCGCGCTACCCGGGCAGCAAGATCGAGACGGCGCTGCGGATCCAGCCCACCGAAACGGGCGCGGAGGTCACGATGGCGCCGGAGCAGTTCGGCGCGGTCTTCGCGCAGGACGTCAGCGCCGATGTCGCGTCCAGACTCGCGGCCGCCCAGCGTCCGACGTCCGCCGCCGCGAACGCCGAGCCGAGCGGCGCACCGTCGTGGGCCGGAGTTCCGTGCTGGTACGTGATCTCGACCGAGGACCAGACCTTCCCGCCCGCGGCGCAGCGGTTCCAGGCCGACCGCATGCACGCACGGACCACCGAGGTGAAGTCCTCGCACGCCTCGCCGGTGTCGCATCCGAACGAGGTCGCCGCCGCCATCACCGCCGCGGCAAACGGTTCCTGACGGCCGAAACCCGGGCGGCGACATGCCAACACAACGTCGCCGCCCCGGGACTCGGTTGCGCCGTACGCATTACAGCCGGCTCACTACAGCCAGCCCGCCCGCCGGGCGATATTGATCGCGTCGATGCGGTTGCGCCCACCGGTTTTGGTGATCGCGTTGGACAGATAGTTGCGCACGGTCGTCGCCGACAAGAAGAGCGTCCGCGCGATTTCCTCAGTGCTGATACCGGTTTCGGCCGCCCGGAGCACATCGCCCTCGCGCAGCGTGAGCGGGCTCGCCCCGGTCTCCAGCGCGGCGGCGACCATGTCGGCGTCGATCACCCGCTCGCCCGCGACGACTCTGCGAATGCTGTCGGCAAGCGTCTGTGCCGGTGCGTCTTTGACGACGAAGCCGCGCACGTGCGCCTGCAGGGCGCGCAGCAGATACCCCGGCTGACTCAGCCCGGTCAGGATGAGCACCCGGCACTCGGGCACCTCCTCGTGCACGCGTTCGGCGGCGCTGATGCCGTCGAGACCGGGCATATCGATGTCGAGCAACGCGACATCCGGTCGCGTGCGCACGATTTCGTCGACGACGCGATCGCCGCGGTCGAGTTCGGCGACCACGTCCATGTCGTCCTCGCGGGAGAGCAACGCCACGAGCGCACCGCGGATCATGTGCATGTCTTCGGCGACCAGTACGCGAATCATCCTGCTGTCTCCGGTATCTCGATGCGCAGCCGGAAGGTGCCGTCCCGGTGCTGCTGGGCGGACAGGGTGCCGGAGAGCGCGGCGGCGCGCTCGGCGAGACCGGAGAGCCCGTTGCCCGCGCCCCGCCGCCGCTGCGCGCCGTCGTTGACGATCTCCAGGAACACCCTGCCGTCGTCGCGCCCCGCGACGATCGAGCAGGTGCGCGCGGCACTGTGCCGGAGCACATTGGTGACGCCTTCGCGGGTGCCCCAGGCGAGCGCGTCGTCGATATCGGGTGCGAGCCGCGGCAGGTCGATGTGGTGATGGGTGTCGATGCCCGCGGCGCACAGCAGCGCGGTGGCCCCCTCGGCCTCGCCGCGCAGCGAAACGGTGTGTTCGCCGAGGGTGACTCGCCGCATGGCCTGCAGCGTGTCGCGGGCGAGCGTGGCGACGCCCTCGATCTCCGATCTCGCCGCCCGGGGATCGCTCGCCAGCAGCGCGGCGGCCAGGTCACCCTTCAGCGACACCGCCGAAAGGCTTTGGCCCAGTAGATCATGCAGATCGCGGGACACGCGGAGCCGCTCGCGCCCGGCCGCCTGCTCGGCCAGGTCGCTGCGCGTGCGGTCGAGCTGGTCCACGGCGCGCACCAGCACGGCGACGCCGACGAGGCACGCGGCGAGCACCGTGAACACGACGACGGTCTCGATGACGTTCGCGACGAGCAGTCGCCGATCTGTCCCCACGCCGTCGACCAGAATGCCCGCGGCGGTGCCGATCACCGGCACGGTCACCAGGATCACCCGTAGCGGGCCGCAGAAGAGCACCGCGGCCGAGCCGATGAAGAATACCTGGCTGATGCCCCAGGCCTGGGGAAACCAGATCGCCGGAACGTAGACGAGCGCGGTCAGCAGCGCGAAGGTCGCCGGCCACCACCGCGGTCGTCCGTTCGAGAGGGTGCCGAACACGTGGCGCAGGTGCACCAGGACCACCGCGGCCGCCGTCACCCACAGCAGCACCGCGACGTCCCACCGATCGAAGCCCTGCGCCGGTGCCCGCGACGGTGCCAAAGCACCTGTCGCGCAGGTGGTTCCGATCAGCAAGAGCCGGGCGTGCCGGACCGTCGCCAGCCAGGGGCCGCTGAGCGGCCGCGACACGCCACCGGGCCCGCGCCGCGCGATTCGCTCGCTCATCGGGTGCTCCCCGCGCACGAAACAGGCGACTCGCCATGGCATTCGAGCGCCCACTCGCCGCCGACCCGCGCGACGGCGAGCACCACGGGCTCGTCCGCGCCATCGCGGAGCAGCCGCGCCAGCTCGGTGCGCAAGGCGACGCGCAGCGATTCGTCCACCTTCTCCGGTAGTCCCGCGGCGGGCAGTCGCACCCGCGCCTCGATTCCCGCCGCGGCGAGAAGCGCTGCGGCCGAGGCTATCTCATGGTGAAAGGCCGGCTGCTGGAAACCGCGGATCAGTTGCCGTGCCTCGGCCAGCCCGCGCCGGGAGATGTCGACCAGGGTCGCCAATTCGACCCGCGCCGACGCGCGATCGTCGCGCGCGGTGAAGTCCTGTGCGCGGCGCGCGGCGGAGGTGATCTCGGCCAGCGCGCGACGCACCGTCCGTTCCAGTTCGCGATCGATGCGCAGGCGTTCCCGGGCGACCGCCTGCTCGGCCAGCGCGGCCCCGGCCCGCAGCAGCCTGCGCAGGGCGACGACCATCCACACCAGCGTGTATACCGCGATGACGCGCATTCCGGTCGTCACCGCCAGCCAGAGCGCGTCCGGCCCGGACGCGCCGAGCAGCAGCGCCGTCGGCGCCGTGGCCGCGGTGAGCATCACCGAGATCGGCACCGCGAGCATCGGCCGCAGCGTCAGCGCGGCGACCACCGCCACGATGTGCGCGGTGTTCAGCCAGGCGACACCGAGCACCGGCGTCGCGCCGAGCACCAGCACGGCGAGCGTCAGCAACGTCCCCGACGCGTTGCGCGGCACGGCGCCACGGACGGCAAAGGCCAAGTGCCACAGGTAGATCGGCAGACACAACGCCAGCAGCGCGGCGGTCGCGCCGATATCGGCCCTCGGGTCGGAGCCGCTGCTGCTCACGGTCACCAGCAGGGCCAGCAGCGCGAGTGCCAGCGCGGCCACGACCGTGCCCGCCGCGGCGACATCCACGATGTCGCGCGGCATACGGGCAGACAGACGCCGTAGTGCCCCCGGTGCGGCCCCGGTCTGTTCGAGCCGGGCCGTGCTCGGTGCGGGCACACGCTCTACTACGACCGCCACCACCCCCTGAGTGTTCCCCAACCACGGATTGTCCACGAGTGACAAATGTGGATATCTGTTGATGATATTAATAACGGACCGCCGCCCGCGTCCACCTCTCCGGCATTCCTGACCGGGCAAGATCGTTGATCTTGCCGACTGAACATCCACTTCCGCGACGTATTGCCCCCCGCACTGGGGGCTCGCACGATCAGCGGTCGAGCCGTAGCTTGAAATTTGTTGGGGGGTCTTCCGCGCACCGAGTATTGCGGCGCGAGGATCCTAGGGGGTATCAGGCGACAACGGCCATTCTGGACGCACGATCAGGTGTGTGCCGCCCGATTTGCTTTTGGGAGGGAGCAGACATGTTACGAAGACGTCGTTCTTCGTCCGAATGCACCGCGGCTGGCCGTAATCGGTTCCGCGCGCAGTGTCCACAGCAATACGACGGACGCCGGTCATGACCACCATCGAGCAAGCCGAACTCGCTCCGTGGTCCGGCACGAACTCTGAAACCGTTGCGCGCCAAGCGATACCGAAACTGCTCGGCGTGGCGACCGCAAATCCGCCGACCCGATACAGTCAGCGCGAACTGCTCGACCTGCTCGACATCGACGACCCGAAGATTCGTGGCCTTTACCTCAACGGAGGCATCGAGAGTCGTTATCTCACGCTGCCCCCGGTCGGCGCCGACGGGAACCTGACGTCCGAGACGCAGGGTGAGCTGCTCGGCAAACACCGGCGCTACGGCGTGACCACCGGAGCGTCGGCAATTCGGCAATGTCTCGAGTCGATCGGCCGGACTCCGGCCGACGTCGACTATCTCGTGGCGGTGACGACCACGGGGTTCCTCACGCCCGGCTTCAGCGCGCTGTTGATCAACGAACTCGGCCTGTCACCGCGTACCGCGCGGCTGGACGTGGTCGGTATGGGGTGCAACGCCGGGCTGAACGGATTGACCGCCGCGGCCGCCTGGTCGACCGCCAATCCGGGCCGCTTGGCCGTCCTGGTCTGCACCGAATCGTGCTCGGCCGCATATGTATACGACGGAACGATGCGCACGGCGGTGGTCAACAGCCTGTTCGGTGACGGCGCGGCCGCGGTGGCGATCAGCACCGACGCGCCTCCCGTCCGGGCCGGCCGGCCCGCCGTTCCCCGGCCGCAGGTGCTGGGGCTGCACAGCTACATGATCACCCACGCGGTGGACGCCATGCGGTACGACTGGGACGACGAGGCCGGCAAATTCAGCTTCTACCTCGACAAAGAGGTGCCGTACGAGGTCGGCGCCCACGTCGAGCGGGTGATCGACCAGCTGCTCGGCGACGCCGGGCTGCGGCGCAGGGACATCGCGCACTGGATCGTGCACTCCGGCGGTAAAAAGGTGATCGACGCCGTGAAAATCAATCTCGGCCTGACGAATCACGATCTACGGCACACCGTGAGCGTCATGCGTGATTACGGGAATTTGTCCAGTGGGTCTTTTCTGTTCTCGTATCAGCGACTGCTCGCCGAGGGGCGCGTGGCGCGCGGAGATTACGGCGTCCTCATGACGATGGGTCCCGGATCGCAGATCGAAACCGCGCTGTTGCGTTTTTGAGCGACGCGCGCGAAACCGGCCACGATGAAAGGCAATCCGTGACTTCGAATACGCACGACGAATTAGCGACAATTGTCACCGACATTTCGGCGATCACCGGGCTTTCGCCCGGGCTCAGCTCGGCGGTGGCGGCCGTGGCGGTGGCGGCCGAGGACGCCTCCGCGACGCCGGGAGCCTGTGTGGTGCTGCGCATCACCGGCGCCCCGGTCGGCCATCGGTTCGCCTGGCCCGGCCGGGTCACGGTCGGCGAGGTGAGCAAGTGGGAGGGGGCACTGCGCCGCCTCGAACAGGTGCCCGCGCCGATCGTCGCCCTGGTCGACGGCGACGCCTACGGCCCCGCGGCCGAACTGCTGCTGGTCGCCGACTACCGCATCATGCGGGCGGGCACGACCTTCTCGTTCGCGTCGACCGCCTCGGGCGTGTGGCCCGCGATGGCGGTGTACCGGCTCGCGGCACAGGCCGGTCTCGGCCGGGCACGCGAGTTGGCCGTGCAGGGAAGAGCTTTGACGGCCGAACTGGCGCACGGCTGCGGCCTCGTCGACGCGGTGGCCCAACCCGGCGCCGAGGCCGATGCGCTCGCCACCGGCCTGGCCATGTTCGAGTCCGCCGTCGGATCCGAGATCGCGATTCGCCGCAGGCTCGTGCACGACGCGGCGACCAGCCGGTTCGAGGATGCGCTCGGCGCGCACTTGGCCGCGTCCGACCGCACGCTACGGCGAGAGCGAACAGCGTCATGACCGTCATCGCCGACTTCAGCTCCGGCACCGCCGACCTCGACCGCGACCTGGTCGAATTGCACACGGCCGCAAAGCGACACGCCGCGCTGCTGAACGTGCTCGGCCCGGTGCGGGCCCGCGACGACGGCGCGGCCGTGCGCGCCGCCGAGGCGCACCGAGACCTGCGCAGGCTGCGCCGGAACTTCCTGCGCAGGCACCTGGGCACCGTCTACCGCTCGGCCACCGACGACCTCCGGCGCGGTCTGCGGCTCTCGGAACTCTGCGCGGCCGTCGCCGAGCTGTACCCCGGGTTGCTGCCGAACGCGGCGCAGCTGGCCGCCGACGCGGAACTGCCCCAGCCCGACAAAGAGGGTTGGGAGATCGATCAGGGAATCTTCCTGCACGCCGTGTTCGCCGACCCGGAGGCCGGCAACCATCTGCTCGACGCGATGCGCGCGCCGACCGCCCGCGCCCTCGATCTTCTCCCCAAATTCCAAGTGACGGGCGCGATCACGCTGCCGGTGGTGCACCTGGTGCGCCGCGGCGGCACGGCGACGATCACGATCAACAACACGGCCTGCCTCAATGCCGAGGACAACCAGCATGTCGCCGATATGGAGACCGCGGTCGATCTGGTGCTGCTGGACCCCATGTCCGCCGTCGGTGTGGTCCGCGGCGGCAAGATGGACCATCCGCGCTACCGCAACAGGCGGGTCTTCAGCGCGGGCATCAACCTCGCGGAGCTGCACCAGGGCAAGATCTCGTTCCTCGATTTCCTGCTGGGCCGCGAGACCGGCTACCTCGCGAAAATCCTGCGCGGACATACCGAGCCGGAGACCGAGTGGACCGGCGACCCGAGGTGCAAACCCTTCATCGCGGCGGTCGACTCCTTCGCGATCGGCGGCGGGGCACAGCTGCTCATGGTCTTCGACCGGGTCATCGCCGCCACCGACAGCTACCTGAGTCTGCCTGCGGCACAGGAGGGCATCATCCCGGGCGTGGCGAACCTGCGACTGGGGCGCTCGTCGAACTACCGGCTGTCCCGGGACGTCATTCTGTGGGGCCGAAAGCTGTGGGCGACCGAGCCGGAGGCGCGGCTCGTGCTCGACTCGGTGGTCGAGCCGGCCGCGATGGATCGCGAGATCGACGAGGCCGCAGCCCGTCTCGCGTCGCCCGCGGTGGTGGCGAACAAGCACATGCTGGTCGGCGCGGAAGAGCCGCAGGATGTCTTCCGCCGCTACCTGTCGGAGTTCGCGCTGCAGCAGGCGAAGCGGTTGTATGCCGCGGACGTGCTGACCAAGACCGGCCGATTCACGCAAGGGGTGCACCGATGACCGCTGCCTCGCAGCAAGTTTCGGTGCGCGGCGACGACCCGGCATCGGACGGACCCGTCGCCATGGAGTTGCACACGGTCGAGTACCGCAAACAGGGACGCGTCGCCACCGTGCGGCTGAATCGGCCGCACGTGCTCAATGCGATGAATCTCGCCATGCATGCGGAGCTTTCGCGGGTGTGGGACGACATCGAGGCCGACGACGACATCTGGCTCGTCGTGCTGAGCGGAGCCGGGGGACGGGCGTTCTCGGTCGGTCAGGATCTGACGGAGTTGGCCGAACGGATCGAGAACGGCTCGGGGCGTTCGTCGTTCGGCAGCGCGGGCAAGCCCGGTTATCCGCGGATCACCGAGCGGTTCTCCTTCGCCAAACCGATCATCGCGAAGGTGTCCGGCTACGCGCTGGGCGGCGGCTTCGAGCTCGCGCTGGCCTGCGACATCGTCGTCGCCACCGAGGAGGCCCAATTCGGGCTTCCCGAAGCCACTTTGGGCCTCATCCCGGGCGCGGGCGGCGTCTTCCGCCTGCCCCGGCAGATGCCCTATCGCATCGCGATGGGGCACCTGCTCACCGGACGCACCATGTCCGCCGCGCGCGCCTGCGAGCTGGGTTTGATCAACGAGGTCGTCGCCGAGGCCGACCTCGACGCGTGCGTGTCCCATTGGGCCACAGACATTCTCGCCTGCGCGCCGCTGTCGGTTCGCGCGATCAAAGAGGCGGCGGCGGCGTCGCTCTCGCGGTCGCTACCGGAGGCCTTCGCGGCCGAATACCGGTGGGAGACCGTCCGCGCCGGCTCCGCCGACGCCGAGGAGGGCCCGCGCGCCTTCGCCGAAAAACGAACACCGAACTGGACCGGACACTAGGAGCAGCATGAGTTCAGACAACACGCTCGGCCGTGATGTCGTCTTCGACTACATCTACGAGGCGGGCATCAAGTACGTCTTCGGCGTGCCCGGCACGCAGGAGATCCCGTTGATCGACGCGACGACGATGCCGGAGTACGCGGTCGACTACATCCCCTGCCTGCACGAGAACATCGCCATGGGCGCGGCCATGGGGTACGCCCGTGCCTCGGGACGGCCCGGCGTCGCGCTGGTGCACGTCACGCCGGGCGCGGCCAATATCATCGGCAACCTCTTCAACGCCTACACCTCGAACATCCCGGTGCTCGTCATCTGCGGTCAGCAGCACAGCGATCTGTTGATCCAGGAGCCGTTGCTCGGCTCGGATCTGGTGCGCACCGCGGGGCAGTACACGAAGTGGGCGCACGAGATCCGTTGCGCCGACGAGCTTCCCATCGCGATGCAGCGGGCGTTCAAGGAACTCCAGACCCCGCCGTTCCGGCCCGTCTTCATCTCCATTCCCTGGGACTTCCTGCTCGAGACGCCCAACTGGCAGGAGTACGGCCGCGCGACCCGCATCGCGCACGCCGTCACCGGCGATCCCGTGGGCATCGAGGCCGCGGTCGACGCGCTCGCGGACGCGAAGAAACCGGTCCTGCTGCTCGGCGACGGTGTCGGCGAAGCCGACGCTTGGCCGGAAATCTCGCGACTGGCGAATCTGCTCGGCGCCGCGGTGTATTCGGAGTTCCAAGCCAGCCGGATGAATTACCCGAACAACCTGCCGCACTGGCAGGGCGAGCTGCTGCCGATCCAAGAGGGCATTCACATGCAGCTCGACGGATACGACACCCTCTTCCTCATCGGCGTGAACTCCCACGCGCAGATATCGATCTTCCACTGGAAGAACGGGCCGATCATCCCGCCGGAGATGGTTCAGGTCGCGCTGCACAACAACCCGTGGCAGATCGGCAAGAACTACTACTCCGAGGTCGGCGTCCTCGGCGACATCAAGAAGACGCTGCCGCTGATCACTTCGGGCATCGCCAACCACAAGGGCTTCGACAAGGCCGCGGCCGACGCCAGGAACAACCACATCTTGAAACTGGGCGCGCAGCGCGACAAAGCCTTCGACGGCGAAGCGGATCGGCTGCGCAGTATCGATGCCGACAAGTCGCGCCGCGTCGACAGCGTGGTGCCGATCGCCGCGCACGAGGTCGCCATCGCCCTCGCCGAGGTGCAGAAGACGCTGGACAAGCCGATCACCGTGCTGAACGAGGCCTTCTCGATCGGCAGCGTCATCCAGAAGTCGCTGAGCTACGACTCGCCGGACGCCTATTTCTGCACCTCCGGCGGCTCATTGGGCTTCTCGCTGCCCGCCTCGATCGGTATCTCGCTGGCGCTGCGGAAGCAGAACCGCTACGTCGTGAACGTCATCGGCGACGGGTCGGCGATGTTCCACACCAATTCCTGGTGGACCAGCAGCAAGTTCACCCTGCCGGTGCT
>NZ_BAGH01000565.1 GCF_000308715.1 Nocardia tenerifensis NBRC 101015
GCTGACCCGCCCTCACTGACCCGCCCTCACTGACCCGCCCTCACTGACCCGCCCTCACTGACCCGCCCTCACTGACCAAGCGTGCTAAAATCTGGCCGTGCGGTCAGAAAATGGTCCGGGTGGTCGGCAGGGGTCGTTCATCGAGGAGGCGCGGCGGCGGCAGATCATCGCGTCGGCGGTGGAGGTGATCTCGGAGGTGGGCTACGGCAATGCTTCGTTGGCGCGGATCGCCGAGCATGCCGGGATTTCCAAGGGGGTCATCTCCTACCACTTCGCTGGGAAAGACGAGCTGATGACGCAGCTGGTCATCCAGCTGTACGTGTCGGGTGGGGAGTACATGCGGCCCAAGATCGAGGCGGCGACCGGTGCTCGAAACATGTTGCTGGCCTATGTCGAGTCAAACCTCGCCTTCATCGCCGCGAACACGAACTACGTCGCGGCGCTGACGGATGTGGTGCTGAACCTGCGCGACGCGGAGGGCAGGCCGAAGTTCGCCTCGGCCGAGGGGGAGCGGGAGATCATCGCGCCGCTGATCGAGATCATGCGGGAAGGTCAGCGCACGGGGGAGTTCGGCGAGTTCGATCCGGTGGTGATGGCCAAATCCGTCCGCGACGTGATCGACGGCGCGGCCGGGCGCGCGATCCGCGAACCGGACTTCGATATGGACGCGTACGCGGCCCACCTGTGCCGGGTATTCGATGTGGCGACGCGGAAGGCGGGGGCGGATGACTGACGCGACGAAAACCCAAGGTCGGCAAGCGTTTACGGCCGAGAAGCAACCGCCGTTCGCGCTCGCCGGCGTCGGCTCGATCGCGGTCGTCTCGGCGATAGCGCTGCTCGCGTCCGCGGGCCGCTATGGATTCTTCGGCGACGAGCTGTATTTCATCTCCGCCGGGCGCAGGCTCGCCTTCAGCTATGCCGACCAGGGCCCGCTGCTGCCCGCGATCGCGCGGCTGATGGATCTTCTAGCGCCAGAATCTCTTGTGGCGCAGCGTATTCCAGCCATGCTGGTGACGGTGGCGGCGGTAGTGATCAGCGCGCAGATCGCCAGGGAGTTCGGTGGCGGGCGCAACGCTCAACTGCTCACCGCGGCCGCCTACGCCACTTCACCGTTCCTGCTGGTGCAGGGAACTCAATTGGCCACCAACACCATCGACACCGCGCTGTGGGTGTTGATCAGCTGGTTGCTCGTCCGCTGGGTGCGCACCCGGCGCGACGCGCTGCTGCTGTGGGCCTCGCTCGTGACCGCCCTGGATATGCAGGTGAAGTGGTTGATCCCGTTCTTCTGGTTCGCGATCGCCGTCGGTGTCCTGCTCTACGGTCCGCGCGAGCTGCTTCGCCGGCCCGCTTTGTGGGCGGGTGTGGCGCTGGTCGTCGTCGTGACACTGCCGAGCCTGATCTGGCAGGTCGCGCACGACTGGCCGCAGCTGCGGCTCGGCGGGGTGGTCGCCGCGGAGCAGGCCTCCGTCGGTGGACGTTACATCTGGCTGCCGCTGGCCATCGCGTCCGCCGGACTGCTCGGCGGGCTGCTGCTGATCTACGGCATCGTGGCGCTGTTTCGCTGGGAACCGTTGCGCCCCTACCGTTTTGTCGCCCCACTGCCGCTGCTGCTCACCGTCGCCTTCATCGCGACCAACGGCAGGCCATACTACGCGGCGGGCTGCTACGCCGTGATCATGGCCGCCGGGGCGGTGCGCTGGACCGCGAAGACGAGTCGCACGCGCACGATCGTCAACGCGACGATCATCGTGGCATCCGTTGCGCTGGTGGCGTTTTCGATGCCGTGGCGGCCCGAGTCCGCCATCGAGCCCGCGAAGAGCGAGACCGACGCGGGCCTGTCCATCGGCCTCTACGGTCGATTCGGCTGGCCCGAACTCGCCGAGGCCACCGCCGCCGCCTATCGCGCGCTCCCCGAGGCCGACCGTGCGCACACCGTCATCATCGCCGAATCCTATTGGCAGGCAGCCGCACTCGACGTTCTCGGCCCCGCCGACCTGCCCGCCGTATACAGCCCCAGCCGAGGCTTCGGCTACTTCGGCACCCCACCCGACGCCGCCACCACCGTCCTCTGGGTAGGCAACTCCGAAGCCGAACTTCGCCCTCTCTTCACGTCCGTCACGCTCCTGACCCACGCCGGCGCCCCCCTCGGCTACCCCGGCGCCTCCCGCGATGTCCCCCTCTGGCTCGGCACCCACCCCATCACCCCCTGGTCCCAATCCTGGCCCACCCTCCAACACCTCTAGCCCTCGTCTCGGACTTCCCATCCGGCGCGAGAGGCCGACGACCGGCCAAACCGAGAGTCACGAGGGCGTCTCAGGGTTCGTGACCTCGTGATCAACCGCCACCCATCGGGTTGGTCAAGCGATCATGAGGAACCGTGGGCGGCATCGCCCGAGAAGCGTCCGCCACCAGTTCCCTCTCGGGCTGGATGCATCGGGCGGGAAAACGGGTGGACGATCGACTGGCGGTTCGCCACACTTCGAGCATGGTGGACCGACTGTTCCGGGAGGCGCGGCTCGCCGCGATGTACGACCGGTTCAACCCGTGGGAGGCGCGGGCGGACTTCGCGTTCTATCTGCCCATGGTCATGGCCGCCCGATCCGTGCTCGACATAGGTTGCGGCACAGGGACGTTGCTGCGCCGGGCGCGCGAGTACGGCCACGATGGACGGCTTTGCGGCGTCGATCCGGCGGACGGGATGCTCGAGGTGGCACGGTCACGGCAGGACATCGAGTGGGTGCTGGGGGACGCGAACGCCGTGCGTGACCGGCGGGAGAAGTTCGACCTGGTCGTGATGACCGGTCACGCGTTCCAAGTGCTGGTCGGCGACGACGAGGTGCGGGCGGTCCTCGGGGTGGTCGCGGCGGCGCTCACCGGCACCGGCAGCTTCGCCTTCGAGACCCGCAATCCGGCTGTGCGGGAGTGGGAAACGTGGGAGCGCCGGTACTCCGCCGTGGTGACGGACGAGACAGGTGCGCAGGTGCGATGCGTGTGCCGGGTCGCCGAGCCGGTGGAAGGTGACCTGGTGTCGTTCACCCACACCTTCACCAGCGACAGATGGTCTCAATCCGAGGTCAGCCACAGCACCCTGCGGTTCCTGGATCAGCCCACCCTGGGCCGATTTCTGTCGGAGTCGGGTTTGATGGTCGCGGCGCAGTTCGGCGACTGGGATCGCAATCCGCTGACGGCCGCCAGTCCTGAGATCATCACCATCGCTCGCCGGGGGTGAGCACGGCGCGCCGGGGTCCGATTCGTTCAAGACTGGTCGGGGTGGTCGGGGTTGACTTGGCTGTGTCCTGGTCGGCATCGAACGAAGGAATGCACGCATGCAGCCACTTATCCACGCGGTCACCCTGGGCGTGAGCGATCTCGAGCGCTCGTTGCGGTTCTATCGGGACGGGCTCGGGCTGTCTTCGCCGGGCATCGTGGGGAGCGAATACGTTGCCGACGAGGTGAATCCGGGTGGGTCGGCGGCGATGTTCACGTTGAGCAACGGGCTCATCCTGTCGCTCTACTCGCGGAATGACCTTGCTCGGGACGCCGACCTTCCGCTCGAGCGAGTCAGCGGATCGCCGATGAGCTTGGGCTTCTTCGTCGATGCTCGCGACGACGTCGATCGCCTCCTCGACCAGGCCGCGCGAGCCGGTGGCACCATCGTGCGGGTCCCGCTCGAACGCCCGTGGGGAATCTACTCCGGTTATTTCGCCGATCCGGACGATCATCTGTGGGAAGCGGTGTACTTCTTGAACGGTCAGCGGCCCAACTGATTTCGCCGTGGATGGCGGCCGGGGTCGCGTGCGCCGCGCCGAACTTCGACCACCCGAAGCATGCGCCAGACCTGAGCAGGGTGAGCGTGCACGGCGAGAACACGCACGGTGCGAGCGTGTGGCGGCAGGGCGTGGCAATGTCGGCGTTCGGGACGCGCGGCGAAATGCGTGACGGGGTGTGCGGCGAGCGCGGCGCTAATGAGCGACGGGAGGGCGTGGCAATGTCGGCGTCCGAGATGCGCGGCGCGGGCGCGCGGCAGGAGCGCCCCCGCAATGTCGGCGTCCGGGACGCGCGACGGGGAGTGCCGGGCGAGATCGTGCGGCAAGAGCGTGTGGCGAGAGTATCTGGCGATGGGGCAGTTTGGGACGGCTGGCGTGGGCGTGTAGGGAGAGCGCGTGGCGCGGACGTGCCGCAGGAGCGCCCTGCAATGGCGGCGTTCGGGACCTGCGGCGGGGAGTGCCGGGCGAGAACGTGCGGGGAGAGCGCGCGGCGGGAGGGCGTGGCAAAGGCGGCGTCTGGGACGCGTGGCGAGAGCGCCCGGCGATGGCGGCGTCCGGGTGTCGCGTCCGACTGAGACTGGCTCTGGCCCGATTTCCTGAAGCTTCTGCTTTCACGCACAGCACTTGTAGGCGCTCGAAGTGACCGTGTACGGCTCGCTCGGTGCGGGGGGTGTGGTCGTGGGTTTCGTGAATACCTCCGGCGGGCACGGCACCTGGTCGCAGGAGTCCAATACTTCCGGATGCTCGAACAACCATGTCACTCCCCATAACAGGGCCGCCAGCAACAGCACCGACGTGAATACAACCTTGAACTTCACGCATTCACGATAGAGAAGCCCCGCCGATCGGCGGGTGCGATTCCTTTCCGCACGGTGTCGGATCCGGTGAGATTCGACCGACGTTGACACCGAGACGCGTGGCGCGGGGCACGGCAATGGCGGCGTCCGGGGACGCCGCCATTGCCGGGGGAGGGTTAGTTCTTGACGGTCTCGACCTTGTTGAGGACGACGTCGTTGCGGGGTGCACCGTCGGGGCTGCCGTCTTTGGTGCCGGCGGCGGCGACGGCCTGGAGTACGTCGAGGCCGGCGGTGATGCGGCCGAAGGGGGTGTAGCTGGGGGGCAGCGGGCTGTCCTGGTAGACCAGGAAGAACTGGCTGCCGTTGGTGTTCGGGCCCGCGTTGGCCATGGCGACGGTGCCGGCGGGGTAGGTGGCGCCCGCGAGGTTCTCGTCCGCGATGCGGTAGCCGGGGCCGCCGGTGCCGGTGGCCGTCGGATCGCCGCATTGCAGCACGAAGATGCCGCCGGTGGTGATCCGGTGGCACTTGGTGTGGTTGAAGTACTGCTCGCCGGCGAGGAACGCGAAGGAGTTGACCGTCTGCGGCGCCCGCGGGTCGAGAGCGATATCGATTGCCCCGCAGGAGGTTTCGAGCTTCGCGGTGTAGGTGGCGCCCGGCTCGGTGACGGCGCCGGGTGCGGGGTAGTCGGTGCGGGCGGTGACCGCGCCCGCCTCCGGCGCGGTGCACTGGGCGGGCTGCTGGGTGCGCACGCTCCAGGTGCTCGCCGAGACGCCGCCGGAGGCGAACGCCGCGAGCGCCGCGGCCACGGCGGCGACGCCGACCGCGCGTAGCACCCCGCGCGGCACCCCGAACCGCCGCCCACGCTTGCTGTTGCCGAACTGCCGCCCCTGCACTTCGCTGCTCACCGCTAGGAATCTCCTTCATTCGGATTGCGCACCGGCTGATGCCGTGCCGAATCATTCCATCCCGCGCCGACATGCGTGCGGGGACGGTATCGATCACCGGCAAATTCGCGAACCCCGCTGGTCACGCATAACTGGAACGTTCCTCGGGGTAGTTCATGGATGCCTTCCCGCTATGAATGTCGCTCGAACCGCACCGCCACGGCGTCAACAGATGCCCGTGAGCTATGCGAGAACGACCTCCCGCGCGGAGCGCCGAAGCCCCCGCGAGCGCCCGGCCGAACCGGCGGATGTCGCCCGATCAGGGGGGTTTACAGCCACGAAATTGTTTCCGCAATCTTGTAACACAACCGAATTGGTGCGCAGTGAAGTATAACGAAGCATGGGAATCGTTCGAGCTGCGCTCGTCCAGACGAACTGGACCGGCGACAAAGAGTCCATGATCAAATCGCACGAGGATTACGCCCGCCAGGCGGCGGCCCAGGGCGCGAAGGTGATCTGCTTCCAGGAGCTGTTCTACGGCCCGTACTTCTGCCAGTTGCAGGACGCGAAGTTCTACGAGTACGCGGAGTCGGTGCCGGGTCCCACGACGGACCGATTCGCCGCGCTGGCAAGGGAATTGGGCATGGTGATGGTCCTACCGGTGTACGAGCAGGAGCAGCCGGGCCTGCTCTACAACACCGCGGCCGTGATCGATGCCGACGGCACCTACCTCGGTAAATACCGCAAGCACCATATTCCGCATGTCAACGGCTTCTGGGAGAAGTTCTACTTCCGGCCCGGCAATCTCGGGTGGCCGGTGTTCGATACCGCGGTCGGCCGCGTCGGCGTCTATATCTGTTACGACCGGCATTTCCCGGAGGGCTGGCGCGCACTGGGCCTGGCGGGGGCCGAAATCGTGTTCAATCCGTCAGCGACCTCGCGCGGCCTGTCCGGTTACCTGTGGAAGCTGGAGCAGCCCGCGTCCGCGGTGGCCAACGAGTATTTCATCGGCGCGATCAATCGGGTCGGCGTCGAGGAGTACGGCGACGACGACTTCTACGGCACCAGCTATTTCGTCGATCCGGAGGGCAAGTTCGTCGGCGAGGTCGCCTCCGACCTCGACCCCGAACTGGTGGTCCGCGACCTGGACCTGGATCTGATCAAGGTGGTGCGCGACCGGTGGGCGTTCTACCGCGATCGCAGGCCGGACGCCTACGGTCCGCTGGTGGCGCCCTGAGGCCGGTGACGAGCACATGACACTCACCTTCATCCACGGCGGCACGGTGGTCTCGGCCACCGGGTCGCAACTCCTCGACGTGCTCGTGGACGGCGAAACCATCGCCGCCGTAGTGCAACCCGGCTCGACGGCGCTCGGCGCGGACCTGTTCGCCGCCGCCGACGCCGTCATCGACGCGACCGGCAAGTACGTGATTCCCGGTGGCGTGGACGGACATACGCACATGCAGATGCCGTTCGGCGGCACCGAGGCGTCCGACACCTTCGAGACCGGCACCCGCGCCGCCGCCTGGGGCGGCACCACCACCATCGTCGACTTCGTGGTCCAGACGCCGGGGCAGCGGTTGCAGGACACGCTCGGCGCGTGGCATCAGAAGGCGGACGGAGAGTGCGCCGTCGACTACGGCTTCCACCAGATCATCGGCGAGGTCAACGACGAATCACTCAAGGGCATGAGCGAACTCGTGTCCGAGGGCGTCACCAGTTTCAAACTGTTCATGGCCTACCCGGGCGTCTTCTACTCCACCGACGGCCAGATCCTGCGCGCCATGCAGTCGGCGGCCGACCTCGGCGCGCTGCTGATGATGCACGCGGAGAACGGGATCGCCATCGACGTGCTCGTCGAGCAGGCCATCGCACGCGGCGACACCGCCCCCTACTTCCACGGCACCAGCCGCCCGTGGCAGATGGAGGAGGAGGCCACCCATCGCGCGATCATGTTGGCGCAGTTGACCGGTGCGCCGCTCTACGTGGTGCACGTGTCCGCGAAGCAGGCGCTGGAGCAGATCGCCACCGCAAGGGGCAACGGGCAGAACGTCTTCGGCGAGACCTGCCCGCAATACCTGTACCTGTCTTTGGAAGAGCAGCTGGGTGCCGGATTCCTCGACGGCACAGGCGGTTTCGAGGGCGCCAAGTGGGTGTGTTCGACGCCGCTGCGGTCGCGGGCGGAGGGCCACCAGGACGAGCTGTGGCGCTACCTGCGCACCGGCGACGTGACGACGGTCAGCACCGACCACTGCCCGTTCTGCATGAAGGACCAGAAGGACATGGGCATCGGCGATTTCAGCAAGATCCCGAACGGGATCGGCGGCGTCGAGCATCGGATGGACCTGATGTTCCAGGGCGTCAAGAGCGGGCGGATCTCCCTCGAACGCTGGGTCGAGGTCTGCTGCACCACGCCGGCCAGGATGTTCGGCATGTACCCGCGCAAGGGCGTGATCAGTCCGGGCGCGGACGCCGACATCGTGGTCTACGACCCCGCCGGGCACACCAGCATCGGCCTGGGCAAGACCCACCACATGAACATGGACTACTCGGCCTACGAGGGTTTCGAGATCGATGGTCATGTCGACACCGTGCTGTCACGCGGGCGCGTGATCATCGACGGCGGCGCCTACCTCGGCAGCGCCGGGCACGGTCGCTTCGTCAAACGTGAACTGTCGCAGAACCTGATCTGACAGTTCCGCCGCAGCCGACTCGAAACGGAGAGTGCCGCATGGACATCGGTGTGGTGCTGCAATGCACGCCCCCCGCCGCGCGGGTGATCGAACTCGCCAGACAGGCGGAGACGCACGGGTTCTCACACGTGTGGACGTTCGACTCGCACCTGCTGTGGCAGGAGCCGTACGTCATCCACAGCCAAATCCTCGCCGCCACCCGGAGAGTCGTGGTGGGGCCGATGGTGACCAATCCGGCTACCCGGGACTGGACGGTGACCGCGTCGACCTTCGCGACGCTGAACGACATGTTCGGCAACCGCACGGTGTGCGGCATCGGCCGCGGCGACTCGGCGGTGCGCACGCTCGGCGGGCAGCCGACCACCCTGGCCACCCTGCGCGAATCCATCGGAGTCATCAGGGAACTCGGCAACGGCCGCAGCGCCAGGGTGGGCGACACGATCGTGCGGTTCCCGTGGGCGGCGGCCTCCCGGCTCGAGGTCTGGGTGGCCGGATACGGTCCGCGCGCACTGGATCTCACCGGCGAGGTCGCCGACGGTTTCATCCTGCAGCTGGCCGACCCGGACATCACCGCCTGGACCATCGCTCGCGTGCGGGCCGCCGCCGAGCGGGCAGGCCGCGACCCCGGTGCGGTGCGAATCTGTGTAGCCGCACCGGCTTACGTCACCGACGGGACGGACGCCGCGCTGACCCACGCCCGCGAACAGTGCCGCTGGTTCGGTGGCATGGTCGGCAACCACGTCGCCGACATTGTGGCGAAATACGGTATGAGCGGTGACATTCCGGCCGCCCTTACCGACTACATCGCCGGCAGACAAGGATACGACTACAACCAGCACGGCCGCGCAGGCAACACCCACGCCGACTTCGTCCCCGACGCGATCGTCGACCGCTTCTGCCTACTCGGCCCACCCGACGACCACCTCACCCGACTACGCGAGTTGGAGAAGCTCGGCGTCGACCAGTTCGCCGTCTACCTCCAACACGACGCGAAAACGGCGACGCTCGAGGCCTACGGCGAATCGGTGCTGCCGAGACTGGCGCACCCGGTCACGGCCACGGAGGGCGCTTGATGGCGCCCCTGCCGCGCCCACGGGGATCGACCGCACGCGAGGGTGTCGGCAACCGGCCTGAGACCTCGGGCGGTGCCGCGCGCGATGCAGCGGGTGGCACCGTGCCCGTAACGGCGGGCGGTGTTGCGCGCGGAACTGCGGTCGGTGCTGCGCCCGTGTCGGCAGGCGGTGCCGCGCACGAAATCGCATGCGGTGCTGCGCTCCAGATCGCGGGCGGTGGCGCGTTCGAGATCGCAGGCGGTGGCGCGCGCGATGCGGTGGGCGGCGCCGCACCCGTGATGGCGGGCGATCTCGCGCGCACAGCGCACGGGATGCCGTGCCCGAACCCCTCGAAAGCAGTGCGGATCTCGGAAACCAGCGCGGGTTCCGCCGGACGGCACGGATACGCACAGCCGCGGGCAGTTCCGTGCGGCAGGCGGAGGGTGTTCGGCGGATGGGCGTGGAGAGCAGATGAGATCGCGAACTAGACAGGTTGGCTACGCGGCCGCGGTATTGGTGCTGGTGCTCGGGTGCTGGGAGTTGGTGAAACTTCTTGTGCCCGAGCGCGGGGTGAGCATCGGTGATCAGCGGATTCTGCCGCGGACGGGGGACGGTGCGCTGCCGCATGTGTGGTCGGTGGTGACGGTGCTCGGCGAGCGGGACGGCGGGGGGACGGTGGGGGCCACGCTGATGCGGACCGCCGGGTTCACCCTCGGGCTCGCGCTACTGGCGCTGGTGCTCGGCACCGTCGTCGGGGTGCTGCTCGCCGTGCTGATGCAGCGCTTCGCCTGGATCGAGCGCGGACTGCTGCCGTACATCATTGTGTCGCAGACGGTTCCGTTGATCGCGCTGGCTCCGCTGGTGGCCGGGTGGGGCGGCAAGATCGTGATCGCCGGCGAGCCGTGGCGGCCGTGGATGAGCATCGCGGTCATCGCGTCGTACCTGGCGTTCTTCCCGGTGGCCGTTGGCATGCTGCGCGGCTTGCAGTCCCCGTCGAAGGCGTCGGTGGAACTGCTGCGCAGCTACTCGGCGAGCTGGTGGGAAACCCTGTTGCACTTGCGTTTTCCGGCCGCCGTGCCACACCTGCTCCCCGCCTTGCGATTAGCGGCGGCGGCCTCGGTAATCGGCGCGGTGGTCGCCGAGATCTCCACCGGCACCGCAGGCGGAATCGGCCGCCAGATCATCGTTTTCGCTCAGCAGGCAACCGGCGACGCCGCCCGCCTCTACGCGGCCGTCCTAGCCGCCGCCTTACTCGGCGTCGTAGTAACCGCCCTCGTAGGCCTGATCGAACTGGCGCTCCGCCGCTACACCCACCCCGCCGGGTCCGCAGGAGAGCCCCGATGAGCGCCCGCTCGCGCGCACGGCGGATCACCGGGCGCATCGGCGACAGGACCAGCGCCGCAACCGAATCCGCGCTGCGACACGACCGCCGCACATGCGGCAGCTCATCAGGAGGTACCAGTGACCGTCGATAGACGACAAGCCGTCGCCACGGCCGGGCAGGGGCGACTATCGAGCGGCCGCGAGGGCGGTTCGGATGACGCCGCAATAGCCGCCAGCAAGGCGGCAGTCGAGTTGGTTGGGGTTCACAAGGTATACCCCGCAGGCTCGGTCACCGCCCTCACCGACGTGTCGCTCACCGTCGGCCCCGGCGAATTCGTCTCGCTCATCGGCCCTTCCGGCTGCGGTAAATCGACCCTGCTGCGCATCGTCGCCGACTTGGAGCAGCCGACCGGCGGCACGGTCACCGTGCACGGAAAGACCGCGCGGCGGGCGCGACTCGACCAGGATTACGGAATCGCCTTTCAGCAGTCCGGACTGCTGGATTGGCGCACCGTGCAGGCCAATGTGGAGCTGCCGCTCGAGCTGCACAAGGTGCCGAAGAGCGAAAGGCATGCGCGCAGTGCGGAATTGCTGGAGATGGCGGGGCTGACCGAGTTCGCCAAGCGCTACCCGGCCGAACTCTCCGGCGGCATGCAGCAGCGCGTCGCCATTGTGCGAGCATTGGCGCCGAAGCCGTCCCTGCTGCTGATGGACGAACCGTTCGGCGCGCTCGACGAGATGACCCGCGAGCGGATGCAGGGCGAGCTGCTGCGGATCGCGGGGGAGACCGAGGCCGCCGTGGTGTTCGTGACGCACTCGATTCCGGAGGCGGTGTTCCTGTCGGATCGGGTGGTGGTCATGTCGCCGCGTCCCGGCCGGATCACCGAGATCGTCTCCACCGGCGGCTGGCAGAATCGGGACGCGGCCGACGACGAGGTGCGTTCCAGCCCTGAGTTTTTTGCGGCGGTCGCCGCCGTCCGCGAGGCCCTGCGCAACGGCCACACCGGGCGGGACCTGTGATGCCGGCCCCACGCGCATCAGCCCTGCCGTGGCGAACGGTGTTGCCGCCCTTGCTGTTCGGAGTAGGCGGTCTCGCGCTGTGGCAGGTGCTCACCGTCGCGGCGGGCGTCCCGTCGTTCCTGCTGCCCGCGCCGACCGCCATCGCGCACGAGTTCACCGGCAACTTCGACCGCATCGCCGACGCGGCGACCGCGACGGGCGCCAACGCGCTGCTCGGCCTGCTCGTCGGCGCGGTGCTCGGCATCCTCGCCGCGATGCTGGCCGTCCGCTTTCGCCTGGTAGACGGCCTGCTCACCCCACTGTCGGCGGCCGCGGCCGCCGTGCCGATCGTCGCCCTCGCGCCCCTGTTGAACTCGATGTACTCGACCACCACCGATACCCCGCGCCGGATGGTCGTCACCATCGTGGTGTTCTTTCCGATGTTCGTCAGCACGGCCAGGGGCCTGCGCCAAGTCCCGCAGGTGCACGCGGATCTGATGACCTCCTACGCGGCGGGCGGCTGGCAGATCACCCGCACGGTCCGGCTGCCCGCAGCGTTGCCGTATCTGTTCACCGGCCTGCGCATCGCCGCCCCCGGCGCGGTGATCGCCGCCGTCATCGCCGAGTACTTCGGCGGTCTGCAGAACGGCCTCGGCAGCCGCATCACCTCGGCCGCCGCCAACACCGCCTATCCGAGGGCGTGGGCCTACGTGGCGGGCGCCGTGCTGGTCGGCCTGCTCTTCCTCGCCGCCGTCCTGCTTCTCGAACAGCTCACCCGCAGACCTCGCACCACCCTCTGGAGAACTAGATGAGCAAGTCCACCAAGCGATTTCGCGCCTGTCTCGCGCTCACCGCGCTCGTCGCGGCCGCACTGACCGGTTGCAGCACCACCGACGGCGGCTCGGCCACCACGGCCGACGGGCTCACCAAGGTCCGCCTGCAACTGCAGTGGTTCAAACAGGGACAGTTCGCGGGCTACCTGGCCGCGGTGGATCAGGGCTTCTACAAGGAACAGGGTCTCTCCGTCGAAATCCTCGACGGCGGAACGGATATCGTCCCGCAGACGGTGCTCGCGCAGGGCCAGGCCGACTACGCCATCGCCTGGGTGCCCAAGGCGCTGGCCTCCCGCGAGGCGGGCGCGGGCATCACCGATGTGGCGCAGATCTTCCAGCGTTCCGGCACCAAGCAGGTGTCGTTCAAGTCGGAGAATATCGCGGGCCCGGCCGCGCTGCGCGGCAAGACGGTCGGAAACTGGGGCTACGGCAACGAATTCGAGCTTTTCGCCGGGATGACCAAGGCGGGCATCGACCCGGCCAGGGACGTCAAACTGGTGCAGCAGCAGTTCGACATGAACGCCTTCCTCGCCAAGGACATCGCCGCCGCGCAGGCCATGTCCTACAACGAGTACGCCCAGCTGCTGGAGACGAAGAACCCGGCCACCGGAAAGCTATACACGGCAGACGATTTCGCCACTATCGACTGGAACGACGAGGGCGTCGCCATGCTGCAGGACGCCATCTGGGCCAACACGGAGAAGCTGACCGACGCGAAATATCAAGAGCAGACGGTGAAGTTCCTCGCCGCCTCGCTGAAAGGCTGGATCTTCTGCCGCGACAACGTCGACAAATGCCGCGACATCACCGTCGCCGCGGGCAGCACCCTCGGCGCGTCCCATCAGCAGTGGCAGATCAACGAGGTGAACAAGCTGATCTGGCCGTCACCCGCGGGCATCGGCATGGTCGACGCCGCGGCGTGGGCCAGGACCGTGCGGATCGCTAAGGACACCAAAAACCAAGAGGGCGCAACGGTTTTGGCGAAGGATCCCGACGCGAGTGCCTACACCAACGACTACGTCACCAAGGCGCTGGACACACTGAAGGCCGCAGGCGTCGACGTGACCGGCGCGGGATTCGCGCCGCGCCAAGTCACCCTCGCCGAAGGAGGCAAGTAGCACCGGCTCAGCGCGGCTTCAGCTCCACCACGACGCCGCCCTGCTGCCACGTCTGATAGATATCGGCCTTGTTCGGCGAGCCGTCCTCGGTGAAGCCGATCCCGTTGAACTTCGCGTTGGTCTTGTTCTCCCTGGCGATGATCTCGTACAACCGCATGACCTCCTGCTCCCCGGTGTGCACCACCGGGACGAAGGTGCGCGGCTTGCCGCCCAGCGAGGCCTGGACCGGCTCGCCGGCCAGCAGGTTCTTGACCCACGGGCGCAGCGCCGTGCCGATCAGCAGCGAGCCGTCGTGCCTGGTGTAGGCCACCGGCACGTCGTAGGCCCGGCCCGACTTGCGCCCGACGATGTGCAGCGTCAGCAGCTTCTTGCCGACGACACCGGAGATCACGGGGAGGCGCAGCACCGTGCGGACGATCTTGTTGACCGTGCCCTGATACGTCCTGACCGGCTCCGGGCCGGTGGTGGAGGGTGTGCCGTAGGGGTTCGTTGCCCCCGTGCGATCGCTCATGCCTCCAGTATCGACCGCCACACGCGGCGGGTCCCCGCGTGTCGCAGCGTGTTTACTCCGCGTCCTCGGGTAGCGGCTCCCGGAACACGGCCAGCGCGGCCGGTTGACTGGCGAACGTCAGCCGCCTGGCCTCGTGATTGACCTCGCCGTCGGTGGCCAGCGAGACCTGTGCCCCGTCCACCTGAACGTCCATCCGGCCGACGCGGCGGTGTACGTAGGTGGCCGAACGATCCAGCGTGCCGGTGAAGGTGGCGAAAATCAGCCGTGTGCGCGAAAAGCGAAGGTCCGCACGCAGATACCGGACGTCGAGGACGCCGTCGTGCAGCCGAGGCCGCGACATCGGGATCTGGTCCGCCGGATGGTAAGCGCCGTTGCCCAGGAACAACATCCACAGGGCGCAGCGCTCACCGTCGATCGTGGCGTGCAGCGGCTGCGCGCGGAACAGCACGGCCAGCATGGCGAATCCGGCCGCAGGCCACTTGCCGATCCGGCGCTCCCACCGTTCGCGCAGGCGAACGAAGTCCGGGTACCCGCCGAGGCTGGCGGTGTTGACGAAGGTGCGCTCCTCCTCGTCGTCGAGCCGCACGCGGGCGGTGTCGACGAGCATGAGCCGGCCCGAGTTCAGCGCCGCGAGGGTGGTGGCGGCGTCCTCCACGCCGACGTCGCGGGCGAAGTGGTTGAGCGTCCCGCCCGCGAACACCGCGAGCGGAAGACTGTGGCGCACAGCGGCTTCCGCGACGGTGGAGACCGTCCCGTCGCCGCCGAGCACGCCGAGGGCGGCGATGTCGCCGCGACGCACCCGCCGGTCGAGCTCGGCGTCGAGGTCGAGGTCGCCGTCGAGTTCGAGGATGTGCGCCGCGGGCAGCCGTTCGCGCAGCCGCGTCGCCAGCTCGCCGCCGTCGTCGGTGCCCGAGGACGGGTTGACCACCAGCAGCAGCCCGCGCCCGTCCGGCAGCGGCTCGGTGCGCTTGGCCGGGCCGAGGGTGGCCGGTTCATCGTCGCGCACCGCCCACCAGCGCCGGGTCCCCAGTGCCACACCGGAACCCAGCGCCGCGCCGACCACCACATCGGAGGGCCAGTGCACCCCGATGTGCACCCGCGAGTAGGCGACCGCGGCCGCGAGCGGCGCGATCACCGCCGCCGTGC
>NZ_BAGH01000564.1 GCF_000308715.1 Nocardia tenerifensis NBRC 101015
GTCGAGATTGGGTTCGATGCCGGTGGCGCGGCCATGGCTCCCTCGAGCGCCTCGTACATCCGTACCCACTTGAAACCATTTGTGGCGGAGGCGATGTCGAGGAGGGCCTGCTTCATCGTCGGCACGCGCGAGTCGCCGTTCTTGTAGACGCGATGTCCGAAGCCCATCACCTTCTCCTTCTTGGCGAGCTTCTCGAGCAGCCACCGCTCGGCGAGGGCGGGGTCGCCGATCTCGAGCATGTCGCGCATGACGGCCTCGTTGGCGCCGCCGTGCAGCGGACCTTTGAGCGCGCCGACGGCCGCGGTCACGGCGCTGTAGATGTCGGACCGGGTGGAGGTGACCACGCGGGCGGCGAAGGTCGAGGCGTTGAAGCTGTGCTCGGCGTAGAGGATCAGCGATACCTCGAAGGCCTTCACCAGCTTTCGGGGCGCGATCGTGCCGAAGCACATGTTCAGGAAGTTCTCGGCGAACCCGAGATGCGAGTGCGGCGCGATCGGGTCCTGGCCGTGCCGGCGACGGTGATCGGCCGCGACAATGGTCGGCAGCACCGCCATCATTCGTAAGGCTTTGGCGCGGTTGGCATCCGGGCTGTTGTCGTCCTCGGCGGGGTCTTCGGCGCCGAGGTAGCTGATGGCGGTGCGGACGACGTCCATCGGGTGGCAGGTGTCGGGCATCCTCGTCACCAGCGACAGCAGCGACCGGTTGGCGCGGCGGGCGGCGCGCTCGCGTTGGCAGAACCGTTCCAGCTGAGCGTGGTCGGGCAGTTCGCCGTACCACAGCAGGTACGCGACCTCCTCGAAGCCGCAGTGCTCGGCCAGATCCTGCACTGCGTAGCCGCGGTAGGTCAGCGAGTTGGTCTCCGGCACTACCTTGGACACGGCGGTGGTGTCGACGACGACACCGGCGAGCCCCTTGTGCACGGCGGTATCCACCGCCCCGCGATGCGATGCTGTGGTCACTGGTCCCCTCGCAGACTGAAATCGTAGACGGCGGAATCGAATTCGTTGTAGCGCTCGTACCGCAGCAGTTCGTACAGGCGGCTGCGCTGCTGCATCCGGTCGAGCAGCCCGGCCTGGGTGCCCTCGGCGAGGAGCTCCCGCAGCCCGTTCTCGACCGCCCACATCGCCAGGCGCAGTGCGGAAACCGGATAGATCACGGCGTTGTAGCCGATCGCTTCCAGGGTCCGCGCCGACAGCAGCTCGGACTTGCCGAACTCGGTCATGTTGGCCAGCAACGGAGTCGGCACCGCGTCCCGGAACTTCGTGAAATCGCCTGCGTCGCGCAAGGCTTCGGTGAAGACCAGATCCGCTCCGGCTTGGGCGTACGCCTCCGCGCGCTCGATGGCGGCGTCGATGCCCTCGATCCCGGCGGCGTCGGTGCGCGCGCAGATCACGAAATTCGGGTCGCGCCTGGCGGTTACGGCCGCCCGCAACCGGCGCATCATCTCCTCGGTGGGCACGACGGCCTTCCCGTCGAGGTGCCCGCAGCGTTTCGGATTGACCTGATCCTCGAGGTGACACCCGGCGACCCCGGAGTCCTCGAGGAGCGTCACGGTGCGTGCCGCGTTCATCGGCTCGCCGAACCCGGTGTCAGCGTCGATGAGCACCGGCAGATCGGTGACCCCGGCGATCTGCCGCCCGCGCTCGGCCACCTCGCTCAGCGTCGTCAATCCGATATCGGGCAGCGCCAGCTCGGCCGACACCACCGCGCCGGAGACGTAGACGCCGTCGAACCCGATCTCCTGAATCAGCCTGGCCACCAACGGATTGAACGCCCCGGGCAGCCGCTGAATCGTGCCGGAGGCCAGGCCCGCGCGAAACGCCGCGCGTTTGTCGGCGGCCGAGGTCGCCGCGGCAAGCAGCCCGCTCATCAGAACAGTCCCTTCGGCAGCTTCGGCGCCCGCGCGAGCACCTCGTCGGACACCGTGAACGACAATTGCGACAACTCCCCGGCACCGAGCTCGGCGGTGCGCTGCGCGGCGTCGAGGAACCGATCTTGCTCGGCCGGTGCGACGACGCCCTCGGCGAGCGTGCGGAACTTCTCGAGGTACTGCTCGCGGGCGAACGGCTTGGCGCCGAGCGGGTGCGCGTCGGCGACCGCGAGCTCGTCGACGATCACTTCCCCGCTGCGCAGCCGCACCTCGGCCCGCGTGCCGAAGGCCTTCTCCGCAGGGTCGGTGGCGTGGTAGCGCCGGGTCCACTCGGGATCCTCGACGGTCGAGATCTTGCGCCACAGCGCGACGGTGTCGGGCCGCCGGGCGCGCTCGGGCGCGTAAGACCACTCGTGGTGCCAGGTTCCGTCCTGCAGCGCGACCGCGAAGATGTACATCACCGAGTGGTCGAGCGTCTCCCGCGAGGCCGCCGGGTCGAACTTCTGCGGATCGCCGGAGCCGGTGCCGATGACGACGTGCGTATGCCTGCTGGTGTGCAACACGATCGAGTCGATTTGATCGAGATCGCTTATCCGCGAACGCATTCGGCGCGCGAGGTCGATCGGCGCCTGACTCTGGTACTCCGCCGAGTGCTCCTTGGTGTAGGAGTCGAGGATGGCCCGCTTCGGCTCGCCGGGTCCGGGCAGCGGGACCGAGTACTCCCGGTCGGGCCCGCCGAGCAGCCAGGCGATCACGCCGTCCTCGCCCTCCCAGATCGGGGCGGGCGCGCCCTCGCCGCGCAGCGCCCGGTCGACGGCCTCGACGGCCATCTTGCCCGCGAAGGCCGGCGCGTACGCCTTCCAACTGGAGATCTCGCCCTTGCGCGACTGCCTGGTCGCGGTCGTGGTGTGCAAGGCTTGGCCGATGGCCTGGTAAATGGTCGCGGCGTCGAGCCCGAGCAGGGTGCCGAGGCCGGCGGCGGCGGACGGGCCGAGGTGGGCGACGTGGTCGATCTTGTGCTCGTGCAGGCAGATCGCGCGCACCAGGTCGATCTGGATCTCGTAGCCGGTGGCCAGGCCGCGGATCAGGTCCCGGCCGGTGCGCCCCGCGTGCTGGGCCACCGCCAGGATCGGCGGGATATTGTCGCCGGGGTGGGAGTACTCCGCGGCGAGAAAGGTGTCGTGGAAATCGAGTTCGCGCACCGCGACGCCGTTGGCGAAGGCGGCCCACTCGGGGGAGTAGCCGCCGTCGACGCCGAAGACCGCGGCGCCCGGCCGATACGGGTGCGCCGAGGCTTGGGCGCGGGCGTTGGCGACCGGGCGACGGGTGAGCGCGGCCGCCGCGACCGCGGCATTGTCGATGATGCGATTGACGATCATCTCCGCGGTCTCCGACGCCACCTCGACCGGGTCGGTGGCGACCTCGGCGATGCGCCACGCGAGATGCTCCTCGCGCGGGAAACGCTCGGCGGAGCGGTGTGTACGAACGAGATGATTCTTCACCGTCGGGATCCTCCAGACATCGATGCGACCGATCTGTTTCGCACGCTACCGACCGTCGAGCAGCGCGAAAACGCCTCGCAAATGCCTATTTTTGTGTGAGGAAACCAGCGAGGTTGCGTATGTTGTGCGACCTCGTTCCTCGGTGACCGTCTGCCGCCGAGCGATCGGATCAGTTGCTCTGCAAGACGATCCGGACGCCGAAGGCTACGAGCAGGGTGCCCATGACGGTGTCGATGGCGCGGCGCACGCTGGCCCTGGCGAGCAGGCCGCGCAGTGCGCCGACTACGTTGGCGAGCACCGTGAACCAGGTCAGGGAGACTAGGGCGGCGACGGCGCCGAGCGAAATGGTGTCGGTGACGGCGGGTTCGGCGGGCACGAACTGGGGGAGCAGGGCGAGGAAGAAGACCGCGACCTTCGGGTTGAGGAGGTTGGTCAGCAGACCCTGGCGAAAGGCCGCCGCCGCGCTCGGCCCGTCCGCGGGCAGGTCGGCTGTCGCTTCGTAGCCGCCGCGGCGAGCGGCCAGCAGCGCCCGAACCCCCAGCAGCATAAGGTAACCCGCGCCGAGGAGCTTGACGATCGTGAAGGCCACCGCGGACGCGGCGAGCAGTCCGGCGACGCCGAGCGCGCTCACCACCGACCACAGGAACACCCCACCGGCGATCCCTGCCGCACAGGCCATTCCGGCTCGCCTGCCCGACAGCGCCGAACTTCGCGTCACGATAAAGAAATCCGGCCCCGGCGACATGGCCGCCACCAGGATCACGCCGCCGAGACCGAGCATCTGCACTGTAGACATCACATCGCCACCCTACGGCCCGCCGCCGAGCCTGGCAGGCCGATCGCGCCACTCAGTCGCGCAGTGCGGCGAGCATGCGCTCCTTGCCGGACAGGATGTGGGCCTCCATGAGGCGACCGGTGGCGGCGGGGTCGCGGTGCTCGACGGCGTCGAGGATCTCCGCGTGCTGGCAGTTCGAAAGATGGCGTGCGGCATCGGATTCGAGGCCGTGGCGGCGGAAGAGGTGTAGCTCCTTGGAGACGTCGTCGTAGAGGTCGGCGAGCCGCGGGTTGGCCGAGAGCGCGACCAGGGTGCGGTGTAGGTCGACGTTGCGGGGGTAGTAGTCGTCCACGGCGGGGACCGCGGCTTGTAACTGCTCGACCCGTTCGCGCAGATCGGCCAGCTGCTGGGCCGAGATGCGTTCGGCGGCAAGCCGTCCGGCCAAGCCGAACAGGCTGGCCCGGATGTCGTAGAGCTGAGCGGCCTCGTCCACCGAGATTTCGCGCACGAACATGCCTCTGTTGGTGCGGAATTCGACGAGTTTGCCGCGTTCGAGCCGGCGCAGCGCCTCGCGCACCGGCCCGCGGCTGACGCCGAGCCGCGCGGCGAGCGACGACTCGTTGATCCGGTCGCCGCCGGTGAGCACGCCGGTGATGATCAGCTGCTCGAGTTCCTCGGCGATCACCTGCAGGAGCGAACTGGACTGATGCTCGGCCACCCGCCGCTGCAGCGCGGTCATCGCCTGTACCTGCTCGGCCATCCACACTCCCTTGCCCGTACGAGCGACTTCGCAGTGTCGCACGTATGATCGTCAATTGCAAATCGTTGACAGTTGACGATTTACGCGCGCAGACTCGACGCACCGTCCGATGAAGAGAAGGAGGACGGAATGAAGATCAAAGACATCCGCGCCAGCGTGCACACCACCTCGATCGACGTGCCGCTGCTGAGCGAGCGGGTCAGCGGCTACGGCCGCGAGGAGCAGCGCGAATTCGTCTTCTGCGAGATGGAGACCGACGAAGGACTGACCGGTGTCGCCCTCACCGGTCACTTTCTCGCCAGGGCGGTGGTCGTCGCGCTGGAGCGGCACTTCCTGCCCGCCGTGGTCGACATGGATCCGCGCGAGGTGGAGGCGATCCACCACCGGGTATGGCGCACCCTGAACCCGCGGACCATGACAGGCGTGGTGTCCAGCGCCCTCTCGTTGCTCGACATCGCCCTGTGGGATATCCAGGGCAAGGCCGCGGGCCGTTCGGTCGCGAGCCTGCTCGGCGGCGCGCGCACCGAGGTGCCGGTGTACGTGACGTTCGGCTTCCCCCAGTACGACCGCGAAACTCTTTGCGCCGCAGCGCAGTTGCAACTCGACCAGGGCTTCACCGCGCTGAAGCTCGTGGTGGCGGTGGACAAGAGCGGCTGGCGCGAGGACGCGGCGCGCGTCCACGCCGTGCGCGAAACGGTCGGCGCGGGCGTGGATCTGATGATCGACGCCAACTACCTGTTCACCCCCGTCGAGGCCGCCTGCCTGTGCCGCGCGGTGGAGGACGCGAACCTCACCTGGTTCGAGGAGCCGCTGCACCAGAACGACGCGCGGGCGATGGCGGATCTGCGCTCGCACACCAGGATTCCGCTCGCGGCCGGGCAGATGGAGGGGCACCGCTGGCGGCTGCGCGAGCTGGTCGAGCGGCAGGCCGTGGACATTCTGCAGCCCAATGTCTGCTACTGCGGGGGCTTCACCGAGGCGCGCAAGGCCGCCCACCTCGCGCAGATCTACAACCTGCCGCTCGCCCACGGCGGCGGCTGGCCGCTGTTCAACCTGCACACCCTGGCGGGGCTGATGAACGGCTGGATCCTCGAGTGGCACCTCGGCATGGTGCAGGTCGGCGAGCTGCTGTTCCCGGACGCGCCGAGACCGGTCGACGGCCGGATCGCGGTGCCCGACCGGCCCGGCCTCGGCCTGACGGTGGACCGCGCCGCCCTGCGCGACACCCTCGTCCGCGACCTGTGATGCGCGGCGATTCCCATGACGGACACGGCAATCGAGGCCGCGCCGGAGTCGACGCCTCGGCCCAGGTGGCGCAGGCTCGCCGCCAACACCAGCTTCCAGGTGCTGATCGCGGCCGTCGTCGCGGCGATATTCGGGATCGTCGCGCCGGCGGCCGCGGCGAGCACGCAGCCGATCGCGAAGGCGTTCATCGCGCTGATCCAGATGCTCATCGCGCCGATCGTCTTTCTGGTGATGGTCACCGGGATCGTGGCGACCGGCGGGATGAAGACGGTCGGCCGGATCGCGGCGCGGGCACTGATCTACTTCGAGATCGTGACCACGGTGGGCATGCTGCTGGGGCTGCTCGCGGTGAATCTGCTGCGCCCCGGCGCCGGTGTCGCGCCGCCCGCGCACGCCTCCGATGAGCTGTCGAGCTACGTCGCCGGCGGCGCGAAGGACAACTCGTTCGGCGCGTTCCTGCTGAACATGGTGCCGGACAACGCCGTCAACGCGTTCGCCACCGGCAGCATCATCCAGGTCCTGATTTTCGCCGTGCTGTTCGCGGTCGCCCTGATCCGGTTGCCGGACAGGATCTCTCGGCCCATCGTCGATGGCTGCTACAAGCTGACTGACGTGTTCTTCCGGATGATCCAGATGATCATGCTGCTCGCGCCCGTCGGCACCTTCGGCGCGGTCGCTGCGACGGTCGGCAAGTACGGTCCGGAGACCCTGACCGCGCTGATGAAGCTGGTCGCGGTATCCGCGCTCGCGCTAGCGGTTTTCGTGATCGTCGTGCTCGGCGGCGTCGCGCTGCTCGCCGGGTTCTCGCTGCCGCGGTTGATCAAGGTGCTGCGCAAGGAGCTGGCGGTCGTGCTCGGCACCTCCTCGTCGGAAGCGGTGCTGCCGCAACTGATGGAGCGGCTCGAACAGGTCGGCTGCCGCCGCAGCGTGGTGGGACTGGTTGTGCCGACCGGCTTCTCGTTCAACCTGGACGGGGTCGCGGTCGTCATCCCGATCTGCGTCGTCTTCATCGGGCAGGTGTACGGCATCCCGCTCGGCTTCGGCGATCAGCTCGGGCTGTTCCTCGTCTTTCTCGTGCTGTCCAAAGGCACTGCGGGCGTGAGCGGTTCGGCCTTCATCACGCTGGCGAACACGGTCGCGGCCACCAGCCTGGTGCCGGTGGCCGGCCTCGCGCTCGTCCTCTCGGTCGACCGTTTTCTCTCGCTCGTCCGAGCCCTGACCAATGTGCTCGGCAACGCGGTGGCGACCGTCGTCATCGCGCGCTGGGAACCCGACGGCCTCGACCGTGCGCTGGCCGCCCGCACCATCGGGTGGTCGCGCACGAAAACCACTGTAGGAGAGTAGAAATGCCACGAATCGTCGCAATTCACGAAGGCGTCGTGCCGATCAGCTCCTCGATGAGCAACGCGTTCATCGACTTCAGCGCCATGGACTGTTCCGTCGTCGCGGTGGTCAGCGATGTCGTCAGAGACGGTGAACCGGTCGTCGGCTACGGGTTCAACTCCAACGGCCGCTACAGCGCGGGAGAGATCCTGCGCCGCCGCGTCATTCCCCGCCTGCTGCGGGCCGACCCGGACGAGCTGCTCACCGACGACGGGGCGGCCGTCGATCCGGCGCGCGCGTGGAATGCCATGCTGCGCAACGAGAAACCGGGCGGGCACGGCGAACGATCGGTCGCCGTCGGCGTGCTCGACATGGCGCTGTTCGACCTCGCCGCCAAACTGGCCGGGCTGCCGCTGTACCGGTGGCTCAGCCGGCACTACGGTCTGGGCGCGCCGGACGAGGACGTCTTCGTCTACGCGGCGGGCGGCTACTACGCGCCGGGCAGGGGGCTGACCGAACTCCAGGACGAGATGCGCGGCTTCCTCGACCAGGGCTACGACGTGGTGAAGATGAAGATCGGCGGCGCGAGCCTGGCCGAGGACGTCGAACGGGTCGAGGCCGTGCTCGACGTCCTCGACGGCGACGGCTCGCGCCTGGCGGTGGACGCCAACGGCCGCTTCGACCTCGACACCGCGCTCGAGTACGGCCGCGCGCTCGCCCCGTACGGCCTGTTCTGGTACGAGGAGCCCGGCGACCCGCTCGACTTCGCGCTGCACGCGACGCTGTCCGAGCGGTATCCGGGCCCGCTGGCCACGGGCGAGAACCTTTTCTCGCTGTCCGACGCCCGCAACCTCATTCGCTATGCGGGTATGCGTCCTGACCGCGACTATCTCCAGTTCGACCCGGTTCTGGGGTACGGCCTCGTCGAGTACCTGCGAATCCAGGACATGCTGCGGCAACACGGCTGGTCCAGCCGCCGCTGCATCCCGCACGGCGGCCACCAGTTCGCCCTGCACATCGCGGCGGCGCTGCGGCTCGGCGGCAACGAGTCCTACCCCGGCGAGTTCCAGCCGACCGGCGGTTTCGCCGACGCGGCCGTCGTCGAGCACGGTCGCCTGCGCCTCACCGACACGCCCGGCATCGGCTTCGAAGACAAGGCGGAACTGCACCGGGTCTTCCGCGCCTTGCACACGGGCTAGCGGGTTGCGCCACGACGGGCCCGAGACCGGCTAAGATCAACGTGCCCGCGTGAACGTGGCGGCGTTCGGTGGGCGTACGGGGAAGTGGCCCGCCCCGCGGTAGCGATACCGCGGGGCGGGCCACACCGGTTCAGAGATCGACGCGTTCCCACCCCCGCCGCGGCCTGCGTTCGCCCAGCCGACGGGTCTGATCGCGCGGCGGTTCAGCGCCTTCGGTAGCGGACGCGGCACGGCTGCCGCAGCTGCACCACCATCTTGGAGTGATCGTTGCGGTAGGTGTCCGACGGCTGGGACAGCTCGAACTCCCAGTCCCGCAACAGGATCGAGAAGATCGCCTTGAGCTGCATGAGCGCGAAGGCCGCCCCGACGCAGCGATGACGGCCCGCCCCGAACGGAATCCAGGTCCAGCGGTTGACGATGTCCTCTTGGCGCGGGTCGAGGTAGCGGCCCGGGTCGAAGGCGTCCGGGTCGGGGAAGTCCTCGGGGATCCGGTTGGAGACGGCGGGCGTCGCCGCCACCATGTCGCCCGGCGCGATCCGGTGCCCGCACACCTCGAACTCGCCTCGGGCGATGCGCATCACGATGATCAGCGGCGGGTGCAGCCGCAGCGTCTCCTTCAGCGCCGCCTCCAGATTGGGGATCTGGCGCAGTGCGTTGTGGCTGACCTCCGAACCGTCGGCGAACAACTCGTCGAGCTCGGCGACCACGGTGCTCAATATCTCCGGGTGCCGCAGCAATTCGATGATGGTCCACGCCGCGGTGCCGGAGGTGGTGTGGTGACCGGCGAACATCATCGAGATGAAGATGCCGGTGATCTCGCTGGCCGTGAAACGCGGCGCGCCGTTCTCGTCCTTGACCGAGATCAGGATGTCGAGCATGTCGCGAGAGTCCTTGCCCGACGGCGGATTCGCCGCGCGCCCGTGCATGATCGACTGCACCAGCTCGACCAGTTGCGCGCGGGCCGCGTCGCGGCGGCGGAAGCTCTCGATCGGCGCGTACGGGTCGACATAGGCCAGCGCGTCGGTGCCCTGCTCGAGCTCGTGGTAGAGCCGCGCGAACCGGGCGTCCAGCTCGTTGCGGAACTTCACCCCGATGAGACAGGCCGAGGAGGTGTAGATGGTCAGCTCGGCGAAGAACTCGAGCAGGTCGATCTCGCCCGCGTCACCCCAGCCGGCCAGCATGCGGTCGACCTCGGCGGCGATGGTCGCGGCGTGCCCGCGCATGAATTCCCCACGCAGCGCCTGATTGTGCAGCATCTCCTTGCGCCGCTCCGGCGGCGCGTCGAACACGACGCCCGCGCCGAAGATCGGTGTCATGAACGGATAGGCCGCGCCCTGATCGAGCTCGTCGTCGCCCGCCCGGAAGAAGAACTCGTTGGCCTGCGCGCCCGTCAGCAGCACGACGTCGCGACCGGCCAGCTCGAAGGTCCCGACCTCCCCGCACTCCGCCCGCACCCGGCGCATCAACCCGATCGGATCGGTGCGGAACTCCTCGAGGTGCCCGTGCTCGTCCGCCCCGCCGGACACCCGCTGCGGCTTGACCAGTGCCATGTGGAAATCCTTCCCGCAGTACCGCCCAGACAAGACTGGACATGTGTCTGGACAGTACTGTGAAGGCTCGTCCGGGACAAGACCGAGCCGCGTGTCGTCCTCGCTCAGGCCGGCCTGGTCGGAGCGGTGTCGACCTGGATGAGTCGCGGGCCGTCCGTCGGCGAGCGCAGCGCGGCGCGCAGGCCGTCGAGATCGGTTGCCGCCGTGGCGGGTACGCCGTAACCGGCGGCGAGCGCGGTGAAGTCGATCCCGCCGATGTCGGTGCCCGGCACGTCCGGCGTGCCGAGGAGCTCGGCGAACCACTCCAGCGCGCCGTAGGTGCCGTTGCGCAGGATCACGAAGGTGACGGGCACCCGGTAGCGGGCGGCGGTCCACAGCGCGGTGATGCCGTAATTGGCTGAGCCGTCGCCGATTACGGCCGCGACAGGCCGCTCCGGGAGGGCCAGTGCCACGCCGACGGCGGCGGGCAGCCCGAAGCCGAGTCCGCCCGCTGCGGGCCAGAAGTACGAGCCGGGCTCGCGCAGATCGATCTGCCGCCACCACGCGGCATTGGTGGACGTCGACTCGACGACGTAACACGTTTCGGCGGGCTGTGTTTCGCGCAGGGCGGCGAAAACCTGCTCGGGGTGCAGGCCGGAATGCTCGGCGGCAGTGGCCGGTTCGGGGTTCGCCAGGAAGCGTGCCGCGTTGTCGGATGCGCGCGCGGGGATCCTGTGCAGGAGCGCCTCGAACACCGGCGCGACGTCGGCGACCAGCGCCGTACCCACCGGTGCGCGGGCGGCGGCGCCCGCGTCGTCGGTCACCTGGATCAGCCGCGTGCCCTCCGGCAGATACCGCCCCGGCTCGTGCTGGTGGTAGCGGAAGACCGGTGCGCCCGAGACGAGCACGAGATCGTGGCCGGACATCGCGCGCTCCACCGCCGCGATGCTCGCGGGCAGGACCCCGCGAAAGAGCCGGTGGCGGTTGGGAAATGAGAGCCGATGCGGCGACGGCGCCTGCCACACCGGCGACTCCAGATGTTCGGCGAGCGCGACCGCCCGCTCGAACAGCCCGGCCGCGTCGATATCGCCGCCGAGCACCAGCGCCGGATTTCGGGCGGCCGCGACGGCGGCGACCAGGTCGGCCAGTTGGGCCTCGCTGGGCTGCTGCCCGAGCCGGACGCTCCGGTCGGTGACCGCGACGGCGTTCGCGTCGAGCTCGACGGACCAATCGTCGTAGGGCACCGACAGATACGCCGGCCGCCGCTGCAACTGCGCCTCGAACACCGCCTGCGCCAACGACCGGGGGACATCGGCGGCGCAGCTCGGCTCCCCGGACCACCCGACCAGCGGCCGCATCAACTGCGTCGCATCGACATTCGTCAGCACCGCCTCGATCCCCATGGCCGAGCGGACCTGCTGGCCCGCCGTGAGCACCAGCGGCGCGCGGGAGGCGACCGCGTTGGTGAGCGCGCCCAGCGCGTTCCCGGAACCGGTGGCGGAGTGCAGATTGACCAGTGCCGGGCGGCCGAGGGCCTGCGCGTACCCGTCCGCCATCGCCACCACCGCCCCCTCGTGCAGCCCGAGAATGTAGCGGAACCCGGCAGGCAACTCCGCCAAAAACGGCAGTTCATTCGACCCCGGATTACCGAAGATCGTGGTGAGCCCGTGGCGTTCGAGAAACTCGTGCGCGATTCGGCGTGCGGTCGTAGTCACCATCGCCGCCATTGTCGACCAGGCCGTCCCCTCGGTCGAGCTGGGGACCGTACCCATTTCGTATCGCGCAGATGGTGCGCCTCGGACGGGCGCGGGCTGATCGGTGTCCGGCAGGGCTCAGATCGGCGGTAGGGGAGGGAGTTCGAGGTTGTCGCGGAAGGTGCTGCCGCGGTAGTCGTGGCCGATGATGTTGCGGCGGCGTAGTTCGGGGAGTAGGCCGTTCAGTAGGAAGTCGCGGGTGCGTGGGTCGGTGAGGCCGCCGAGGCTGATGACGTCTAGCACGCCCGCGTCGTAGCGCTCGGCGATCGCGTCGGCTAGTTGTTCGGGGGTGCCGGCGGCGGCCCAGTGGCCCGTGTCTTTGGCGGCGATGATCAACTCGCGCAGGGTCTTTCCGGAACGGGCGAAGGCGCTGAAGATCTCGACGCGGCCGCGGCGTCGCCGCACCGAACGCATGTCGGGCAGCAGGCTTTCCGGGATCGGCCGGTCCAACGGCAGGCCGGTCAGATCGATGCCGCCGCCGAGCATGTCGGCGAGCGCGAGCCGGCCCGCCTCGAAGTCGGTGGCCTCGTCTCGTTCGCGCACCAGGCGACGCACCTCGGCCTCGCTGGCGCCGTAGGTGGCGTGGAACGAGCTCATGATCAGCGGCAAGCCGTCCGCGCGCCCCAATTCCGCGGCGCGCGTGCGGATCTTCTTCGCGTAGGTGATGGCGTCGTCGAGCGTCGGCAGCGAGGTGAAGACCACCTCGGCGAACCGCGCCCCGAGCTCGATGCCCGCCTCGGACTGGCCGGCCTGGAACTGCACCGGGCGTCGCTGCGGCAGCGGCGGGATGTTCAACGGCCCGCGCACCGTGAAGTACGTGCCCGCGTGGTCGATCGGCCGGACCAGCTCCGCGTCCAGGATCGCGCCGCCGCGCCCGTCCGCGGTGAGCGCGCCGGGCCGCCAGCTGTCGAACAGCGCGTTGACCACCTCGAGCGACTCCGCGGCGCGCTCGTAGCGCTGCTCGGGCGTCGGCAGATCCCCGTCGCCGTAGTTCTCCTCGCCCACCGACGAGGTCACCGCGTTCCAGGCGGCGCGGCCGTTGCTGACATGGTCGAGGGTGCCGAACAGCCGGGCGAGGTTGTAGGGATGCTGAAAAGTGGTCGTGACCGTGGCAATCAGCCCGACATGGGTGGTCACCGCGCTCAGCGCGGACAGGACGATCAGCGGTTCCTGCGCGCCGATCGCGCCCTGCGCGCCGAAACTGAGCAGGTCCGCGGCGAAGAGCGCGTCGAACCTATTGGCCTCGGCGAGTTTCGCGATCTCGACGGCCGAGGCGAGCGTGGATCGCCCCGGATTCAGCGCGGCCGCGTAGACATCCGGCGAACCACTCACTCCGGTAACGGTTTTCAACGGTCGTCGCTTCGCACTCACCCTTCGACGCTATGGGGCACGGCCGTGCCGCGCGACGGTTAGCGTCGGGGTGAACGAAACTTCGCCGAAATCGATCTCTGTGGGCCGCTCCGCGCGTCGGACGGGTTCGGCCGCCCCGGTGCGGCACCATCGGGGCATGGACATCGATCTTTCCGGACGGCGCGCGCTGGTCTCGGGTTCGAGCCAGGGCATCGGGCTGGCCATCGCCACCGAGTTGGCCAGGGCGGGTGCGTCGGTGACGGTCAACGGGCGCGACGACGCCAAGACCGAGGCCGCGTGCACGACCGTCACCGACGAGGTGCCCGACGCCAGGGTCAGCCCCGTGGCCGCGGACCTCGCCTCCGCCGCGGGGGCCGAGCGGTTGCGCGAGGCGGTCGGCGAGCTGGACATCCTGGTCAACAACCTCGGCATCTTCGGAGCCAAGCCGGTCCTCGACATCGAGGACGACGAGTGGCGCCGCTACTTCGAGGTCAATGTGCTGTCGGCGGTCCGGCTGATCCGAATGTACTTGCCGGGCATGATGGCTCGTGGCTTCGGCCGGGTGATGAACATAGCCAGCGACTCCGCGGTCGTCACGCCGGTCGAGATGGTCCACTACGGAACCACGAAGACGGCTCTGCTCGCCGTCACTCGCGGATTCGCGAAAGCCGCGGCGGGCACCGGAGTCACGGTCAACTCCGTGATGGCCGGCCCGACGCACACGCCGGGGGTGGAGGACTTCGTGCGCGACCTCGTCGGCGCGGATCTGCCGTGGGACGAGGCGCAGCGCCGGTTCATGCGCGAACACCGGCCGTACTCGTTGATCCAACGACTGATCGAGCCAACCGAGATCGGTAATATGGTCGTCTACCTCAGCTCGGAGCGCGCCTCCGCGACCACCGGCGGCGCGGTCCGGGTGGACGGCGGCTACATCGACTCGATACTTCCTTGAGCCGCAGCGGATTTCACTTGGTCAGTGCCGCTTCGAAGAGCGGCCAGGAGTTGTGCAGGTCCTGCTCCCAGTAGCCCCACGAGTGGGTGCCGATCGGGTGGAAGTCGAACGTCGCCGGAATCCCCAACTGCTGGAAGCGCTCTCGCAGCTGCGTGGTGCACATGTTCATGATGGCCTCCAGGGGCGAGCCGAAAATCAGCTGCCAGGTCGACTGGATCAGGTCGCCGTGCAGGGCGGCCGGGGTGTCGAGTGGTCCGGGTTGTCCGGTGCCGGTGGAGATGTAGAGGGTGGTGTCGCGCAGTTGTTCGGCGTGC
>NZ_BAGH01000563.1 GCF_000308715.1 Nocardia tenerifensis NBRC 101015
CTGGAGACCATCGGCGAAACGCACGGTCGCGCGGACGTGCCGCACCCAGTAGTCGGCGTCGAACTCGGCGACGACGCTCCCGGTCAGGTTCGACACGACCGGCACCGCGGCCGTCCGGTACTCGATCCGCTCAGCGACCGCGCGGAACTCCTCGAGCATCGGCTCCATCAGCGCCGAGTGGAAGGCGTGCGAGACCCGCAGCCTCGAGGTCTTACGCCCCTGCGCGCGCAGCCGCTCCGCCGTCGCGAGCACGGGTTCTGCCGACCCGGACAGCACGATCGAGTCCGGCGCGTTCACCGCGGCGATCTCCACGCCCTCGCGCAGCCAGGGCACTATTTCGGCCTCGCTCGCCTGTACCGCGACCATCGCGCCGCCCTCCGGCAGGGCCTGCATCAACCGGCCGCGTGCGGCCACCAACCGCGCCGCGTCCGGCAGCGACAACACCCCGCCCACATGGGCGGCCGTCAGCTCGCCGATCGAGTGCCCGGCGACGAAATCCGGCCGCACACCCCAGGATTCGAGCAGCCGGAACAGCGCGACCTCGAACGCGAACAAGCCGCCTTGGGCGTACTCGGTCCGGCTCAACAGCGTCTCGTCCGCGTCCCACAGCACGGTCCGCAGCGGCAGCTCCCACGCCGGGTCCAGCTCCGCCGCGACCGCGTCGAAGGCGGCGGCGAACACCGGAAACGCCTCGTACAGTTCGCGTCCCATGCCTGGACGTTGCGCGCCCTGGCCGGAGAACAGCAGCGCGAGCTTGCCGTCGCGCACCGAATCGAGCACCGTGCCCGCACCGTTCACGACCGCCGTGAGGGCGTCGGTTAGTTCCTCGCGATCCGCCGCCGGCAGCACGGCCCGATGTTCGAGCGCGGCACGGGTGTTCACCAGCGCTCGGCCCGCGTCGGCGATTCGGTTGTCCGGCAACGTCTCCAAGTACTCGAGCAGCGAAGCGGCCTGTGCCCGGAGGGCTTCGGGAGTCCGTGCGCTGACGATCCACGGAATCAGGGCGGGCGCATCGTCCGGCAGCAAGGAGCGATCCTCGAGAGGGGCCTGCTCGACGATCAGATGCGCATTGGTCCCGCTGATCCCGAACGACGAGACACCGGCCCGGCGCGGCCGCCCCAGCTCGGGCCACGCCCTCGACTCGGTCACCAGGGCCACCGCGCCGGATTCCCAATCGACCTGCGATGTAGGCGTTTCCGCGTGCAGCGAGCGCGGGATCACCCCGTGTCGCATCGCCAGCACCATCTTGATCACGCCGGCCACGCCCGCGGCGGCCTGGGTGTGTCCCATGTTCGACTTGATCGAGCCGAGCCACAGCGGCTCACCCGCGGGCCGCTCCTGCCCATAGGTGGACAGCAGCGCCTGCGCCTCGATCGGATCGCCCAGGCGCGTCCCGGTGCCGTGCCCCTCGACCACATCCACGTCCGCGAAGCTCAGCCCGGCCCCATCCAGCGCGTGCCGGATCAAGCGCTGCTGGGCCGGGCCGTTGGGCGCGGTCAGCCCATTGCTCGCGCCGTCGGAGTTCACCGCGGACCCGCGCACGAGCCCGAGCACCCGGTGGCCGTGGCGGCGGGCGTCGGACAACCGCTCCAGCAGCAGCATTCCGACGCCCTCGCCCCAGCCGGTGCCGTCGGCGCCCGCGCCGAACGAGCGGCAGCGACCGTCCGCGGCCAGTCCGCCCTGCCTGCTCATATCGATGAACGTGTCGGGAGTCGACATGACCGTCACGCCGCCCGCCAAGGCCAGACCGCACTCGCCACGCCGCAGCGCCTGCATGGCCCAGTGCATCGCCACCAGCGACGAGGAGCAGGCGGTATCCACGGTGATTGCGGGTCCCTCGAGGCCGAGGGCGTAGGCGACCCGGCCGGACACCACGCTGGCGAGGCTGCCGTTGCCGTGGTATCCCGCCAGTTCCTCCGGCAGTGGCGTCAGTCGCAGGCCCCAGTCGTGGTACATGACCCCGGCGAACACGCCGGTGTCGGTGCCGCGCATCGAGAGCGGGTCGATCCCCGCCCGCTCGAAGGTCTCCCAGGAGATCTCGAGCAGCAGCCGCTGCTGCGGATCCATCGCCTGTGCCTCGCGCGGGCTGATCCCGAAGAAGCCCGCGTCGAATTCGGCGGCGTCGTAGAGGAATCCGCCTTCGCGCGAGTAGCTTCGGCCGGGCTTGCCCCGCTCCGGGTCGTACACGTCGCGGTCCCAGCCCCGGTCGGCCGGGAAGGCGGAGATGACATCCCGGCCCTCGGCGACCATCCGCCACAGCTCCTCGGGCGAGCGAACCCCGCCCGGGTAGCGGCAGGCCATGCCGACGATCGCGATCGGCTCGTCCGCCGGAGCCGACGCGACCGGAGTCCGCCGTACCGGTGCGGGGCGCACGCCCGCCACCGCGTCGTCCAGATGTTCGGCGAGTGCGCGCGGCGTCGGGTAGTCGAAAGTCATTGTGGCGGTGAGGCGCAGGCCGGTGTCGGCGTTGAGCCGGTTGCGCAGCTCCACCGCGGCCAAGGAGTCGAAGCCGATCTCGGTGAAGGCTCGGTCCGGCGCGATCTCGGCGCCGCTGCCGAATCCGAGCACCGCCGCCGTCTGGGTGCGCACCAACTCCAGCAGTTGTTCCGCCCGTTCGGCTTCCGACGCCCCGGACAGTCGACGTGCCAGCGAGGGTTCGTCGGCACCCGCGGTATTCGTCGCGCGCCGGGTTTGTGCCCGGATCAACGAACGGGCCACCGGGGGCGGATCTACAGGAAGCGCGCGCGGATCGAATCGCACAGGGACGACGGCGGATTCGCTACCGGCCAATGCCGCGTCGAACAGCTCCAACTGCTGCGGCACCGTCAAGGTGCGCAAGCCGAGGCGTTCGATTCGGCGTAGCGCGGCCGCGTCCAGCCCCGCGGCCATGCCCTCCCCCGGCCACAGCCCCCACGACAGCGCGGTGGCCGGCAGGCCCGCGGCGGCGCGGTGCATCGCCAACGCGTCGAGGAAGGCGTTGGCCGCAGCGTAGTTCGCCTGCCCCGCACCGTCGAGCAGCGCCGCCGTCGATGAGAACAGCACGAACACCGACAGTTTCAGCTCGCGGGTCAGCTCGTGCAGATGCCACGCCGCGTCCACCTTCGGCCGGAAGACGCGATCGAGGCGCTCGGGGGTCAACGCGCCGATCAGGCCGTCATCGATCGCCCCCGCGGCGTGTACCACGGCGGTCAGCGGGTGCTCGGCCGGAATCGAGCGCAGCAACTCGGCGAGCGCCGCCCGGTCGGCGACGTCACAGGCCGCCACGACCACTTCGGCTCCCGCACCGAGCAATTCGGTGCGCAGCTCGTGGATTCCGGGCGATTCCTCACCGCGCCTGCTGACGAGCAGCAGCCGCCGCACGCCGTGCGTGGTCGCCAGATGCCTGGCCACTCGCGCGCCGACACCACCGGTGCCGCCGGTGATCAACACCGTTCCGGTCGAATTCCATGGAACGGCAGCGGTTTCCGCCGGACGCGCCGTCCTCGCGAGCCTGGGCACCAGCATCTCGCCGTCCCGAAGGGCGAACTCGGGTTCACCGGAGGCCACCGCGGTGAAGATCTCTGCATCGGAACATATCGAATCGACCAGCACGATGCGGCCCGGGTTCTCCGCCTGTGCGGCACGGACCAAGCCCCACACGGGTGCCTGCGCGAGGTCTATCGGCTCTCCCGGCTCCACGGCGATCGCCGCCCGGGTCACCACTACCAAAGTCGTTGTCGCCGAACGTTCGTCGGCGAGCCAGGCGCGCAGATGTTCGAGCACCCCGCCCGTCACCGCACGCACGGCCGCGACGACATCACCGTCCGGCGTGGCCGGACAGCGGTAGATCACGAACGAATCCCGTTGCCCGCCAATGTCCGGCACCCGCCCCAACGGAAGCCATTCCACTCGATAAGGTCGCGCATACCCCGTAGCCCGCAGCTTCCCGTCCGGCAGCGGAAGCGTCCGATAGGACGCCACTGTCGCCACCGGCGCACCGGCCGCGTCCGCGAGTTCGATGGCCACCGCATCGGTCCCGTTCGGCGTGATCCGAACCCGTAACGACGACGGCCCCACCGCATACCGAGACACACCGGTCCACGCGAACGGCAGCCGCGTGATCGCCCCGACCGGCTCGTCCGAGGTCAGGTCGGTCGCGTGCAGGACTGCGTCGAGCAGCGCCGGATGCAACCCATACCCCTCGACCTCGGTCTCCGGCGCGAGGGCCACCTCGGCGAACACCTCGGTCCCCCTGCGCCAGGCCGCGCGCAAACCACGGAAGGCCGGGCCGTACTCGTAGCCCTGTTCGGCAAGGGCCGCATACCAATTGGTGAGGTCGACCGGCTCGGCGACGGGCGGCCACTCCGTGAAGTCGGTTCCGGCAGTGCTCGAACCGACGGGTGCCAGCACGCCGCCGGCGTGGCGCAGCCACGGCTCATCTCCGTTAGCGTCGTCCGGGCGTGCGTGCACCTCGACCGCTCGATGCCCGTCCGCGTCGGCCGAACCGACCGTGACTTGGAGCGCGATCACCCCGTCGGCGGGCAGGACGAGGGGCGCGTCGAGCGTCACCTCGACCAGATGCGGGCAGCCGACCTGATCACCGGCGCGCAGCACCAACTCGACGAACGCGGTCCCCGGCAACAACATGCTGCCCGCGATCACGTGATCGGCCAGCCACGGATGCGATCGCAGCGACACGCGCCCGGTCAGCACGACCCCGTCCGACCCCGCCAGCTCGAGCACCGCGCCGAGCAGCGGATGCTCCGCCGGAAGCCGACCGGCGGCGTCGGCGGGCTGGTTCAGCCAGAAGCGTCGACGCTGAAACGCGTACGTAGGCAAGGCGACCAGCTGCCCGCCCGATCCCGCGAAGACCCCCGCGCCGTCCAGCGCCGCACCCCGCGCGTGCGCCTGGCTCACCGCGGCGACCAGCTCGCGTCCCTCCGCCCGGTCCCGCCGCATCGTCGGAACCAGGACGGCTGCAGCGCTTTCAGCGCCGAGGCAGTCCCGCCCCATGGCGGACAGCGTCGCGTCCGGCCCCAGTTCCAGGAACGTCGTGACGCCTTGGTCTGCCAGCCAGCGGATGCCGTCGTGGAAACGCACCGCCGCGCGAACATGACGCACCCAGTACTCCGGAGTGCACAGCTCCTCCCCTCGCGCCGCCGTGCCGGTCACGTTGGACACCAGGGGAATTCGCGGCGCCGCATAGGTCAGCACCTGGGCGACCCGGCCGAACTCCGCGAGCATCGGCTCCATGAGCGGCGAGTGGAACGCGTGACTCACCCGCAGCCGATGGGTCTTCGTCCCCATGGCGGCGAACTCGGCGACCACCGCGTCGACGGCGCGCTCCTCGCCGGAGACGACCACCGCGGCCGGACCGTTGATCGCGGCGATCCCGACCTGCCCGCGCAACCGGGGCAGTACGTCGGCCTCGCTCGCCGCGATCGCCGCCATGGCGCCGCCCGGCGGGAGCTCCTGCATCAACCGGCCGCGCGCCGCGACGAGCGTCGCCGCGTCCTCCAGCGAGAGCACGCCGGACACGTGCGCCGCCGCCAGCTCGCCGATGGAGTGCCCGGCCACGAAATCCGGCCGCAGTCCCCAGGATTCGAGCAGCCGGAACAGCGCGACCTCGACCGCGAACAGCGCGGGCTGCGCGTACCCCGTCTGGCCGAGCAGGTCGGCCTCCGGCGAGCCCGGCTCGGCGAACAGCACGTCCCACAGCGAGCGATCGAGTTGCAGATCCAGATAGCCGACGGCATCGTCGGGCGCCTTGGCGAAGACGGGATACAGCTCGCACAGCTCCTTGCCCATCCCGAGTCGCTGGCTGCCCTGCCCGGTGAAGAGGTAGGCGAGCCGACCGGCCGGCGGCGCGCCGGTGAACACCCCGGCCGCCGGCACGCCGGACGCCACCGCGTCCAGGCCGCGCCGCAGTTCGGCCGGGTTCTCGGCGACCACGACCGCGCGGTGCGCCAGCGACGCGCGACTCGTCGCGAGCGAGAAGCCGAGGTCGGCGACGGTGTGCTCGTCCACGCACGCGGACAGCCGCTCGGCCTGCGCGCGCAGCGCCTGCTCGCTCGCGGCCGACAGCGCGACGGGCCACACGCCGGTCGACGCGTCCGCGACGGGCATCAGCACGCTCACCGGCGCGGGCGGCTCCTCCAGGATCACGTGCGCGTTGGTCCCGCTGATCCCGAAGGCCGACACGCCGGCCCGGCGCGGCCGCTCCCCGCCCGGCCAGGCGACCGCCGACGTGAGCAGCTCGACCTGCCCGGCCGACCAGTCGACATTCGGCGAGGGCGCGTCGACGTGCAAAGTCTTGGGCAGCAGGTTGTTTCGCATCGCCAAGATCATCTTGAGCACGCTGGCCGCCCCGCCCGCGGCCTGGGTGTGCCCGAGGTTCGACTTCGCCGAGCCGAGCCACAGCGGCTGTCCGTCCGGTCGCCCCTGACCGTAGGTGGCGAGGATCGCGCGCGCCTCGATCGGATCGCCGAGCATGGTGCCGGTGCCGTGCGCGTCGACCGCGTCCACCTCGGCCCCGGTGAGCCCGGCGACGGCGAGCGCGCGCCGGATCACCTGACGCTGCGAGGTCCCGCTCGGCGCGGTCAGCCCGTTGCTCGCCCCGTCCTGGTTGACCGCAGTGCCGCGCACCAGCGCCAGCACCTGATGACCGTGCCGCTGCGCGTCGGACAGCCGCTCGACCACGAGCAGGCCGATGCCCTCGGCGAAGCCGGTGCCGTCGGCCGCCGCGGCGAACGCCTTCACCCTGCCGTCCGGCGCGAGCCCGCGCTGCCTGCTGAACGCGGTGAACATGCCGGGGCTGCCCATCACGGTCACCCCGCCGACCAGGGCGAGTGAGCACTCGCCGCGCTGCAGGGCCTGGGCCGCGAGGTGCAGCGAGACCAGCGCGCCGGAGCAGGCGGTGTCCACCGTGATGGCCGGCCCGGTCCAGCCGAGGAAGTACGCGACCCGGCCCGAGACGACGCTGGGCGCGTTGCCGGTCATCAGGTAGCCGTCCAAGCCTTCGGGCGCCTCGTGCACGCGCACCCCGTACTCGTGCACCTCCGCGCCGATGAACACGCCGGAGTCGCTGCCGCGCAACGACAGTGGGTCGATGCCCGCCCGCTCCAGCGCCTCCCACGCGGTCTCCAGGGTCACCCGCTGCTGCGGGTCCATCGCCAGTGCCTCGCGCGGGCTGATGCCGAAGAAGTCGGCGTCGAACTCGGTGGCGGTGTCCAGGAAGCCGCCGCGGTCGACGTAGCTCTTGCCGACCGCGGCCGGGTCCGGGTCGAACATCGTCGCCAGGTCCCACCCGCGATCGCCGGGGAACCCGGACAGCACCTCGCCTTCGTCGGCGAGCAACTGCCACAGGTCCTCCGGCGATGCGATGCCGCCGGGGAAGCGGCAGCCCAGGCCGACGACGGCGATCGGCTCGTCCGCTACGGACGGGCCGAACACGAGCGCCGGATCGTCGATCGTCAAGTCCAGCAACTCGGTTCGGAGGAACTCCGCGAGCCGGGTAGGGGTCGGATGGTCGAACACGACGGTCGGCGGCAGCGGCAGACCGGTCGACTCACTGAGCCCAGCCTGCAGCGCGACCTGCCCGAGCGAGTCGAGGCCCTGTTCGCGGAAGGCGCGCTCGGTGTCCACCGTCGCCGCCTCGTCCTTGGTGACCGCGCGCAGCACCGCGCTCGCCCGCGCGCGGACGAGATCGACCAGCGCCCTGCGCTGTTCGGGAACCGGCAGGGTCCGCAGTCGGTCGGCCAGCCCGTCCGGCCGTCCACCGTCGAGCTCGGACTCACTTCTGTTGGACTCACTCATTCTGCGCACTCCACGGCAACCCGAAATCTCTTGTCAGGACAGCGAATCACTCGGCCACACCCCTAGATGCCCTTAGGCGCGCGCCGGGTGCCGCGCTCTACCCGCCCGGCCCCACAGCTGAATCCGGCCGACCCAACGGGCCCGCGGTACTCGATCTCCCGCCACGCCTGATCGTCGAATTCCCTTCGCACGTATGAAAGATCGCGCAGCAGCCCGGCTGAGGTGACCGTGCGCGGGCGATGCGTGCCCGCGGTGCGGCGCAGCGGCAGCGAGCCCAGCTCACTCCAGCGCAACCAACCATGGTCATCGATATAGCTGCGCGTCCGGCCGTGATTGTCCGGGTGCACGCAGTACGGAATGTCGAGGTACCCGCGCTCGAAGGCGCGCAGCAGCGCGCGCCCCGGATCGGCGTGCAGCTCCAGCACGGCCTCGACCAGCGCACGCGCCTCGAGGTAGGTCTCGGAGTCGCCGGGGTCGTGCGGGTCCGGCTTCGTCTCGCGCGCGATCCGCGCGGCGTGCTCGAGCGCGGCCACGTTCTCGGCGATGGTGGGGATGCGCCGCGACTCGGCGACCGTCTTGACGATGAGCCGCGCGGCCCCGGTGCGCACCGCGAGCCGCGCGGCGGCGCCGAGCAGCAGGTACGCGCCGCCGTCGGTCATCGGGTACATGCCCATGTAGGCGTAGACGACCACGTGCCAGTTCTCGGTCGGCAGCAGCTCGGCGCAGAGCCTGCGCAGCGCGTGCACCGCCTCGACGTCCTGGGCGAAACTGGACTGCTGCGCATAGCTGACCGAGACACTGCGAATCCCGTACCGCGCGAAGAAGAGTGCCTCGAGCAGGCTGATCGCCACCAGCTGGCTCGGCGGGCACAGCTGCCCGAGCATGCAGCCGCCGAAGGTCTCCAGGTGCGGCTCGATCCCGCGCTCGAGCAGGCCCGCGAAGCGCCGCGTGCCCTCCGCCCAGTTGTGCACCGAGGCGGCCAGCGGGGTCCGTCCGTAGGGCAGGCAGTAGGACACCGGCCCGCCCTCGGTGGCGTTGAGCGTGCACCGGGCCAGCGCGGCGAAGATGTCCAGCGGCACCGCGGAGCCGTGCCGCACCTGCACCGGGAAGCGTTCGCCCCGAATGTCTTTCAGCACGTTCGCCGTCGTCGCCCCGTCGTAGTTGACGATCGGGTATCCGTTGAGCGCCCGGTGCTCGCGCAGCGCCCGGTCCACAGCGGCCAGGTCGCCGACCCTGGTGTAGCTGTCCAGGGTGATCGTGCCGACCGTGTCGGCGGCGGCGTCGCGCGTCGCGCGGAGCCCGGCCCGCATGGCCGACGGGTCGCCGAAGCCCATCCGCGGCTGCACCACCAGCCCGCCCGCGCCCGCGGTCCGCCGGACGAACTCCCCGAAGTCGACCGGTGGGCGGGGCGCGGATCGTGCGGTCATGTCCAGAGCTCGAGCCCCTCGGCGGCCGGGTGCGTGACGGCCTGCACGAAGTCACGGAACTCGGCGACGCCGCTCGCCGCGTCCTCGAACACCGCGTCGAAGCCGGCCGCGGTCAGCGCGAGCGCGCGCCGCTCGACGCCGTCGTCGGCGATGCCGAGCTTGCCGCCGATGACGATCGGCAGCTCGGCGAGCAGCGGGTCGGCGCGCAGGTGCTCGATCAACCGCAGGCCGTCCTGGTGACCGTGGCCGTTGATGCTGCCGATCACGACCAGCGCGGGCGCGAGCTCGCGGCACTCCCGGGCGAGCACGTCCACCGGGACACACGGTCCGAGATTCACCGCGTGCAAACCGAGTTCCTCGATCAGCAGTTGCAGATACACCAGATTCCACGTGTGCGCGTCCGACACCGTGCCGCTGATCACCACCGTGGCGCGACCCAGTGTGGGCTCGGCGCAATTGTTTTCGGCCCGCTCCACTCAGATGCCCTCCGTACTCTCGTATCTCGCGTCGTACACGCGCCGATGGTCGACCCGGGAGGCCGACACCACCCGGTCGCCCCGCACCAGCACCTCCATCGGCGCGGGCCTGCCGAGGAACATCAGCAGGCTGGCGGTCGGCCCGTAGGCGCCCGTGTTGGGGATCGACACCAGGTCGTCCGGGGCCAGCGGCGGGACGGCGATATGCCGGCCGAGCACGTCGCCCGGCGTGCACAGCGGACCGACCAGGCTGGCCATCTCGCTGCGCGAATCCGGCGGCAGCCCCACGGCTACCGGCAGGAGGCGGCCGAGGCCGGACATGCCGCCGAAGGTGTTGATGCCCGCGTCGACGATGACGAACTTGCGCCCGCGACTGACCTTGATATTGCTGACCCGGGTCACCAGCGTGCCGCAGGTGCCGGCCAGGAACCGCCCGGACTCGCAGGCGATCCGCGGGCGCCCCGACCGCCAGTCGGGCAGGTGCTTGTCCAGCGCGACGGCCAGCTCGCCGCGCAGCGTCGGGTACGCGCCGCGCGCGCCCGGCACGCCGTACGGCGCGGCGAAGCCACCGCCGATGTCCAGATACCGCAGCGGCAGTCCGGCTTCCGCGGCGAGCTCGGCCGCGATCGCGATGGTGTGCTGGAACTCCCCGATCAGGCTCGCCTCGTCGGCGTTGCTCAGCGGAAAGAAGTGCATGCCCGCCAGCCGTACGCCCGGCACCTCGCGCAGCGCGGGGACCAGCGCCGCGACGCTCTCACTGTCGAAGCCGAATTGCGAAGGGACGCCGGTCATTCGGATGCTGGTCGCGGCGCTGGCCGTGACGCTGTTCACGCGGAGCAGGCAGTCCGCGACCACGCCGTGCGCGGTCGCGGCCGCGCCGACCCGGCGCACATCGGTCACCGAGTCCGTGGAGAACAGTCGCACCCCGTGCCCGATCGCCTCGGCGAGCTCGCCCGGGGTCTTGCCCGGCCCGGTGTACAGGCAGTCCGCGCCGGTGCATCCGGCCGCCAGCGCGGCGGCGAGCTCGCCGGTCGAGCTGATCTCGGCGCGGCACGACCGCGCGCCCCCGCGCAGCGCGCGGACGATATCGGGGTGCGGGTTGGCCTTCAGCGCGTAGAAGAGCTCGAACTCCTCGGGCAGCGCCGCGAACAGCTCGGCGCGGGCCGCGTCCAGCTCATCGAGGTCGTAAACGTAGAGGGGAGTGCCGAATTCGGCCGCCAGCTCGGCGTGGCCGATCATCTCGGCTCCCCGCTGAGCATGGCGGCCAAGGCCTGTCGCGCGTGCTTGCCGTGCAGCGTGAGCGGCAGTTCGGCGACGATGCGGCAGACCGCGGGCACCTTGGCCTGCTCGAGCCTGCGGGCCAGCTCCTTGAGCACCACGTGCGGCTCCAGATCGCTCTCCACGAAGATCGTGAGATCGCGCCCGTCGTCCGGCGGCAGTACGGCGGCCGTGCGGACGCCGGGGATATCCAGTGCGGCGGACTCGATTTCGAGGGTGCTCATCCGAATGCCCTTGCGCTTGAACATGTCGTCGCGCCTGCCCTCGAAGTACAGGTAGCCCTCGTCGTCGAGGCTGCCGTAGTCGCCGGTGCGCAGCCGGAGGTAGCCGGTCGGCTCGTCGCGCTCGAAGGTGGCCGCCGAGAGGTCGGGCGCGCGCCAATACCCCGGCATCACATGCGGTCCCACGACGACGATCTCGCCGACCTCGCCGCTGGGCACCGGGTTGTCGTCGTGGTCGAGGATGCGCACCTCGGTGCCGGGCAGCGGCAGGCCGACCGAGCTCGGGCGGGTGTCGTCCTGGTCCGGCGGCATGATCGAGATGCGCTTGCACTCGGTCTGCCCGAACTGCCGGACCACCCGTGCGCCCGGAAACGCTTGGCGCAGCGCCGAAATCGTGGCGACGGGCAACGCGGCGCCGGTATTGGTGAACATCCGGACCGGCGGCGGCGCGGCGGACTCCCGCTGCGCGAGGGTGACGATCATGGCGGCCAGCGAGGGCACGATCGGCACCACGGTGGCCCCGACCTCGCGCATGCGGCGCAGCAGCTGAAGGTCCGACTCCTCGCCCGCGAGAACGAGTTCCGAGCGTCCGAGGCCGGACAGCAGCACCTTGTACAGGCCGTAGTCCCAGGACAGCGGGAAGCGGCAGAACACGACGTCGTCGGCGCGGTAGCGCAGCACCGTATCGATCGCGCGGGCCGCGAAGGTCATCTGCGCGTGCGGGCAGATCACCGCCTTGGGCGCGGAGGTGCTGCCCGAGGTGTACACGAGCACGGCGATATCGCCCGGCTCCGGCCCGGCGGGCGCCGCGGTCGCGCCGCGTGCCACCCCGATCACCTCGGGCCACAGCTCGGCGAGGTCGTGCACCGGCACCGCGGCGAGCCCGCGCAGCGGCTCGACCCCCGCGCCCTCGGCGATGACCAGCACGGGCTCGGCATTGATGAGCACCGAGGAGAGATGGAACTCCTTCATCGCGGGGTTCAGCGGAACGAAGATCGCGCCGAGCCGCGCGCAGCCGTAGAACATCGCGACGAGCTCCCGGCGGCTGCGCAGCTGCACCACCACCCGGTCGCCGCGCGAGACTCCCTGCCCAGCAAGCCATTCCGCGAAGTCGGCGCTGCGCTCGGCGAGGACGCGATAGGTCCAGCTGCCGTCCGCGTCGGTGACCGCCCGCGCCTGCGCCGCGTCGCGCGCGGCCTCGTCCACTATGTCGGAAACACGATTGTTCTGTGGTCGTATCATGGCGTCAATTCCGCTGTTCTTCGACAATGCGCGTATCGGTCGGCAATTGGCTCTCCGCTCCCCGCGAAACGAGTTGTGCGTTCCCGCTCGAACGGCACAGCCGGCGTGCGAAAACACCGACAGCGGAAGGTTATCGAGTGCCGGAGTGCGCACCCACCCCTAATCCGTGTGGCCGACCCCTAACGCGGAATTGTCGGCCGCCATAGCCGACAACCGCGCGCGGTCGACCTTGCGGTTGGTATTCAACGGGAATTCATCCAGATATCGGAATTCCCTGGGCACCATTCCGTGCGGCAGCCGCCGCCGCGCCTGTCTAGCCAGTTCCACCGCGGGCACCCGGGCGCCGGTGTAGAACACCACGAGCTCCGTGCCGCCGTCGTGCGCCGCGGCGACCGCGACCGCGTCGGTGACCCCGGCGCAGCCGCGCACCGCGTGCTCGACCTCGCCCAGCTCCACCCGCCACCCCTGCACCTGGATCTGGCTGTCGAGTCGCCCGAGGTAGGCGAGTTCGCCGTTGCCGAGCCGGCGCACCCGATCGCCGGTGCGGTACCAGGTCCGGCCGGACCGCTCGAGGAATCGGCCGTCGTTGTCGGCCGGGTCGAGGTAGCCGGGCGTCAGCTGCGGTCCGGCGACGCACAGTTCGCCCTCGTCTCCGGTGCCGTCGAGCAGCAGGTAGTCGTGTCCGTCGTGGATCGCGCCGATCGGCACGACGCCGTTCACCGCGAGCGCGTCCGAGCCGCCCGACCAGCGGTGCGCGGCGATGGTCACGGTCAGCTCCGTCGGCCCGTAGAGGTTCTCCACGATCGAGTGCGGCGCGGCCACCTGCCAGTCGTCGGCGTCCGCGCAGCGCAGCGCCTCGCCGGCGAACAGGCTCCAGCGCAGCGTCGGCAGTGCGCCCGGCGCGAGGCCGCCAAGGCGGCGGACCAGCGCGATCGCCGACGGCGTCGAGAACCACACGCTCACACCGCGTTCGGCGAAGAACTGCGGCAGTTTCCGGTAGGCCTGGGCGGGCACCGCGTGCACGGCCGCGCCCGCGCCCCAGGCGCAGAACAGGTCGAACATGGCGCAGTCGAAGTTGAGGTCGAAGGTCTGCGAGAACACGTCGTCGGCGCCGAAGTCGTAGCGCCGGTCCAGGATTCGGAAGTAGTGCTCGGTGCTGGCGTGGGTGATCGGCACGGCCTTCGGTCGCCCCGTCGAACCGGACGTGAACAGCACGTACGCGGTCGCGACGGGGTCGGCGGAGATCGGCCGGGTGAGCGCCGCGCCGAGCGGCACGCGCAGTCCGGGCTCGACGAGCGCGGCGTGCTCGGGCGCGAGCACGCGCATCGCCGGGCCGGCCTCGGCCAGCGTCGCGACGCCGGACGCGTCGGCGATCACCGCCGAAACCCCGGAAATAGCGAGCATCTGCCGAATGCGCTCCCTCGGAAACGACGGCGGCAAGGGCACCACGGTCGCCCCGGCGTAGAGGCCGGCGAGCACGCCGACATACGACAGCACCCCCTTCTCCGCCAGCACGCCGACCACCGGTTCGCCGCTCAGCGCGCCCGCCCACGTCAACGCCCGCTCGTGCACGGCCGCGTAACTCATGAGGTCCGCGCCGACGCGAATGGCGACCCCGTCCGGCGCGGCGGCGAGGCCGCGCAGGAATCTGGTGTGCAGTCCCCTGTCGATCGTCTCGTTCACAATTGTCCTCCTAGCGAAGAATAGGGGTGGGCAATGGCTTTCGCCGTGCCACCATGGAATCGACAAACGGCGG
>NZ_BAGH01000562.1 GCF_000308715.1 Nocardia tenerifensis NBRC 101015
TGCGGCGTCGACAGGTCGAGCCGTTCCTTGCGGGCGCCGCGCAGTGCCTTGGTCGAGAATTTCGCGCCGTCGGCGAACGCGTGCAGCTTTCCTTTCACCTTCTCGGAGACGTCGGTTGGGGGTTCGGGCAGATGAAGCGGCATGATCGAATCTCCTCAGCGCTGGGTCTTGTAGCTGACGTTCCAGGTTCCGCTGCCCTGGTATCTGTTCCGGAAGACGTCGTAGGTGACGTCGGAGTCGCCGTACCACGGGTCGGCGACGCTGACATAGTCGACACCGCCCGACACCGAACGTCCGCGTAGCGCGGCGATGTGGCCACCGCCACCCTGCCAGGCGATATTCACTATGACAGGCGCGGATTTCGCCATCTCCGCACCGAGTTGCGCGTTGGTCAAGGCGCTGTTCACACGCGTGTTGAGCCGCCCGATCCGCGTCAACGCGGTATCCGGCCACCGGCCTTGGTTGCAGGGTGATACCGCGCCCGCGCCGACAACACAGTCGTTTCGGCCCAGCTCCGCGTTGGCGAGGGTGCCTTGCGTCCACGGCGTGGCAGGGTCGTAGTAGGCGGCGGTGCTGACCGTGGCGGCGTCCCAGCACCACATGGTCTGCTCTTGGTGTTGCATGGTGAAGTCGAGACGCTGGTCGTCCATGGCGAGGACGAACTTCTCATGGATGCCGCCGTCGGCGCCGAACTGGACGTTGACCGTGCCGCCGCCGGTGCCGGTCTGCGTGGTCACACCGCTACCGTTCAACCGCAGGTACGTCTTGGGAAAGGCGATCGACTCGAACGAGAACGATCCGTCCGGCTGGGGACTGGCGTGGTACTTCTCGTACGGGCCGGGCGTGCTCGAACTGTACTGACAATTCACCGTGCCGCCACCGGAGTCGGTCTGAGACGTCACGCCGCGGGCGTCCATGCGCAGGTACACCTTCGGAAAAGCTACCGACTCGAAGGAATACGAACCATCGCTCTGGGGGCGGACCCGGAACCGTTCGTAGGCGCTGACTCCATACTGGCAGTTGACCTTACCGCCGCCGGAGTCGGTGGAAGTGGTTACTCCGGTGGCGTCCATCCGCAAATATACGTTCGAAAAAGCCGTCGACCGGATGGTGATCGGTGCGTCTCCCAGTGTTGCGAGATCAGCTGATGACAAGGGCATGATTAGCCTTCTTTCATGCGGGTGTATCCCAGGACAGGACCGAATCCCGCTGCGTTGAAGGCTATTTCGGCCGAGGCCGTTAGGATTCTGTCAGTTCATCGCACGAGAACACTGAACGTATAGGGTCTTTGGTCCCCGACAAGGCGTCCGCACGGCAAGGGTCCTGGACGTGAATTCGTTTCTGGCGCAGGGTGTTCGGTTTCATCTGACCGTGTCCTGTCGTGAATCCGGCGGCCACCGACCGCCCCACAACATGCGAACGCATGGTCAGCATCAATCGAATCAGCGGAGGCGAGTGACACCCGAGCCGGGTGGGCGTCGCGACTACGCTGCGCTGGAACCGAAATGCTGCCGGTAGCGTTCAGGCGTGGTGCCCACGCGGCGGGCGAAGACTCGATGGAGGGTCTCGCCGTGCCGATAGCCGATCTGGCGGGCGATCGCCCCGACGGTCAGCTCGGTGGATTCCAGCAGGCGCCGCGCGGCCTCGATGCGCAGATCTTCGATGAATGTTGCTGGCGTGCTTCCGGTTTCACTGCGGAAGGCGCGAGCGAAACTGCGTTCGCTCATGCCCGTGCGGCGGGCGAGGGCGGCTACCGTGAGGTCCTCACCGAGGTGGTCGGGCAGCCACTGCTGCACCGCGCGAATGGCCGGTGTCCTGGCCGGCTGGGCGCGCAATTGGGCACTGAACTGCGCTTGCCCGCCTGGTCGCCGGGTGAAGACCACGCACAGCCGCGCGATCATGGCGGCGGTTTCGCGGCCGTGGTCGTCTTCGACCAGAGCCAGCGCCAGATCGACGCCCGCTGACATTCCCGCCGATGTCCAGCGATCGCGATCGCGGACGTAGATCCGATCCGGTTCGACGGTGACCCGTGGAAAACGCTGGGCCAGTATGCCGGTTGTGGTCCAGTGGGTGGTGGCCCGGTAGCCGTCCAAGAGCCCCGCCGCAGCGAGCAGCAATGCGCCCCCGCACACCGATGCCACTCGCCGGGCCTTGCGGGCAAGGTCTGCCAACTCCGGAACCACCTCGGCGGCACCGGGACCCGCGACATCACCGCCGACGACGACAAGAGTGTCGAAATCCTCGCCCGCGGCGATATCGGTGAGCGAATGTTCGACCGAGAGGGTCAGGCCTCCGTCGGCTCTGATCGACCGGCCACCAGGGGAGGCCGTCAGCAAGCGATATGGCGGTGTCGTGACACTGCCATTCGCGATCGCCGCATCGGCTCCGGCGGTGATCACATGCCACCACAGCTCCGGCGGCAGCTGACTCGACGGCCGCTCGGCGACCTCGTTGAGCAGCGCGAACACGTCCATTGGCCCGGCTAGTTCGGAGATCTGCATGCCTTGGAAGACAACGAAAACGATGGTGCGAGTGGCCGGCATCTCGCCATCATCGCAGTCGCTGCGATCAGTCGCCACAGTCAGTGGCTGATCGATCCCGCGGTATCGCGGGCGGTGTGACGGTCGAGGAAGGGGATCATGAGTGCGGCGACTCGGTCGGGGAACTGGGCGTGGGGGTAGTGTCCGCCCTGGTCGACGACGACCGCCTGGCCGAGACCCGGGGGCAGGGCGGCGACGATCCTGTTGCCCTCCTCTTCGGGGTGGGCGTAGTCGGGGTCCTCGGAGCCCATGATCACCAATGCGGCACAGCGGACTTCGGCTATCCGGGCGTGCGCGTCCGCGGGGGTCGTCTTGCCGGTCTTGCGGAATTCGGCCCACCGGCCGGGCTGCGCCAGCAGGTTCCGCAACTCGTTCAGATGCCGGCCTTGATCGGCAGGCTTGGTCGGATAGGCCACGCTCTCCAGGTAGCGGAACCACAGCCGGGGCGAGTTGAACAGCTGCGTGCCGATCAACTGGGCCATCCCGCGGCGGTAACGGCGGACCGACCACAGTGCACCCAGATCGAGGCCGGAGGTCAGCGTGAAAGGGTTGATCTCGACGATCGCCGATACCAGTTCCGGAGCCTCGGCTGCCGCGATCGTCACCGACCCGCCCGCCAGCGAATGCCCGACGAGTACCGCCGGTCCCCCGAAATGCCGGACGACTCCGAGTATGTCGAGAGCTACATCGGTGCGGCTGATGGCGGATTTGCCGGTTGCCGAGGGCCAGTCAAGGCTGGATTCGCCGTGGCCGCGCATATCCATATTGACCACGCGGTATCCGGCTGCCGCCAAGGGGCCGATCAGATGCCGGAAGTCCTGGCGCCGGCATCCCATGCCGTGTGTCAGCACCACCAGGGGGCCTTCGCCGACCACGTCACACGCGATCCGTCCGTTTTCCAGGTCTACGAACTCGGTCATTTGCCGATCCTTCCAAGCGATTCGATCTCCTGCCGTGGGTTGCGGCATGGCGGAATTGAACGCCGGAAACGGCGGGCGGCCGAGGCCCCTGGCGGAACGAATCAGTCGTGTGGCGGATCCGGTCAGTCGCATCCGGATCGCGAAGCTTCGCTGCCAAATTGCCCGTGCTTGTTGCTGACCTCTCGCGTGGACCGGTTATTGGGTGCCGAAACCGCCGACGCGGTCGAGTTACCCGCCACACAGGTCGTACGCGACGTCGCCGGTCGACCATCGATAGGGGAACGCCACGGGACTTGTCACCCTCGAACTCGCTGAACCGGAACGGATGCGAGATGGCTGGGCGCGCAGGTCGCAGCTGAAAGAACGTTTAGTCGCGGTCCGATGCCGCGCGGGCGAGGGGTACTCGGCCCACGTGGTCTTGCGGACATCCGACTCAATAGGCTCGCAGGAATGACCGACCAGTACGAGACCCGCACCGTCGAAGCGCTGTTTCAGATCATCGACTTCAACGAGACGGTCTATGGCGAGCCGGAGACTGGGCCGAAGCTGACCCGGGTGCGAATACGCAAGACCTACAGCGGTGTGATCGAGGGCTCCGGCGTTGTGGAAGTGCTTACCGCCCAGGGCGATTCGGGTGCCGGATTCGTCGCCTCGGAGCGCATCGAGGGTGTCCTCGAAGGGCGTCCGGGGACCTTTGTCATCCAGCACGGCGGTGTGGCTCAGGGAGATACCCAGAGCACCTACGGATCCATTGTTCCCGGTTCGGGTACCGGGGAACTCGTCGGTATCGCGGGCCGAGCGGTGGAGGCGCAGCAGGCGGTCCTGACCCTCACCTACACGCTGTGAACAAGTATGAGAGCGGCACCGCACAACCTCGCGGATGTGCTGCCGCGCAGCAGAAGTCGCCACTCCGATCGCCCGCGCAGCGACAGTGGAGGACGTTCGGGTAAGCCAGTGACTCGAGTGGTCTCTGTCCCGAGTACAGCCTCGTTCGGCCAGACGCGGAATCACGGCGCGGTGCCGAACTGACGCGCGCCTATGACGGCGCGCGCAGTGTCAACCGGCGGCGAGTTATGGGTCGCTGCGCGAATTCGGAGGGGAGTTACGGACCGACGGTGATCATGTTCCCCGGCTCGGCGGGGTTGTTCAGAATGAGGGTGGCTGACACCCTGTCCCAGGAATTCCCTGTCGAGCAGGAGGTGTCACCGGTCGTCCGGCTCGGTACCAGATCGCGGACCGTCATAGTCGGCAGCGACTTCAGGCCGCCGTTATCGACGCTGTTGGTGTAGGTACCCGCCACCGTCGCGGGGCCGTCCGGCGCGTAAACGGTGGTGCAGTTGACGGCGCCGCTGGTTGTAATGGTAAGTCCCCCTTGCGGAATGACCAGATCGGCGGCGATCGGTGACCCGTTCTGTGCCACCACTACCCAGGTGCCGGTGGTTGTCACCTTGATCGTGCGGTCGGACTCGCCGATATCGCATTTACTCAGGGTCCAGGGGCCGAGCGACACGCTTACCGGGCCGCTGACGTTCTTGTTGCCCGGTGCCGCAGGAACGGAACCGCCACTTGTCGTGCCGGTGTAACAATCGACCGCCGAGACGCCCGACCCGAACGATACGGGGCCCATGTTCGCGGTAGCGACGCTCGCTCCGGCCGGGCTGACCGTGGTCGAGCTGTCGGCCTGTGCCGGACCGGCGCCGAGCGCCATCGCGACCGCGGCACAACTCACCGCTATCCCGGCCGTCCGTGCGTGAGACAGTTTTCCGAACATTACGAAACTCCTTCGAGCGATACCAGAGCGAGTCAACCATTCCCGTGGAAGCCCGAATCACCTACTCCGCATCGACGACGAACACTTCGATACTCCTGGTGATCTCAGCCCGAAACCGGCGGCGACGTACGTTCACGAATGATCATGTTCGAATCAATCGGTGCGGCAATCAGACCGGGATATCAAACCCCCACGATCGATCATCGAGCGCCCGGTTTCTCAGGTAAAGCCCCTAATTTTGGGCCCGGTGCTCGAGAGAATTGTGCTGTGCCGCCGACTGACCAGGGGGATCATGGTCCCACGGCCGACAACCGCGGAACGCCTTCCGAGCGAAAGCATCGAGCATGCGAGACCTCTACGCGACCATTGCGCAGGTACTGCCAGTCATCGTGCTGGCCTTGGTTTTCGATACGAGGTACTTCGACCGGCTCGGGGCCGAGGGCGATCCTGAGGCCACCATCGCCGAGCACAAGGTATGGAAACTCTCGGTAATCCGTTGGTACACACCGGTTGTGGCGTTCATCATCCTGGCCGATACCGCCTTCTGCCTGATTGTGCTGACCAACCTCCTCGCCGACGCGACCTGGACGCGGTGGGTCGCCGTCGCCGGCGCGGGTGTGGCGCTCGGCAATCTGTTCGGCCGGATCTGGATCATCGTCGAACGCGCCACCCGCCGAGCCTGATCCCAGAATGTGCACGCCGTGAAGTTCGGGAGCGTTTCTGTCAGTGGGCTTCTCTACGCTGCCGTGCATGACCCGTTCCCGAACCAGACCGCGGCACACTCCTGACGGCTCTTTCGCCCTCGAGCTGGTCGGCACCGGCCCCGCTGAGATGAACTCTTCCTCCCTATTTGGGGCCTCGCGGCCGGACGATGGTGGGCTCTGCCCGGTTGGGATGGTGTGAGAAGTGTTCAGACTCGATGGCGAAGTGCATGTCTCCTACAGCCAGATCTACGTCGAGAGTGACCCCGGGGACTTCGGCCCGGGCATGCACGAGGCGTTCGCCGGGCAGAGCGTAGGGCTGTGCGGGGCCGCGGCACCCGGCGCACTTTTCCTGATCACCGGATTGCACACCGGCAACGTCGGATTCACCGTCGAAGTGCGCGGCCAGGCTCCCGCGCTGGATCCCGCGTGGGAAGACGTTGTGGAGGTCTCCTTCTACCCGCTCTCCGAGCACAGCGCCCTGGTGCAATGGGCTGGTGAGGACTCCTGGGAACTGGACTTGAGAGAAGGACTCGACTACCGGGTGCGGTACTGCGCGCAAGGCATGGACCGAGCACGCGAGGCAGACGTCCGGCTCGACGACGAGCCACTACTGGATCGTTACCTCCTCCAGTTCTGGCCCGCCCCACCCGAACCGGACCGCATAGTGCGCCAGACCTCGCAGGCCGCGGCACGCTCTCATGACTGGGCCCGCCGGCAACCCGATGCCGAGTTGCGCGTTCGGGCCCTCATGGCCCAGCGACGGGCATTCCTCACCCCTGAAGGTGTCGAATCGTTTCGTGACGCCGAATCCCCACAAGGGACTGCGGATATAGCGGTCATCTCCCGCGAGGCCGATCTCCAATCTGTCCGCGAGCAGTTGACAGCGCTGAGCTCTTATCCCGCAGCGCTGCACTGGGATTGGGCCGACTCTTTCGTCCTGCCGGCCGGCGGGCGCGTCGGTTACCTCGAAGCGTTCCTCGAACAGATCGGTGAACACGCCTTCGCCCTCGGCACAGTCCTGGCGTCGCTGGAATCCGGGCAGTACTACTACCTGGCCTTCGTGACACCGACCGAGTTCGAACAGCTCTCGCGACTCCTCGCAGCACACAGGATGAGCGCGGAAAGCGTGCGGTATGGCTGTTGGACGCCGCGGGGAGACTGGGAAGATCGCCCCGCGAGCAGCATGGTCAGAGCCTGGGCCAGAGCCAACGTCCCCAAGCTCAGTGCAGCCCCCGAAGCGGACATCACGTGGGTGCTCGAGAGCCCCGAGGAGACCGAGCCGGACCGGCTAGCCTGACGCGTCGGATCGGCACCCGAAATCCCCGCCCGCAATCCCGTTCCCAAAGCGGGTAACCGCGTTCCGCGCCTGGACCACAAGCCAACCGGCCACGGCAGAAGCCGGCCAGGGACAGCTCGACCTCATCCTGAAATCAGCTAGACACTTGATGGCAGGACCGGACCCCGGCCCCTATCGGATATCTGGGAGATCGACTGGCCGCCAACGGATTCGGGGCTGTCGGATCGCCCGAACGCGGCACTGCCGGAAGCTGTCTCGCTATTCCCATGTGCTGCGTGCGACGGTCGGTATTTCGAGCGAGTCGCCCGGTGCGGCTGCCCAAGCGATGACGCCGTCCGGGCGAATCAACGCTGCGGCCAAATCCTCGCGGCCGGTCGAGGCGATCTCCGGCGGGCCTATGTGCAGCAGCCCGCCGGTGCTGGTCAGGTCGGAGAGCCTGCCGTGGGTGCCGTCCGCGTGAGTCAGGTGCAGGTTGGGGCAGTAGGTGCCGGTCAGCGGGTGGTCGACCTGGTAGGGAAGTTCGTGCCTGATGCCGAGGCCAGACATCATCCGGCCGAGGTAGCGGATGACCTCCGGGATGTCCATGAGGTCGGAGACGATGTCGCGCAGCGCGTCGGTGTGCGGGCCGGGTCGTAACAGGGCGGATTGCGCTCGCGTGTTGTGCAGAACCGCCGCACCGACCGGGTGGCGTTCGGCGTTGTACGTGTCGAGAAGTTCGGTTCTGCCGCCGGCCAGTTTCCAGCCGAGGTTGACCGCGTCCATGAGCCCGAGATTGAGACCCTGTCCACCATTCGGGGAATGGACGTGCGCAGCGTCGCCGGCCAGGAGCACGCGGCCATGACGGTAGTTGGTGACTTGGCGCGCGTGGTCGGTGAAGCGAAGGCCGGCGCCCACGTTCGTCACGGTCACGTCGACACCGGCCACCCGTCTGATGCTGGCTTGCATTTCTGCGGCGGTGACAGGGCCGTCGTGCCGGTCGAGATCGCCGAAGTCGAAGGTGGCCACCATGCCTTCGCCGTAGAGGAGGGTGCCGTTGTCCAGCCGTCCCGGTGGCGGCAGTTCGCCGGTGACCTGGGCCGCGACCCGGCGTGCGGTCATCAGCGGCGCTGTGCCGGGGAACTCGAAACCGGCGAGCTTGCGGACGGTGCTGCGGCCGCCGTCGCAGCCCACCAGATAGTCGGCGCGAAGCCCGTTGGCGATGACACCGTCGGCATCCTGGTGGAGCTGAGTCAGCTCGGTGCCGTAACGGATGTCCACATCGAGACTGCGTGCGTAGTCCAGCAGGATCTTCTCCAGCTCCGGCTGCCAGATCAGCGTGGCGCGGCGATCGGGCTCCTCCAGGACGTCGGGGTCGATCTTGAAGATCGAGGCGAAATGCCCTTTCGCGCTGCCGTGATCGCGCAGCTTGTCCGCGCGGCCTTTCGCGTCGTGCTCGGCCAGATCGGCGCCGAGGCCGCGGCGAACCAGCGCTTCGGTCGCCAGCGGCCCGATGCCCCGGGCGCGCGGCTCGCCGGACGGGCCGTCGAGTTTCTCGATCACCAGTGCGTCGGCACCGGCCAGCTTGAGTTCGGCGGCGAGCAAGAGACCGACCGGGCCGGCTCCGACAACGATGACATTCACAAGGCCTCCCGGGCACAGTGTTCGCAGTTATGAAACCAGGGTACAGTGTTCGCAATGGATGTCGTCTGGATGCGTCCGGAGCGCGCGGCACGCGGACCGAAGCCCGCGCACAGCCGCGACGAGATCGCGGCCGCGTGCGTGCGCGTGGCCGACACCGAGGGTCTGGTCGCTGTGTCGATGCGGCGGGTCGCGACCGAGTTGGGCACGGGTACGACCTCGCTCTATCGCTATGTGGCCTCGAAGGAAGATCTGTTCGACCTAATGGTCGACCAGGCGTTCGGGTCGGTGTCGCTGCCGGGGCAGACCAAGTATTGGCGAGATGACCTGAGACTGCTCGCCTCGTGGAAGCGAGCGCTGATCCTCGAACATCCCTGGATGGCATCGCTTTCCGGCCGGCCCGCCGTGGGGCCACACGGGCTGGCAGTGCAGGAGAGCGGGTTGCGCGCACTCGAGGGATGGGGACTGTCGATCGACGAGATGACCATCATCGTCGAATCGCTGGACGCGTACGTATACGGCTACGTCGTACGCGAGTTGGCGGAGCGGGCGGCGACCCAGCGATCCGGACAGGATCTGGATGCCTGGATGGCGGCCCATGACGCATACGCCCGGACGGTAATCGAGAGCAGGCGATTCCCCTTGGTGGCCCGAGTGTGGCTGGACGCCCGCGAGCCGCACGCGGCGGACCGGGCGGAGCGCGGCTTTTGGCACGGTCTGGACCTGCTGCTGGACGGCTACAGCGCCGGAATGCGTCGGGCGCGAGAGCGATCAGGCCGCCGATAGGGCCGGCACGGACTGCTTTCGTGTCGTCCAATTCCCCATAGGCACCGCCCAATTCGAAGCGGGCGGCAACAAGCCGGCGGTGCCGATTCTGATTGAATCGCCCGTATGGCAACCAGCGTGCGCATCCCCGGCCTGGTGCTCACCGAGCACGAGTTCTCCGTCCCCCTCGACCATGCCCGCGCTGACGGCCCGAAGATCACCGTCTTCGCGCGGGAGATCGCCGATCCGGACGGGCTCGACCGGCCGTTGCTCGTCTACCTCCAGGGCGGGCCCGGGCACGAGGCCCCGCGGCCGTCGCGCACGACGCCGAGCTGGTTGCCGCGGGCGTTGCGGGAGTACCGGGTGCTGATGCTCGACCAGCGCGGTACCGGACGGTCCACGCCGGTCGGCACGTTGTCCGGCACCCCGGCCGAGCAGGCCGAATACCTGACCCACTTTCGCGCCGACGCGATCGTCCGCGACGCGGAGTTCGTGCGGCGGCAGCTGGGCGTCGAGAAGTGGAGCGTGCTCGGGCAGTCGTTCGGCGGGTTCTGCACCCTCGCTTACCTTTCCCATGCTCCGGAAAGCCTGGCCGAGGCCTTCTTCGCAGGCGGGCTCCCACCGATCGCGCGGCATCCCGACGAGGTCTACACCAAAACGTTCGCCAACCTGATCGAGCGCAACCGCCGGTACTACCTCCGCTATCCCGGCGATCACGGCCGGGTCGAGGCGTTGCTGCCGATGCTCGACGACGGGGCGGTCGTCCTGCCCGACGGCAGTCCGCTCACCGCGCGGCTGTTCCGGCAGCTCGGGTACGTCCTCGGTGCGGGCGGCGGCGAGGAGACGCTGCACTACCTGCTCGAACGAGATCCGACGTCGCCCGCCTTCGCGCACGACGTCGCCAACTCGCTGCCGTTCACCGCGCGCAATCCGCTGTACTCGGTGATCCACGAGTCGTCCTACTCCGACGGATTCGCCACCCGCTGGTCCGCCGAGCGCGTGCTGCCGGACGAGTTCCACACCGACCGGACGCTGTTCACCGGAGAGCACGTGTTCCCCTGGCTCTTCGACGACTACCACGGTCTCCGGCCGATGAAGGAGACGGCCGAGTTGCTCGCCGCACACGAGTGGCCGCGGTTGTACGACGCCGAAATGCTGCGCGAGTGCACGGTCCCGGCGGCGGCCGCGATCTACGCCGACGACATGTACGTCGAGCGGACGTTCTCCGAGGAGACCGCGCGAGTGATTCCGACGCTGCGGCCGTGGATCACCAACGAGTACGAGCACAACGGTTTGCGCGCGTCGGGCGAGCACGTGATCGGGCGGTTGATCGACCTCGTCCGTGGCCGGGTCTGAAGGGTTGGTGTCGGCACCGCATACGGCAATGGTTCTCCCAGACCGAGTTCCGTCGCATTCCTCGATGCGACCGGGCGCCCTATACGGTCACCCGTGGGCGCACCACCGCATCGATGCCCTCGGCGCACACCTCGAATCCCGTCGGAAAGCCCTGTCGGACAACTGATCTGGGCGATAGGGCGAAGCGCGTTTACCGGCATGAGTCCACTACCGGCGGCCGGAACTCGCTCTTCCGCCCGCGCGCAGGCTGATTCGAGGCGAGCGGATGTCAACCACCCCTCACGACACCTCGAGTCCTGGATGCAGGGCGATCTGCTCCAGCAGCGCGAGCGGCAGCGGTTCCTGGGCGGCGTCGGTGGAGCTGACCTCGATCCGCACCCCGGACCGGCGGGTGACGGTGACGGTGCGCGACTGTGGGCTTCGCTGTTCACTGGTTTCGACCACCGCCCCGTCCGGCAGTCGCCGCGTCGCGCGGTCGTACGACGAATGATCGGGCTCCTTCGGAAGGGGTTGCGCGGTGCTGATCACGAGGCTCAACCGTGATTGCCGGCCTGGTGTCGTCACCTGAACCGTCTGGCATAAGCCGCCGCCCCTATGCCCTGGCAGCAGCGCACCCAGCGGCCGGTCGAGGGTCACACCGTCGAGCGGAATCCCCGCCAGCACCTCGTCCCATCGGCGAGCCTGGGCCTCATCGATCGCCGGCCCGGATTCCCCGAAGGGAAGGCAAGTCTCGGGTGGGTCCGGCGTTCCTGGCGGAACCGGCGCGCTGACGCGCAGTGCGGGGTCGGTCACCAGCGCGACGAGTTCGTCGATGGCCAGGGGGACGGCTCGGGCACGGCCGCTGCCGTGATCGTCTCGATCGGTGGCGTTCGCCTGCACGACGGTCCCGTCGGGCAGGTAACCGGTGGCGGTGCGCGACAAGGTGCGAGCCCCGCGGAGCTCGTACCAGGTGTCCTCGGTATCGACGATCGTGCCGTCGGGCAGGTGGCGACGCTCGTCGAGATCGCCTGCGACACACGGCGGGATCGGCGTGGTCGACTGGCGAACGGTCACCGTCAGCGCGCCCGCCCGGTCACCGCGCAGCAGCGTGGCATTTGCCCGGGTCGAATCGCCGAATTTGTTGTTCTGCGAGGGATCGCCGAGGATCGGCTGGAACACCAGCGAGCGCGCTACCGGGGCGAAGGCGATCTCGACGTCACCGGGCAGCTCATCCTGCAGCGCCTGCGTCATCGCGGCTGCCTTGGGGCCGGAGAACCACGGATAGGACGGATTGTCGTATTCGTAACTCTCGGAGTAAATCATCGAGAACGTTTGCGCTTTTCGTGGAGGTTCCACGACGTCACAACCCGGGATTCGCACCGGAAATGTCACTGGCGGAGTGACATAGGAACTCTCGACTCGAGCCGTGGGCGCCGACGGCTCGTGCACCAGCCAAGCGATGAGGTAGCCGGCCGCGACGATCGCGGCGCAGGCCAGACCCACTGTCCATTTATTCACAGCCGGGGAAGGCTGGGGCGCGTCCTTGTCACCGTTTTCCACGTCCTGCATTGTGACTGCTCGCACCGACAGGTCGCAGGGGCGGGAGAGGAAAATCACCAGCTGGGTGAATGCCTAATCGGCGCAGGATGTTTCGAACCAGCATCGGAGCCACAAATGGCAGCCCCTATATATGGGACTGCCGGCGGTGCGGTCCGATCGATAGGCTCGGTCGGCGAGCCATGCTCAGCTGTGTTTCGAAAGGACTTCTCATGCTCCGGTCACGCAGGTCCGTGGCGGTCGCGCTGTCGTCGGCCGCGGTGGTGCTCAGCGCACCCACCGCGTCCGCCCAGGTCACAGGATTCGAAGTCATGGCGCCCTGGGATCCGGGCGTCTTCGTCGCGGGCTGCACCTACATCGCACGGGTGACGACCGAGCCCGACGCCTACCTCAGTTTCCACGACAGCCAGGACGGCGAGTTCGATCCGCCGAACGCGACTCAGGCCAGCGCCGAAGGTAGCGTCCTCGCCACCTGGACGCCGCACACCACCGGTTCGCATCTGCTGCGCGCCGTGCAGGTCGGCGGTGGTGAGCAGACCATCGGGATCGAGGTCCGTTCCGGCGGGACCGAGGACTGTGCCGGTGTCGGCACTATGTGGACGGACAATTAATAGTCTGCTGTTCGCACCCCGCACCCGACTCGTGTTCAGCCACCGGCTCTTGGGCCGAGCGCGGTAGCTGATCAGCGTCGCGACGCAGGTTGAACTCTTCCGGAAAACCCTGCTACGACCTGACCAGTCGCGGCCTGGACTCGGGGCGTCCGTAGGACAGTATCCGCGGCAACACTTCCCGCAGACGGGCAACCTCGGAGTCCGGCGCGCGTAACAGCGCCTCGACAACGGTATCGGCCAATCCGAGATCGTCCAGCGATTCGGGGTCCAAGCTCACGCGCAGTACGTCCTCGCCCAACACCACCTCGCTCACACAGCCGTAGGCGGTGCCCTGATCAGGCGTGACAAGGCAATACGTGTCCATGCCCAGCGCCACTTCCTGTTCGTCGGGCTCCTCGAAGTCGCACATGAACAACAAGGAGAACCCTTGTCCGTCACTCGACTCGGCTACACCTGCCATCACGCAGTCGTCTGCATCCGGATTGTCGAGACCGCACGCAACCAGCGCAGTGAATCTGTATGCCACGCATAAGTTTTAGCACTGTCGGAGGACAAAAGGTCCCGCTCGTTCTCCGAAACTCACGCCGCTGACGAAGTCGACGCGGTCGAACGACGCGTGCTCGCCGAATCGCGCATCACTGAAATCGACGGGGCCGGTGAAAACCGATCGCCGGAACATCGCGATGCCATCGAACGCCGTGCCGCGGAACGATGTGGCGGCATCGAACTCGACATGCTCGAACGACGCGTTCGACTCGAAACAGGCTCGAACGAACGGGTTTCGCCAGCGAGACCGCTGTGGCACGCTGATCCCGATCACGCCTTCAGTGCGGATGGTCAGCGCACCCTTGTCGGCGGTGACGACTGCCGACCGCGCATTCCCGGCCTAGTCCGGACAATCGGGGAGCCCGCGCCAGGGCGATTCGGAGAGACCAACAGAACTCGCCGGGGGAGTACCACTTCACCAGGTTGAACGGCCGGGCAAA
>NZ_BAGH01000561.1 GCF_000308715.1 Nocardia tenerifensis NBRC 101015
CGGCAGCCTGATCGCCAACGGGGATGGGCGGCTACGGCAGCCCGCTGCCCGAGGGCACCACCATCGCCGCCGTCACCGGGACGCCCCCGGCCGCGCTCGGCATGGACGGCCCGCGCCTCGTCGCCGAGGGGCACTATCAAATGGGCATCACGACACCGTCGTGGAATCTGCGGATGGCGTTCGAGGGGCGCGGCCCCTACTCGCGACCATTGCCGGTGCGAGCGCTGGCCGCGTTCGCCCACGACGATCGGCTGGCCCTGGCGGTGCGCGCGGAGACCGGCATCACGTCGCTGCGGGACATCGCGGAAAGGCAACTGCCGCTGAAGATCTCGATGCCGCACCGGGAGATGGGGCACCCCGCCCGGTGGGTGATCGACGAGGTGCTCGGCCGCTACGGCTTCACCCAGGAGGACCTGGAGAGTTGGGGCGGGCAGTTGCTGCACGACCGGCCGCGGTCGCAGAACTCCCCCGACGCCGTGCCCGCCGATCCGAGCTTCGACGCCGTGTTCGACGAGGCGATCATGACGATGCGCTGGAAGAACCTCACCGAACGTTACGACCTGCGTTTCCTGCCGATCGACGACGAGGTGCTCGCGCACTGCGCCGCCCTCGGCATGCCACCGGGCGTGCTCGAGCGCGGCCGGCTGCGCGGGCTCGACGAGGACGTGCCCACCCTCGACTTCTCCGGCTGGATCCTCTACTGCGCGGCGGACCTGCCCGACGAACTCGCCTACCTCGCCATCCGCGCGATAGACGAACAGCAGCACGCCATTTCGAGCCGGTTCACCGGCCCCACCCGGCCGCTCACCAGCCCCGTCGACATGCGCGCCCTGGGCAGGGACCTGCCGGTCGCGCTGCACCCCGGCGCCGAAGCCTACTACCGCGAAAACGGTTACCTCTGACCATCTCTCGTTCGAAAGGAACGATATGTCCACCGTGCAGGAGCGTTTCGAGGCCTTCCCCTTCGATCAGCCGCCCCGCGTCTTCGAACGCCGCGAAGACCTGTTGCTCGCCGAACCGATTCCGTCCCCCGACGGCCGGAAACGCCACCGCGACCAGCCGCCGATCGAGGCGGTGCACTTCCCGCCCGAATACATCGACCAGCCCTTCGCGCATCCGCGGGCGGTCTACGAGAGCGAGTTCATGCGGCTGGAGTGGCAGACGATGAACAACCGTCAGCCGTTCTATCACCGCAACTGCGACGTCGACGAGATCTCCTATCAGGTCACCGGCGTGCGCACGCTCATGACCGATCTCGGCACCGTCGACCTGCATCCCGGCGATTTCAGTCGCCTGCCGGTCGGCTGCGCGCACGACAATTACGGTCGCCAGGACATCCACGTGCTGTTCTACATCCCCGCGCCGGTCGCCGAGGCGCTGCCCGCGGCCCACACGTCGGAGGTGGTCATTCCGCCGTTCGACGGCTGGGCGCCCGCCGTGACCAACGAACTGATCACCGAGTGTCTCGGCGGCACCGGACACGACATCGTCATGGCGCCGGTCGACGAGCTGACCCTGCTCGAACAGGCCAAGTCCGAGACCGAGCGGCTGCACATCCTGCGGCCGCCCCTCGACGCCACCGGCAACACCGCGCTCTACACCTCCGCGCACGTGCACATCGGCCGGGTCTACGCGCCCGCCTCCGACGGCCGCGTCTACCGGCGCATCCGCAACGCACAGGAGATCCAGTACCAGCTCGACGGCGAGCGCACCCTCGTGACCCAGCGGGGCACGGTGCATCTGGTGCCCGGCGACTTCGTCCGCATTCCCGTCGGCGTCGCCTTCACCTCGCTACACGCGAGTCCGAGCGCACATGTGACCGTGACCTCCGCGCTGGACCTGCCGCAGATCGCCGAAACCACGAAACACGCCACACCGGTGGATCTTTCGCAGATCGCCCGGCTGCGCGAGGAGGTTGCCCGATGACCGACATGCTCGCCGTGCGCGCCGGCTCCGCCACCGGCGGCCTTACGGTGGAACGGATCCCGGTCCCCCGCCCGGGACCGCAGGACGTGCTGGTCCGCGTCGCCGCCGCCGGGCTGGCCCCCGGCATCACGAAACTGCTGGCCCACGGCAAGTTTCGGCACCTGCCCACCACGCCGGGTCACGAGATCGCCGGCACCGTCACCGAACTCGGCGACGAGGTGGACCCGGCACTGGCCGGGCGGCGCGTGCGCGTGCACGCCACCCTGACCTGCCGCAGCTGCCGCTACTGCCGCACCGACCGCGAGCAGATGTGCGCCGAGACAGGCATGATCGGCCACGCCGCCTTCGGCACCGGCACCCTCGACCTCTATCGCCGCTACCACGACGGCGGGCTCGCCGAGTACGTCCGCGTCCCGCACTGGATGCTCGACCCGCTGCCCGACTCGGTCTCCTTCGACGTCGCCGCCAAGGTGCACGACTTCGGCAACGCCATGCGCGCCCTGCGCTGTGCCGAATTGCCGCTCGGCGCAACGATTGTCATCACCGCGGCGACCGGAACCATGGGCACCGCGACGGCCCGGCTCGCCCGGTCGTTCGGGGTCGCGCGGCTGATCCTGGTCGGCCGCTCCGCGGAGCGGCTGGCGGCGGTCGGCAAGCTCTCCGGCCTGCCGCCCGTCGACACGGTCGCCCTCGACGACCTCGGCGACTGGGCCGACTCCGGCGCGCTCACCCGGCGCATCCTCGACCTCGCGCCGGATGGCGCGGACGCCGTGCTCGACTACCTCCCCGGCGGCGCCGGCAGCGGGCAGGCCGCCGCCGCACTGGCCACCGGGGGCACCCTCGTGCACATGGGCGGCAACCGCGAGACCTTCCCGATGTCGCTCGGCGAGCTCATGCACGGGTGCAAACGCGTTGTCGGAACACGCAATTGCACCCGCACCGATACCGACGCGGTCCTCGACCTGCTGCGCACCGGGGCACTCGAGGCCGAGGATCTCATCACCCATCACTTCTCGCTCACCGACATCGACACCGCGATCGCGGCCTTGCACAACCGTTCCGAACCGATCTGGATGGCCGTCGTCCATCCCTGACAGGCGACACTGTTCGGGTGACAGTCGAACTGCGTTCCCTCACCGTCGACATCGACACCGGCCGCTGGCGCGGCACCGTGCTCGAGGAGGTGGATGTGCGGGTGCCCGCCGGGCAGATCACGGCATTGCTCGGCGGGCCCGGTGACGGTAAGACGATGATCGCGTACGCCCTCACCGGGCGCCTGCCCGAAACCGCCCGGAGCAGCGGTGCGGTCTTGGTCGATGGCCGAGTCGGATACGTCCCGCAGGCGGGCATCGACGCCTTCACCCCGGATCGTACTGTCGGCGAACAACTTCGGAGCCTGGCGCGGCGGCATCGGGCGTGGAGCGTCGAACAGGCCTGCGCCGCTGCCTATTACCCTTCCGACGCCATGGACCTTCTGCCGCAACATAACTCGGCGGGGCAGATCCAGCGGGCCGCCATCGCCGCTGCCCTGCTCACCGCGCCGGACGTGCTGATCGCGGACAGCCCGACCGCGTCACTGGATCAGGGCACCGCCTTCGCGGTGTGGAAGTCGTTGCGGGAGTATGCCGATACCGGTGCCGCGCTGCTCGTCATCACCCACGATGTTCCCTTGCTCGTCGCCACCGGTTACGCCGACCGGCTGGTGATCATGAGCAGCGGACGAGTTCTCGCCACCGGGACGACATCGGAGCTGTCCGCCTCCGCTGATCCGCAGGTGCACATGTACTTTCACGGCTTCTGACGTAGCGTCTGCTTCCGATCGCCGGCGCGGAGCTTCATCGCGGTGGTGTGTGACTATCGCTCTTGCGATGGGCGATCCACCCGCGCGGTGGCTTTCGGCAGTTCGGGGCGGCGACCGCCCAGGCGGGGCAGCATCGAGTGACCGCGGTAGGTGAGCGCCGATTGCAGCAGGGCGAGCGCCAGCACGACGGCGACGACGGTGAAACCGGTGCGAAATACCGTGGGCAGCAGCACGCCCAGCGCGCCGCCGAGGACCCACGCCAGTTGCAGGACGGTCTCCGTTCGTCCGAAGCCGGAGGCGATCGACTCCGGTGGCAGATCGTCCTGGATCGAGGCGTCGAGCGACACCTTGGCCAGGGCCGTGGACGCCGACGCGACCAGGGTGGCCAGGACCGCGCCCAGCGGACCGTTCTGCACCGCGGCCACGATCGTGATGGCCAGGCAGGCGCCGGTGCAGGACAGGATGATCGCGGCGGGTCGGCCGAGCGCCAGGCGCGCGCCGACGAAGTTGCCGGTGAAGTTGCCGACCCCGGCCGCCGCGCCCGCGGCCGCGAGCATGAGCGCCTGCCGGAACGCGGTTTCGTCGCTGGACTTCGCCACGAACGCGATATAGAAGGTGAGGAAGCCGGTCAGGACCCGGATCGCTCCATTGCCCCAGAGTCCGGCGATGACCGGGCGGCCCAAGGGCTGCCACGCGCGCGGGCGCAGCGACCCGATCGGAGCCTGCGGTGTTCGCGTTCTCCGGTCACTCAGGGTGGTGGGCGTTTCGCCCTCGGTGACCTCCACCCACGGCGGAATGCGCAGGCTCAGGAACGCGCCCGCGGCCGCCAACAGAGCCGCGACCACGAGGGCCCCGGTGGAGTGGAAAACCAGCGCGGCCGCCGCGGCGAGGCCGCCGGCGACGATCGAGCCGCCGACCAAGCCGAACACCGTCAACCGCGAGTTGGTGCGCACCAGATCGATGCCCGGCGGCAGAACCCGCGGTGTCACAGCGCTTTTCAGCACGGAGAACGACTTGCTCAGCACCATGCTGCCCAGCGCCAGCGGATACAAGGCCCAGCCGTCGAGGCTGAAGATCAGCCCGATCGCGACGAGGACCCGCAGCCCGAAGGTCGTCGCCAGCGCGAGGCGCCGACCGCGCTGCAACCGGTCGAGCAGCGGGCCGATCACCGGCGCGATCACCGCGAACGGCGCGACCGTCATCAAGAGGTACAGCGCGACGTTCACCCGCGACTGGGTGGCCGGGCTGGCGAAGAACAACGTGTTGGCCAGCGCCACCGCGATGGCGGCGTCGGTGGCGAAGTTCGCGACGGTCGCCCGCACGAGCGCGGTCAGGCCGGATTCGTAAGCGCCGTCGGCGCGGGCCGCGTGCCGCACCAGGGCCACGCCGCGCTGGGTCAACCGCTCTCCGCCGGCCAGCAACCGCCGACCCCGGCGCGGCCGTGCGCCGTCGGGTGATCCCGCGCCGTGCGACGGTGGCTCCTCGGGCGTGGCCATTGCCCGATTCTCGCAACGAAACCGCTGGTTCGAGGCGCCCCACGCCGCGTCGGCCCTCGCGTTCACGGATGCATTCGAGAACCTTTGAGAACCTTGTCCACGACGTTGCGCGGTCCGTACACGGCGAGGCCGACCACGTCGAGAGCGTCGGTGCCCACCGCCCGCACGGCCGCGCGATTGTCGCGATCGTTCCCGGTGCTGAACAGGTCGGAGGTGAACACCGCCGTCCGCAGCCCGCGCGACAGGGCCTTGCTATGTGCGCCGCGCAGCACCTCCTTGCCGCCCTCGAAGACGAGCACGGGCTGGCGGAACATCGGGAGGTAGGTCACCGCGTCCGCGTCCTCGTAGGGGTCCCCGATCACCTCCGGCTGCGCGGTGCCCAGGCCGCTGACCAGAAAGGCCGTCACATTCAGCCGCTGCCAGGTCGGTAGGTCGTCGCGCAGCAGTACCGCGATCTTGGTGTCGAATCGCACGTTCTCCATGCCGATGACTCTGCCGCCGACCGGTCCGCCGAGGCTTGTACGATCCTGGCATGGTTGCCCCGGTGGTCGAGCAGGTCAGAGCCTGGCGGCCGCGGGTGCCGGGCATCGCCGAGGTCTTCCACGCCCGCTTCATCGGGCACGTCTACCCCATGCACGCCCACGACTCCTGGACTTTGCTGATCGTCGACGACGGCGCGGTCCGCTACGACCTCGACCGGCACGAACACGGCGTCCTCGGCTCCGTGGTCTCGCTGCTTCCCCCGCATGTTCCGCACAACGGCCAGGCCGCGACCGAGCACGGGTTTCGCAAGCGCGTGCTGTACCTCGACCACGCCGGCCTCTCCGAGGCGATGATCGGCCGCGCCGTGGACACCCCCACCTTCACCGATCCCCTGCTGCACCGCCGCGTGCGCCGGCTACACGCCGTCCTCGACCACCCCGGCGACGAGCTCGAAGCCGCCAGTCGCCTTACTTTGATCCACGATCGCCTACGCGACCTGTTGCGCGGCACCGATCCTCAGCCTCGGCACGCCGACCCCGGCTTGGCCCACCGCCTGCGCCACCTGCTCGATTCCCGCATCGTCGAAGGCCTCTCGCTCACCGAAGCAGCGGCGGTGTTGCATGCCGACCCCACCCACCTCATCCGCGCGTTCAGCCGCGAGTTCGGCATGCCCCCGCACCAGTACCTGATCTCCCGCCGAGTAGATCACGCCCGGCCCCTCCTGCTGAGCGGCATGCCGGCTCGAGATGTGGCCGCAGCCAGCGGTTTTCACGACCAGCCGCACCTGACCCGCCACTTCAAACGCATCCTCGGCACCACGCCGGGCCAGTACGCCCGCAGCGCGGACTCGACCGGATGAATGTCGCCGCGTCAAGCGAAGATCGCGTGTACCTGGTCGATGGCTTCGGTTCCGTAGGCGACGGCGCCTACCGGGACGGCTCCCCCTATCGCCTCGATTACCCGGGCGGTCCATATCGGGCCGAATCCGCCGCATAGTTCGATGAGTTGTGCGCCGTTCGCGACGAGGCGGTGGGCCGCCGGGATGGCTTGCTCGGGGTGATCCACGCCGACGAAAACGGTGCGGCAGTCCGGGGTTTCGACGACCGTCTCGTGGTCGGGGTCGCTGCCGGGTGCGGTGTAGATGAATCCCCATGCGGTGAGCGCCATTCGGTGTCAGCTCCGTTCTGTGTGCTTCGGCCGCGCCGGGGTGGCTCGGTCCGACTCCAGCAGAACGGATCAGCGGCGGTCCTGTCCACGAGGCTTGGCCGGATGGGTGTGCGGCCGTGCCTCCGTCGCCAGGTCAGTGGCTATGGCGCGGTAGCGCGTGGCGTTCGGATCGGCCGCGTTCCATGCCAGCGCGTAACGGATGCGCGGTGCGTCGGCGGCGAACGGCAACCAGGACAAGCCCTCCGCTGGACGCACGTCCCACTTCGGCCGTAGCGCGACGACGTTCTCGCCGTGTGCGAGTTCGGCGCGGAAAAGCGCTCGGCGCGGCGCGCTCTCGTGCACAGCGACCGGTTGCCAACCAGCCCGCGTCCATGTCTCGCGGATCGCGTCGTAATAGCCCGGCGCCGACGACCGCGCGAACCACAGCAGCGCGCAACCGTCCAAGTCCGCCCAGCGCACCACCTTTCGCCCGGCCAAGGCGTGATCGTCGGCCACCACCACACCCAACTCCGCGTCCTCGACCGGCGCATGGCTCAGGCCCGACAGGTCGGCGGGCAGCAGCAGCACACCGGCGTCCAGCACGCCCTCGCGCAGCCGAGTCAACTGCTCGGCCGTCTGCGCGTCCGCGATCTCCGGAGCCGTTTCACCCGCCGCCCGCCACAGCGCCGCCGCACACCACGGCGGCGCACCGGGCGTCACGGCCAGCCGTAATCCCGGTGGCCGCACCGACTCCCGCGCCCGTCGCGCCGCCTCCACCACCTCCCGCGCGTGCCCCACCAACCGCGTCCCGGCTCGCGTCGGCGTCATCCCTCCGGCGCCACGCACGAACAACGCCGCCCCCAACTCCCGCTCCAGCGCGATGATCTGCTGACTCAACGACGTCGCCCTGATCCCCACCGCCTCCGCCGCCCGGGTCACATTGCGCTCCTCGGCCACTGCGAGGAAGTACCGCAACTGTCGCAACTCCATTCGCCCACGCTAACCACCGCCCGGTGCCGTGGACCGTACGGAGCTCGGGACGGCGGGCGTGGGTCAGTCGTCGGGCGAGTTCAGTAGGGGGCGGCGGAGTTCCGTGACGGCTATGCGGGCGGCTTCGGCTATGGCGGCGTCTACTACGGGGAGGTGGGGGTTGGTGCGGGCGGCGCGGGTGAAGACGGCGACGGCGACGGGGTGTTCGCCGGGGAACTCGACCACGGCGACCTCGTTGCGGATCACGCCGATGGTGCCGGTCTTGCCGGCGACGGACACGTTTCCGTGCGGGAAGGCGGCGGCGATGCGATGCGGCCAGACCTGGTGGCGCATCACGGTTTTCACGTACTCGGTCTGCTCGCTCGACAGCACGGCGCCGGTCCACACGGCGCGCAGGAAGTGGGTCATCTCCTCGGGCGTCGTCGCGCTGGCGTAGGAGGGGTCGTAGGCGGAGACCGACCAGGCCGCGTCGTTGTCGGCCAGCGCGGCGAACGCCTCCGCGGTGGTGTGGGTGTCGGTGTCGCGGACCAGGCTGTCGTGCATGTCGGCGGTGCCGCCGACCACCCGGGTCTCGGTGAGCCCCAGCTCGGTGAGCAGTTCGTCGACGGCGGCGAGGCCGACCTCGCCGAGCAGCACATCGGCGGCCGCGTTGTCGGACACCGTCATCATCGACTGCGCCAGGTCGCGGCGGCTGAGCGTCACCGGATCACGCAGCGCCGCAAGGCCGGTCGGCCCCGGCGTGCAGTCGGCGGGGTGCACCGTGAGCCGCGCGGTGGGATCGATGCGCCCGGCGTCGACGAACCGGCAGAACGCCACGAACAGCGGCAACTTGTAGACCGAGGCCGTGACCACGCGGGCGTGGCCGTCGACGCAGATCTCGGCGGCAGTCTCGTCGCAGCGGCGCGCGTGCAGCCAGCCGGTGCAGCCGGCGTCGGCGAAAACAGCGCGGATGCGGCCGACCGCCGTCTCCTGTGTCGCGTCGGCGCGCGCGGTCGTGTTCATCGCAGTCGCTCCCGGTACAGCACTCGATCGACGGCGTCGGCCTGGGCCTCGGCCTCTGGACGACGAATCACACGCAGCCGCAACGCTATTGCCTGCGGAGCCATACGCAACCAGGTGACCCCCGGCGCCGACGCGGGCGGTGACGCGGTGAGTCCGAAGGTCGTGCCCGCGGCCACCGCGGCGAGCAGTGCCCGGTCGTCGCGCGCGACCACGGTGGGCGCGTCCAGCCCGCGCTCGCGTAGGAGATCCAGCACCGTGTCGAAGGCGGGCGGGTTGGCCGCGCGCGGCGGATGGGCGAACGTGAGCCCGGCCAGCATCGGAAAGGTCGGACGCTCGGCGACGGCGACGCGATGCCCCGACGGCACGACCAGCCAGCGCGGCACCTTGACGACCGGCCCGGTCGCGAGGCCGTCGATGAGTGCCGGGTGCTCGACCACCGCGACGTCGTACAGTCCCGCCCGCATATCGGTGACGAGGTCGACGGTCGTGCCGACCGTGGTCGACACCGCCGCGCCCGCGCCGACCGTCGCGCACAGCGCGGTCACGCAGGCGGTGATCATCCGGTCCGGCAATGCCGCGGTGACCGCCCAGTGCACCGCGCCGCGCGCGTTCGCGATCCGCTGCGACTCGGCCAGCAACTGCTCCGCGTCGTCCACGAGCAGCCGCGCACGGGGCAGCAGTTGCAGACCCGCCGAGGTGAGCATCGCGCCTTGCCGGGTGCGGTGGATCAGCTCGACCCCCAGCTGCTGTTCGAGCCGCCGCAGGCCCTGCGACAGCGGCGGCTGGGTCATCTCCAGCGCGGCCGCCGCCCGGCCGAAATGCCCCTCGTCGGCGACGGCGACGAAGAAGCGAAGGTGGCGGACCAGATCCATGCGGCCATTGAACCAGCCGAGTTCGACAAGACTGCGGCGCTGCCGGGCAGCGATCCGGTTACCCGGCCCCTTCCACGCCTATGACCTGCGACGATACGCAGGCCGACTCGCCGGTGCGACGGTCGGCTATTGGTCTGCGGCGCGGTATCGCTGGTGTGCTGAGGCGGTGAACATCGCAGCCATCACCCACCGAGCCCAGTCCCTCCGCAGGCGAGGTCTCGCCGCGCTCCTCGCGGTCTCCGCGCTGTCGTTGGCCGCGGCGTGCGATGCCGAGTCCGGCAAGACCGCCGACCCGACGACCCCGGCCGCGACGAGCGCCGCCGCGGCCGCCCCGCGATCCTTCACCGATCTGGAGACGAAGGCGGGCGCCCGGTTGGGCGTGTACGCGATCGACACCGGCACCGGCCGCAGCGTCGCCTATCGCGAGGGCGAACGTTTCCCGATCGCCTCCACGTTCAAGGGCATCGCCTGCGGCGCCCTGCTGCGTGAGCACCCGATCGCGTCGGGCTTCTTCGATCAGGTGATCCACTACTCGCGCACCGACCTCGTCGACAACTCACCGGAGACGGAGAAACACGTCGACACCGGGATGACCGTCGCGGAGCTGTGCAAGGCCGCCATCACCCTCTCCGACAACACCGCGGGCAACCAGATCCTGAAACTGCTCGGCGGCCCGGAGGGCTTCACCGCGTTCGTCCGGTCCCTCGGCGACACCAGCACGCGACTGGACCGCTGGGAGACCGAGCTGAACACCGCCGTCCCCGGCGACGAGCGCGACACCACCGTGCCCGCCGCCCTGGCCGCCGACTACCGCGCCCTCATCGTCGGCGACGTCCTGTCCGATCCTGAACGCGCGCAACTGAAGACGTGGCTGCTCGCGAACACCACCGGTGGTAAGCGCATCCGCGCCGGCCTGCCCACCGACTGGGCCGTCGGCGACAAGACCGGAACGCCCGCCTACGGCGCCGCACTGGACGTCGCCGTCGCGTGGCCGCCCAACCACGCGCCCATCGTCATCGCCGTCCTGTCCAGCAAATCCGAGCAGCGCGCCGAGCCCGACAACGCGCTCATCGCCGACGCCACCCGGACCGCGATCGCGGAGCTCGGACTCGCGACGAAGTAGGCGCGCCGCCCTCGGGTTCCGCGTCGAGCGCGGAACCCGAGAGCGCGCCGCGTGTTCAAGGTCCGGGAAGCACGCCATGGTCGGTCAGCAGGTCTGTGGTCAGATCCCACAGTTCCGCCGCCGTGCCCTCGTCGTCGGCCTTCGAACTGGCCTTGGCGGGCTTGCCGTTGGCGTAGTAGCCGCCCGTGCCGTCGATCGCCGCGTCGGCGACGAGCGGAACGATGCCGCGCGCCGCGGTGTCGGGAGAGGACTGGATCGGCCGAGCCGCGCGCAGGAACAGCCCGAACAGCCCGGGTGCGTCGCGGCCGAGAGCGGTGCGGACGAACCCCGGATCCGCGGCGTTCACCGAGATGCCGGTGTTCGACCAGCGGCGAGCCAGCTCCTTGACGAACAGCAGGTTCAACAGTTTGGTCGCGGCGTAGGTCTTTCGATAGTGGAAGTCCTCGCCCGTCGGCATCGCCACCAGATCCAGCGCCTTGACCTGCCTGTGCACCGAGGACGAGACGACGACGACGCGAGCGTGGCCGGCCGCGGTCAGGGGCCCACGCAGCAGCCGGGTCAGCAGAAATCCCGACACGTAGTTGACCGCGAAGTCGGTCTCGAAGCCGTCGGGGGTGAGTTCACGGCGCGGGCGCACGACGCCCGCGTTCAGGACCAAGCCGTCCAACGACGGATGATTCTCGGCGCACCGCGCGGCGAGATCGGCTACCTCGGACAGCACCGAAAGGTCGGCGTAGACAACCTCGAGCGCCGCGTCCGAATCGAACCGGGCGCGCAGCGCCTCGCCGCGCTCCCTGTTACGGCCGACGGCGATCACGTGGAAACCGCGCTCGATCAGCGCCGCGGTGAGCGCCTCCCCGATTCCGCTCGTCGCCCCGGTGACCAGACAGGTTTTCCTTGGTTCAGTCATGAGGGATTCCGTGAGTAGACGGTGTCGATGATCGTACTCCGGGCTCGCTCACCACATCCCGCAGATCGGCTCACCGCACCGCCCCGATCGGTTCGGCGCGACCGAGCTGCACCCACAGCGCGGCAAGGTCGGACACGCCCCAGTGCTCGGCCATCCGCTCCCCTTCCATCCGCGCGATGTGCACCTGCCGCCACGCCACCCGCTGGCCGGTCGGCGCGACACCGAAGATCACGCCGCGATGCGTGCCCTCGGCCAGCGTGACGACGATGACCATATCCCCCTCGGCCACCGCGTGTTCGATGGTGTACGCGAGATCGGGGAACGCCGCACGCTCCAGTGCGACAACGTGTTTCACGCTCTCGATCCCGTTGTCGAGCCCCGGCGGAACGCGATGGTTGACGAACCCCGGACTGAGCAACTCGTCGAGCCGCTCGACCCTGCCCTGCTCGAATACCTCCCGCAGCACCGCCGTCACCGTCCGCTTGCCCACCGCGCCGTCGGTCGCGTTCGGCGCCGACAGGCCGAGCTGCTGCAAGACGGTCAGCCGGTCGAAGTGCGCGTGCCACTCGACGATCAAGCCGTCGGCACAGCGCACATGGTCCGAGGACTGCCAGCACAGGCGTCGACCGGTCGGCGCGACCGTGCCGAAAGGACCGCGCAACTCGCCGAGATGGGTCGCGACGAATTCGTTGCGCAGCGCCACCGAGGCGCCGTCCGCGGATTCGACGGCGTCGAGCACGGTCCGTCGCAGATCGGGGTAGCCCGATTTGTGCCGGGCGAACAACTGGCCCGCGTACTCGCGCCCGCGACCCGATCCGGCGCTCGTGCTCACGATCGCGTCGGGCGCGAACAGTCGCTCCAACTCGTCGAACTCATCGTGCTCGATCGCCAGCCACACGGCATCGGTGAGTTCGCGCGCTTCAGACATCGGTGTTCCCTTCGGTAGTGCGGCCTTCGATCCGGTCCGCGGTGGCGGCCAGGTTGCGGCACATGCCGCGGGTGAGTTCGCCGACCAGCTGTTCGTCGGTGATCGGCGCGGACGGCATGACCTCGAAGTCGCAGATGTAGCGCAGCTGAGTACCGACCCCGGTCGGCGTGTACAGGAACAGCACATGCCCGTAACGCAGGTCGGGAGAGTCGAATTGGCGGCTGTAGACGCTCTTGGCCGCCTCGTCCGCGACGCGTTCCACGCGGTAGCGCAGCGTCCGGTCGACGACGGTCAGCGGCATCTCGACGGTGAAAGTGCTTCGCGCGCCGTCGGTTCGGAAGTCCTGCACGGGGTGCCCCGACCGTGCCCACCGGGACGGATCGGTGCTGAACGCCCAGACCTCATCCAGGGGCGCCCGGACCGTCACCACGATGTCGACGTGCCCGCTCATCGCGCTCCCACCTTCGCCTCGATGAACTCCTTGTGCCGCAAGAGGTTCGCCGTCGAGCTCCGGTCGATGTGCGCCTTCATCTGCGTGTCCGTCACCGGCGCATCGGCGCGCATCTCGAAATCCTGCACCCAGGTCAGCCGCGACACGGCGTCGTCCGAGGTGATCCAGTGCGCGATGTGCATGTACCGGAACGGGCCGAGGGTGATGCGCCGCGCGGTCGCGACCAGACGCTCGTGATCCATGGACCGCTCGGAGATCCAGGTGTACTGCTTGCCGTCGCGCGGATGCGTCGTCACCTCGAAGCGGGCCCGGTCGGGCACGGCCTCGAGCACGCGAACGGATTCGTACTCGTCGGCGAACAATCGCGGCCACAGCGCGAGATCGTTCGCGATCGACCACACCAATTCCGTTGGCGCGTCGATGATTATGCTGTTCATGGTGTGTTCGGACATGTGACCGGCCTTTCGTGGAAATGTGTTACTCCGGCGCGCGGAAGATCATCGCCAGGCAGCTGCCGTAGCGGGAATGCGACACGACCAGGAATGTGCGAATGGTCTGTTCGGTCGCGTGGCGATGCACCCGCAGACCGCCAGGCAGATACCCGCGCTCGAATCCGACGGTCGGCGGGACGAAGGACTCCCGGACCGCCACCGCGCCGGCGAGCACGTCGGTGCCGAATCCGGCGCCGAACAGGTGCCCGTATATGGATTTCGGGGCCGCGACGGCCACCCGGTGAGCCCCCGCCACCGACGCGAGCGCGTCGAGCTCGAACCGGTCGCCTGCCCTGCGCGCCACGCCTTCGGCCAGCACGAGGTCGATGTCGGTGATCCGGCAGCCCGCGTCGTCGAGGGCGCGTTC
>NZ_BAGH01000560.1 GCF_000308715.1 Nocardia tenerifensis NBRC 101015
ACTGCTCGCGGACGCGCGCGGAGAGCTTTCCCCGGGTGAGCGCGTCGCGCATGGCGAGGTAGGCGCGCAGGGTCGCGGGGCTGTTGGCCATGCCCGCGTAGAGATTCGGGACGCGGCCGAGTTGACGCTGCACCTCGGTGAGCAGGTCCGCCTGCTCGGCGTCGGCGGTCTCGGCGGACACAAGGGGTAGGCGGGACATCGTGACTCCTGCTCGAACGTGATGGTACCGATCGGTGCCGAATTGAAACGGTACGGAATGGTTCCGAAATGTCAAGTCAGACGGAACCAATCGGTTCCGTTCTGGTAGAGTTCTGGCATGGCAACACGCGCCAAGCAGCGGCTACTCACGACGGCGGAGGAGCTCTTCTACGCCGAGGGCATCAGGGCCGTCGGGGTCGACCGGCTGCTCCAGGAGTCCGGCGTCGGTCGCGCGTCGTTCTATCGGCACTTCGCGAGCAAGGACGATCTGGTCGTCGCGGTGCTCGAGGACCGCGACCGCCGGTGGCTGGCGTGGTTGCGCGAGTCCGTCGAGGCGACGGCGGGCGATCCGGCCGACCGGCCGCTGGCCGTCTTCGACGCTCTCTCGGAACGCTTCGCCCGCAAGGACTTTCGAGGCTGCGCCTTCATCAACACGATGGTCGAGGTGGCCGACCCGACCGCGGCGGCGCACCGGGTCGCCGATCGGCACAAGCGCCACGTGATCGAGTACCTGACCGAATTGCTCACCGCGGCAGGGCGATCCGACGCCGACACGCTCGCGCCCGCCTTCGCGCTGCTCATCGACGGCGCCATCGTGACCTCGGTGCGCGAGGCGACGCCGGAGGCCGCGCGGCGCGCCGGGGAGATCGCGCGGCGGCTGCTCGGCTGATCGGCGGAGCGGCTCTCGGCGAACGCGCGGGAGAGCGCGGCGTTCCCCACTCGGGAACTGGGGTTTTACCGAGCCGACTTCTCGGCCTAATCTCCGGCCATCGGTAATTCAACCGTTCCTTCGCAGGAGCCGGTATGCCACCGCTTTTCCGTCGTTCGCTTCGGCTGGTCCGTCCTACGCCCGTCCCGGTGCCCGAGGACCGACCGATCCGATCCGGCTGTCCGATATCGCCCGTTCGGCGGCCTGTGCACCGGCGCGGACGGACTCGGGGCACGCCGGGGACCGCGAGAGACAAAGGAAAAGTCCATGAGCAGTTTCCGGAATATGTTCGCATCAACTACGGCAGCGGTGGTCGGTGTTTTCTCGACGCTCGTCTTCTGTCCGATTATCGCGCACGCCGCGGATGACACCCCGTACTACTGGGATGTACAGGTGTCGTCGCAGGCGCAGAAGGACATCATCGACAAGGCGGGCATCGAGATGGTGCCCGCGGGTCCCGGCAAGGTGACCATCGCGGTCGACGAGGCGGCCGCGCAGGCGCTGCGGGACAAGGGTTTACAGCCGAAGAAGAAGGCGCCGGTCTATCAGTCGCTACCGGAACAGCGGCGTGTTCCCGACAGCACGTATTACGGTGGCTATCACACCGCGGCGGATTTGCTCCAGCATGCCAGGGACGTGGCGGCCAAATATCCCGAAATCGCGATGGTGCACGATATCGGTAAAACCTGGAAGGCCCAGCAGGGCACCGGCGGCCACACCATGGACGTCCTCTGCCTGACCGGCAAGGGGAAGCCGTCGAGCGCTCAGGAGCAGGCCCCGGCGGCGGTCGCGCCGAACGGCTGCGCGCTCTCGCCTACCTCGGCCAAGCCCCGTTTCCTGCTGACCGCGCAGATTCACGCCCGCGAGCTGGCGACCGGTGAACTGGCCTGGAAGTGGATCGACTACCTCGCCACCGGTTACGGCACCGACAGCACGGCCACCTCGATTCTGGACAACACCGAGATCTGGGTCGTGCCGGTGACCAATCCGGACGGGGTCGACGTGGTGGCCAGCGGCGGGAACCGGCCGAAGATGCAGCGCAAGAATGTCGACAACAGCCAGACGCCGGCCTCCTGCTCGGTCGTCGACGGTTCGGGCAATGGGCCGGGCGTCGACTTGAATCGCAACTTCACCGTCCGCTGGGGCGGGGACTCGAACAATCCGTGCTCGCAAACCTTCCAGGGCCCGCGCGCGGCCTCCGAGCCGGAAACCCAGAATATTCAGAAGCTTTACGCGAGCCTCTTCCCGGATCAGCGTCCCAAGGGCGGCGGCGATGTCCCGGATACCGCGAAGGGCGTGGTGATCGATCTGCATTCCTACGGCAATTACGGGATCATTCCGACCGCCGCGACGCCGACGAACCGCGAGCAACTGCGGAAGCTGATCAAGAAGGCCGTGCCGAGCAATTTCATCGTCGGCACCGACGAGGAGACCGTCGGATACTCGACGACGGGCACGACGGATGATCAGGCCTACGGCGCATTGGGCGTGGCGGCCTACACGATCGAGATCGGCCCGAACAACGGCGGCAGCTGCGCCGGGTTCATGCCGCGCTACTCCTGCGTGGACAGCACCTTCTGGCCGCAGATGAAGAAGGCGTTCACCGTCACGGCCCAGGCAGCGGGCGCGCCTTATCGGCAGTCGGCGACATCCTGACATCGCCACACCGAATGCGTACCGGCCCGTGCGACGCGGGCCGGTACGGCTCTGAACAGGCTTGGGCGACTTGGCTATTCGGGTATGCGGGTGATCTCGACGGTGTCGCGCGCGGCGGCGACCGTGCGGCGGACGTAGTCGGCGTGGGCGAGCGGCACGTCGAGCAGTGCCGTGGGCACGTCGAGCAGATCGAGCACCTCGCCCTGGTCTTCGGCGCACTGGTCGATGAGCGTGCCGCGCTGGGTGAGCAGCCCTCGCATCCCCGCGCCGTCTAGCAGGCCCTCCGCCACCAGGTGATCGGCCAGGCCGAGCAGGCAGGTGACGGCGTAGAGCCGCCGCAGGGCGTCGTCGGTACCGCCGCGGGACTCGTCCGCCCAGCGCCGCAGAATCGTTGCGCCGCAGCGCGCGTGGACCTGCGGTCGGCACAGCGCGCCGCTATGGGTGGCGATCCAGCGCCGTAAGAGCCGCTCCGCCAACTCTTCCAGCAGCGCTGTGCCCTGCCCGCACGAGTCGAGTCCGGCTTCGGTGAGGGTGGGCATGGCTCCGATGTCCGGGTGCGCCTTCGTGTTTCGTGCGGCCACGCGGACGCTCTCGTAGCAGAGGACGTTGTTGTCGCCGCCGAAGGTGGTGTTGATCTCGCCGTCCACCCGCGCGGTGACGATCTCGTTGTGGCTGTGGAAACCGTGTCCACCGCACAGCTCCCGCAAGACGACCAGGGCCGTGTTCGCCGCCCATGAGGCGTGGGCTTTCGCGCCGGAGGTCAGTCCGTAAAGCGTGCGGCCGTGCAGGGTGACCGGTTCGGTCGGGTAGCGGCTGGTCCACTCCTCGACGAGGTGCTCGGTCAGGTGCCGCAGAGCCAGGGCCTCCGCGACGACGGGCATGAGGCGTTCGCGGTAATGCGGGAAACTCAGCAGTGTTCGGCCCGCGGACTCGCGGTGCGTGCCGTAGCGCAGCACGATGGCCGCGCAGCGCCGCAGCACCCCCGCCGCTCCCGTCACGGGGAAGATGCGCTCCTGCGAGAACGTCCCCAGGCACCGCAGATAGCGTTCGCGCCTTGGGATCTCGCACACGTACGCGCCCGAGTCGTCGATATGCGCCCAGCCGCTCAGCAGCGCTTCGGGCGAGATCCGGTACTGGTCGAAATGGATCATCCCCGTTTGGTTTCCGGCGATGCCGCCCTTCGGGTCCGCGCGGCGGACGCGCACGCCCGGATACGGCAGGGCGCCCTCGCGCGGACGCAGCGGGACCCGGAACCAGTGGTGGCCCTCCTCCGCGCCGTCGATCACCAAGCGCGCCAGGATCATCGCGTGCGTCGCGGAGAACAGGCTGTTGCCGATCCAGTACTTGGCCGCGTCGTCGGACGGGGTCGTCACGCGCATCGTGCGGTCCGCGTGCCGGTAGTGGACCTCCGTCCCGATGGACATGAGGTTGGTGCCCCGGCCGATCTCGGTCGCCGCGAACGCGTAAACCCGGTCCATACGGTCGATTTCGTCGCGGTAGGCGGCCACCTGCGCGGGGCTGCCGTGCGAGAGCAGCGCGTTGCCGGCCAGCTGCTGGTTGCCGACGGTGGAGACCAGCGCGATGTCGAAGGCGCTGACCCAGCCCAGCGTGCGGACCAGCTCCGGGAACCGGTCCTGCCTGCCGCCGCCGCGCCAGGCCTCGCTGCCGACGATTCCCTTGGCGTGCAAGGCCTTCGCGCGTTCGACCGTCAGTAGCATCAGGTCGTCGACGCCGAGTGCGTAGCGGGCGTGCGGGTCGAACAGCGGATCGTCGAGAAAGCCGGTGGCGGAATCGTTTTCGGTCATAGGTCACCTCATCCGGTCGGGCGGGGATTGCCGTGGTCCGGGCAGGTCGTGCCGGGTCAGGTGCAGCGCGGAGAGGGTGGGCGCGACGATGTCACGCAGGTAGACCTGGGCATTGATGCCGGTGGAGCGCATGAGTTCGGCGCGGGCGTCGGCGTTCGGCAGCAGCTGCTCGGCCGGCATGCGGAAGGTGCGCAGCACGTGGGCCAGGTCGGCGAGCGTGCCGGCCCGGTCGTCGTCGAGGTGCAGCGCGACCATGTGCTGATAGAACTTGGTGTGCGCCATCTCGTCTCGGCCGATGAGGCGGTAGATGTCGGCGAGGACCTCGTGACCGGTGTCGATGGCCAGCGTGCGCTGTGAGCGGTAGACCACGAAGGTGGTGAGCTCCTGAATCATGCCGTAGATCAGCATCTCTCGCGGGCTCGCGTAAGGGCGCTCCCAGCGTTGGGCCAGCACGGTGTCGGCGTAGTCGTGCAGTTGCTCCTCGGTGCGCTGGCCGCTGCGCCGCAGATACTCGCGCAGGACGAGGGAGTGCTTGGACTCCTCGTAGCCCCAGTTGGCCGCGAACCACGCCTGAGCGTAGTCGCGGCCGAACAGTTCCAGATGGGTGTTGAGGTAGTCGGGCAGGAACATCTCTACGCCGCAGAAGGTTTCGGCGTTGGTGGCGAGGGTGTCGTCGGGTCGCGCGGTGTCGAGCGCATTCCAGTCGACGTCGTTGAACAGGCTCCATCGCCTGGTGCGCTCGGCGTTCTCGAAGAACGTCATGTACTCGCGGTGGAAGGACTCGCGCAGCTCCCGGTTCATGAGGCGGCGCGGTCGTCGAGTTCGGCGGAGATCAGGTCGCACAGGCCCGCGACATCGGTGACGGAGTACAGCTTTTCGTCGGGCAGCCGGATGTCGAGTTCCTTCTCGGTCCAGGTGACGAGCTCCAGCAGTTGCAGCGAGTCGATGCCCGCGCTGTGCAGGTCGGATTCGGGGGTGAGCCTCGGCTGGGCGGCGGGGGTGAGGTGGCGCAGGCCGCGGCCGAGTAGGGCAAGCAGGTCGTCCTGGGTCATCGGGCTCCACTTTCGTGCGAATTTCGCGGAACTCATTCGGGGTCGTCTACCCGGCGCAGGCACCACTGGGACAGGGTCATGTGCCTGCGGGCGAAGGAGTTGACACAGCAGGTCAGGTAGCGGTCGTAGGTCTCGAAAATCTCACTGCCCCAGCGGGTTCGGATCTCCTCCTCGTTGGCGCGCAGGCGGTCGCGCCAGTGCGTGGTCGTCCGCTCGTAGTCCTTTCGCCTGGTGCGCAGCCGCATGACCTCCCAATACGGGCCGACGGCCATGATGAGGTCCTCGGCGCGGGGCGTCATGCCGCCGGGGAAGATGGTCCGGCCGAGCCAGGCGAGTTCGCGCGCCTCCTCGGGGCGGCGGGGCACGCGGTCGCGCAGTCCGGTCTGGAGCGCGAAGTAGGCGCCGGGGTTGGTCCAGGTCCACGCCTTATGGAAGTAGTCGCGGTAGCGGGCCACTGCCCGGCCCGCGCGGGCCTCCTCCGGGGTGCAGACGTGCTCGATCATGCAGATCGACTGCACCGCGTCGAAGGTGTGCTCGGGGGTGAAATCGCGGTAGTCGACGCAGGATACGGTGACGCCGGGCAGGTCGCGCCGCCGGATGTCGGCGTACTGGGCCTCGGACAGGGTGATGCCGTGCGCGCGGGCGACGCCGCGCTCCTGGGTGAGGTAGGCGAGGTTGTTGCCCCAGCCGCAGCCGATGTCGAGCACGCGGCTGTCCGGGGTGATGCGGGCGAAGTCGTGCAGGACAGCGAGTTTGGCGAGCTGGGCGGCGTCGAGATCGTCGGTGTCGTCGAACACGGCGCAGGTGTAGTTCATCCGGCTGTCGAGCCACAGGCGGAAGAACTCCGGATCGAGGTCGTAACTGACCGCTATGTCAGCCTTGCTGGACATGCAGGGCGCCTTCCAGGTATCGGCGGCGGGTCTCCTGCCGCCGGGGCTTGCCCGAGGTCGTCCTGGGCACGGTGCCGGGTGCGACGGTGACAACGTCGTGCACCGGCAGGCCCAGCGCGGCGGCCACCGATTCCCGCACGGAGGGAACGACTTCCGGGTCCTCCGGGGTGCGGCACTCCGCGACCACGACCAGCTCCTCGGACTGCGGGCCGGGCCGGGTGCACGCGACGACGCCACCGGCGCGCACGCCGGGCACGGACTCGGCGAGCCACTCGACGCGCTGCGGATCCACATTGCGGCCGTTGAGGATCAAGAGATCCTTGACGCGACCGGTGACGAACAGCTCGCCGTCGGCGAGGTACCCCAGGTCGCCGGTGCGCAGCCAGCCGTCGGGGCGAAACGTCGACAGCGTCTCGGGCGGAGTGTCCAGGTAGGTGTCGGCGACAGAGGGGCCGTGCACCCAGATCTCGCCGACGGCGCGCTCGTCGAGGTCGTCGCCGTCGGTGTCGCGGATGGCGATTCGATGGCCGGGCAGGGGCGGGCCGCAGCCGACGAGGGTCTCCGTCGCGTCGGCCGGCTGGGGCTGGGCGGGAGTGGCCGACTCGGCTGACTCCTCGTCGGCGACGGTCGTCTGCCCGACCGGCTCGGCGTCGGCCGAAATGGCCTGTCCCGCCGATAATTCGGCGGTGCGAACGTGGTCGACGCGGTGGCGGCGGTCCGGGGGTGAGAGCGTGACCGCCAGGGTGGCCTCGGCCAGTCCGTAGCACGGCATCAGCGCCTCGGGTTTTAGGCCGGTGGGGGCGAACGTGTCTAGGAAGCGTTGCAACACAGCGTGATTGATGGGCTCCGCGCCGCAACCGAGCACACGGACGTGCCGGAGGTCGAGGGCGGCGATCTCCTCGGCCGGGGTCCGGCGGGCGCTGAGGGCGAAGGCGAAGTTGGGCGCGAAGCTGATCGTGGCGCGTCGATCGGACATGGCGCGCAGCCAGAGTCCGGGGTCGCGGACGAAGAAGCGGGTGGGCACGAAGGAGACGGGGACACCGACGAACAAGGGGGCCAACACGAATCCGACCAGGCCCATGTCGTGCTGCATCGGCAGCCAGGACAGGCCGCGGTCGGTGGCGGGGTCGCTGCGCAGGCCGTCGCGCATGATGGCCAGGCCGTTGGCGACCACCGCGGCGACGCGGGCCTGGATGCCGCGTGGGAAACCGGTACTGCCGCTGCTGAATTGGATGTACGCGGTGGCGTCCGGGGCTGGGCGGTGGGGTGGCGTGTCGTCGGGTCGCGCGGCGATCACCTCGTCCAGGACGATCGGCCGGCCGCAGTCCTTCGGCGGTTCGGTCCCCGCCCGCAGGGCGATCGCCTCCGGCTGCGCGATGCGGCCCATCGCGGCCACCTGCGCGTCCCAGGCGGCGCGCCGGGTCACGGGCGGTAAGGGGATGGGGACGGCCCCGGCCCACAGCGCGCCGAGGAAGGCCGGGACGAAGACGTGCGGGTCGGTCGCTTCGAGGGCGACGCGGTCGCCGGGCCCCAGCCCCGCCGCGCGCCAGCCCCGGGCCGCCGACCGGACCTGGTCGAGGAGTTCGTGTCGGCTGACCGTGGCCCAGTCGCCGTCTTCTCGAAGGTATTCATGGGCTGGGTGGTGGTCGTTCGCGTAGGTCGCCAGGACGTCGGTGATCCACGCGTCGCGCGTGGACCGCCGACCGTCGTTTCGACAGTCGATGATCAATGCTCCAGTGCTCCCGATGTAGGTCGTTCCCCGGTTGCGGTCCTAGATCACGTTCCAGTACACGCGGCTGCCATCCCGGCGGCCATACGGCGGATTGCCGAGTATCGATAGTTTGTTGCGGTGCAACGACATCCGGGTTCCCCGGTGCCGAGTTACCTATGTTCTGTCTCGAAGTCCGGAGGCGCCGGAGCGGACTTCGGGACAAGGCCTAAGGTCGACGCATGGCCGATGCGTCCGGAACCGGTGGGATCGCCTGGAAGGCGGCACTCGTCGCCGCCGGCGCAGCGATCGCGCTGGCCCCGCCCGCGGCAGCGCTGGTCGCGGTGATCTATCGCTTCCCCGTACCCCTGTCGGGCTACGTCAGCGGATTCGCCGGGGCGGGCACCGCCGCCGTAGCCAGCCTGTTCTATCTGGTGCTCGGCGGCGCGCCACTACTCGGAATCCTCGCGGGCGCAGCGGGGTTCGCCGCCGCGCGATCCGCGAAGGGCGATACCCGCCGCCTCTGGCGTCGCACATTCGCCGCGGCCGCCTGCGTCGCGCTCCTGTCCGCAGTGGCCTTGGCCGTTCTCGAATTCTTCATCGGCCCTTGGTGAATCGACCTTCGGGGTGTTATCGCACGCGGCGCAGGCCGGCGACGAGGAGTTCGACCATGCGGCGGGGGTCGTAGCGGGGGTCGAGATCGCCGCCTATGCAGAGGTTGCCTACGCCGCGCATGAGTTCGAGTGGCTCGATGTCGGGCCGGATCTCTTCTGATTCGGCTGCGGCGGTGAGCAATTGGGCGCAAACGGGGACCAGGCGGTCCAAGAAGTAGGCGTGCAGGGTGGCGAAGCCGGGGTCGCCGGAGAGGATGGCGGCCAGGCCGTGCTTGGTCACCAGGAAGTCGACGAACAGGTTGATCCAACGGCCCAAGGCCGCATAGGGACTCGCGCAGGAGGCCAGCAGGGCGGGGCCCGCCTCGGCGCACGCCTCGACCTGGTGCCGGTAGACGGCGACGATGAGGTCGGCTCGGGTGGGGAAGTGGCGGTAGATCGTGCCCATGCCGACCCCGGCCTTGGCGGCGATATCGCGCACCGGGGCGTCGACGCCCGAGGCGACGAAGACCGCGGCGGCCGCGTCGAGCAGGGTCTGCTTGTTGCGCAGGGCGTCGGCGCGCCGGGACCGGGTCGCGCCCGCGTCGCTGTCGTCCACCACCTGATCATCTCCCTGTCGGATAAGCGGAACCGTTCTCCGTCAGTGTATCGGATTGCTGGTCTGCTGTTTTCCGCACGTCAAAGCCGTCGTTGACGCTTGTCACTTGCTAAACGGAGCAATGTTCCGTAGAAAGGTGGAACGTTGCTCCGCTTGTGGAGCGGCTCTCGGACGACAGGAAATCTCATGAACCAATCGACGTCGACGGCAGTGCGTACGGCCACTCCGGTCATCTCCGTGAAGCCCGTGGTTCTCTCCGCCCCGGGGCGCGGCGAGGACCTGCGGGTGCGGGTGACCGCGCCGACCACCGGCGACCGCCTGCCCGTCATCGTGTTCTCCCACGGCTTCGGCTGGTCGATGGACGGATACGCGCCGCTGGCCGACTACTGGGCCGCACACGGTTTCGTCGTGCTCCAACCGACCCACCTGGACTCGCGCACCCTCGCCGTGCCGCACGAGGATCCGCGCTTCCCGCTCATCTGGCGCATCCGGATCGAGGACTTGACCCGCGTCCTGGACAACCTCACGCTGCTCGAAGATGCGGTGCCCGGCCTGGGTGGTCGCGTCGACCACGACCGCATCGCCGTGGCCGGGCACTCCTGGGGCGCGCAGAGCGTGAGCACACTGCTGGGCGCGCGGGTGCTCGGCCCGGACGGCACACCGGGCGAGGACCTGTCCGATCCGCGAGTCCGCGCCGGCGTGCTGTTCGCCCTGGCCGGCCACGGCGGCGCGGACCTGACCCCGCTCGCGCGCGACTTCGGTTTCCTGAACCCGGATTTCGCCGCGATGAGCACGCCCGCCCTGCTCGTCGCGGGCGACAACGACGAGTCGGCGCTGACGGTGCGCGGCCCGGACTGGTTCACCGACGGGTACTTCGCGAGCCCCGGCGCGAAAAGCCTGCTCACCCTGTTCGGCGCGACACACTCCCTCGGTGGGATCATCGGCACGGACGCCGCAGAGACGACGGACGAGAACCCGGCCCGCGTCGCGCTGATCCAGCGTCTCACCACGGCGTATCTGCACAGTGTTCTCGACGGGACCGGTGACGACTGGACCGAGGCGCTGGCCCCGGACGCCGAACTCGGCCGAATCGAGTCGAAGTGATCGCCGTCCAGGCTGAACGATTGCCGCGCTGCGCTGAGTGATCGCCGCGCTGAGCTAAGTGATTGCCGCCCTTGCCTATTCGGTCGGCAGCTCGCCGAGGGCCGCCAGCCCGGCGAGCAGGTCGGGGGCGGCGAGGTCTTCGAGCACGGCCAGCGCGCCCATGCCCTCGAAGTGCGCCGCCGAGGCGGCGAAATCCGGCTCGAGCGGCACGCGGGCCGCCCGCAAGGTGGGGAGGAGCTGGCGGACGGCCTCAGTGATCGCCGGCGAGGGCGTCCACCTGTCGTAGTCCCGCTCGGGCGGGGAGGCTTGGTACACGGCCGCGAGCGCCTCGGCGGTCAGCCACACGTCCGGATCGTCCATCACCCGGCAGCTTCGCACGCCCTCCTCGTCCAGGTTCTCCCACTCCAGTGGGGACCAGGCGTGCTCGGGCCAGACTTCGGGGCGCTCCACCGAGCCGAGCGTGTGGACGGAGAGGTTCAGCGGATCGGCCTCGTCGAACCAGCGGACCACGACGCGCACGAGCGCGCCCGCGGCGGGGTTCGCTCGTAGATCCTCGGCGATCGCCCTGGACAAGGCGGTGGCGAAGTCCTTTTCCTCCTGTACGAGCACAGGCGCAGCGTATCCAGACCCGGGCGGTATGCCGAGACGGTGATGATAGGGGCCTAACAGTTCGGTCAATTCCGCTCACCCCGGGGCATTCTCGGTGTAGATTCTTTGGTCGAGGCCCCCGAACCAGCAATGGTTCGGGGGCCATCGCCATTTGGGGGCGAGTTCCTAAAGTGCCACTCTGCGTGTAAGACTAGGTTTGCCTTGCCGAACTGTGGTTAGGCTGAGTTTGGTTCGACTGGGAGTGGATGTGACACAGCAGGCGTTTGCTTCCGACGCGCCTTCGGTCGCCGCGCAATTGTTCGGCAGCGGCTTGATCGGCGTGCGCGAGGGACTCGAAACCGGCATCGTGGTCATGATTTTGGTTGCCTTCCTGGTGAAATCGCAGCGCAGAGAGGCGCTGAAGTGGGTGGCCCTCGGCGTCGGCGCCGCCGTCGCGATGGTGGTGGCGATCTTCGTCGGCATCCGATTCGGCACCTCGACGGTCACCGGCCTGGCCGCGGAGCTCACCGCCGGGCTCGCCTCGCTGGCCGCGGTCGTGATCGTGACCTGGATGGTGCTGTGGATGCGGACCGCGTCGCGGTCGATGTCCGGTGAGCTGAAGGCCAGCATGTCCCGGGCGCTCGACGTCGGCCCGGCCGCGATCGTGGCACTGGCGTTTCTGGCGGTCGGGCGCGAGGGCGTGGAGACCGCGCTGCTCATGGTCGGTTACGCCGAGAACACCTCGGGCAGCCAATGGCCGTTGGCCGGTTTGCTGATCGGCATCGCCGCCGCGGTGGTGCTGACGGTGCTGATGTACTTGGGCGCGGTGCGCATCAATTTCGCCACCTTCTTCAAGTACACCGGCGCGCTGCTGGTCGTGGTCGCCGCCGGGATCCTCGCCTACGGCATCCGGGCGTTGCAGACCGCGGACTGGCTGCCGGGGTTGACCCAGCGGGCCTTCGACATCTCGTCGTGGTTCTCGATGTCGAGCTGGTACGGCACGGTCGCCGCGGGCATCTTCAACTTCCGCTCCGATCCGACGCTGCTGCAGGTCCTCGCCTGGATCCTCTACGTGGTCGTGGTGCTGTTCCTGTTCCTGCGCCCGGTGCCCGCCCCGGCGCGGACACCGAGGGCCCCGCAGCCGTCGCCAGATACCGCGGCCACGCCGTGACAACGAAAGGTTCACTCCCCGTGCGTTTTCCCCTGATGCCCTTGGCGGTCGCGGCGACCGTGCCCGCGCTGCTGGTGTCGTGTACGAGTAAGTCCGATACCGCGGCCGCGGGCGAGATCGCGGTCACCGCCGACGACTCCTCGTGCACGGTCGCCAAGGATTCCGCCGAAACCGGCACGGTGACATTCCGCATCGCCAACAACGGCACCAAGGTCACCGAGTTCTACGTGTACGGCACCGGTGAACGCGTCATCGGCGAGATCGAGAACATCGGTCCCGGGCTCACCCGGCAATTGATCGTTTCGGTGCCCGATCCCGGCAAGTATCAGACCGCGTGCAAACCGGGCATGGTCGGCGATGGAATCCGGCACGACTTCACCGTGACCGGACAGGCGCAAAAACGGGATGAATCGGGCAAACTCGCCGAAGCGGCCGCCGGCTACAAACGCTATCTGCTGAGCCAGGCCACCGCATTGCAGGAGACCACGAAAACCTTTGTGGCGGCGATCAAAGCCGGCGATATCGAGTCGGCCAAGAAGCAGTATCCGCTGACGCGTACCTATTACGAACGCATCGAGCCGGTCGCCGAGAGTTTCCCCGACGATCTGGATCCGCGCCTGGATCTGCGCGAGGCCGATGTCGCGGCGGGCGACAAGTGGACCGGCTTCCATCGGCTGGAGAAGGATCTGTGGGCTCGGGGCTTGCAGCCGGACACCAGCGCGATGGCCGATCAGCTGCTCGCCGACGTGAACGAACTGGTGACCGGCGTGAACGCGGCGGACTACGCCGTCGATCCGGTGCAGGTGGCCGGCGGCGCGCAGACGCTGCTCGACGAGGTCGCGCGCACCAAGATCACCGGTGAGGAGGACACGTTCTCGCACACCGACCTGTGGGACTTCCAGGCCAATGTCGACGGTTCGCAGGCGGCGATCGCGAGCCTGCGGCCGATCATCGACGAGCGCAACCCCGAGCTGGGCGCGCAGATCGACCGGC
>NZ_BAGH01000559.1 GCF_000308715.1 Nocardia tenerifensis NBRC 101015
CAGCCCAGCGGCAACGGCCGCACCTTTCCATGAATCCGCACCCGGTGCAGGCTCCAGTGCGGGTGCGGATTCCGGGTACCAGTGCGGATCAAGCCACCGCTCGCACGCCCCATGCCCCAGGCAGCCCAGCGGCAACCGCCACACCTCTTCGATGAATCCGCACCGTTGGAGGGGCACTGGAGGCGGTGCGGACTCGGGTACCGGTGCGGTTCGAGTCAGTCTGCGGCGGTGAGGATTTCGGCGGCCCCGTCGGTGATGGCGATGGTGTGTTCGGAGTGGGCGGTGCGGGATCCGTCGGCGGAGCGGAGGGTCCAGCCGTCGGGGTCGGTGTAGATCCGGTCGGTGGTGCGGGCGAACCAGGGCTCGATGGCGATGGTGAGGCCGGGGCGCAGGCGGAACCCGCGGCCGGGTCGGCCGTGGTTGGCGACGTGCGGGTCCTCGTGCATGGTGCGGCCGAGTCCGTGCCCGCCGAATTCGGTGTTCACCGGGTAGCCGTAGTCGCGGGCGACGCCGGAGATCGCGGCGGAGATGTCGCCGATGTGGTTGCCGGGCAACGCGACCGCGATGGCGGCGGCGAGCGCCTCCTCGGTCGCGCGGATCAGGCGGAGATCCTCGGCCGCGGCGGTGCCGACCACGGTGGTGATCGCCGAGTCCGCCACCCAGCCGTCGATGCCGACGGCGAGGTCCATGGTCAGCACGTCGCCGTCGCGCAGGGCATAGTCGAACGGAAGGCCGTGCAGCACAGCGTCGTTGACCGAGAGACAGACGGTATTGCGAAAAGGCCCGCGGCCGAAGGACGGCGAGTAGTCCCAGTAGCAGGATTGCGCGCCACGCTGCCGAATCCGTTCACGTACATGGGCTTCCAACTCCAGCAGGTTCACCCCGACGCGGGCGCGTTCCCGCAACTCCGCCAGCACCTCGGCCACGAACCGGCCCGTGACCCGCATCCGCGCGATCTCGTCCGGCGACTTCAGCTCGACCATGAGCGTATTCCTCCTTGGTATTTTAATACCACCGTAGCCCACTCGGTATTTTTATACCAATCGCCGCCATCCCAGCTGTTGCTCTTGGCGTAGTTGCTGACCAACTTGATAGCTGGATGCGCATATCTACGTATCGACATAGAGTTGCGGTATTTAAATACCAGCAATACGCTGTGCGTCATGGTCCGCCTCCCCCTGACCCCGGCTCAGATCGACGCAGGTCGCCGCCTCGGCACCGCCCTGCGCGCCGCCCGAGGCGACCGCGACCTCACCGAGGTGGCCCGCGCGGCCGGCATCTCCCCCGAGACCCTGCGCAAGATCGAGACCGGCCGCCTCCCCTCCCCCGCCTTCGGCACCGTCGTGGCCCTGAGCCTCACCCTCGACCTCCCCCTCCAAGACCTCGCCGACACCTGGCGCGCCGCAGGCTTGGCCGAATCCGCCTAGCGGGCGGGTCACTCAGGCGGTCGGTGTGCGATGGCGATGCCGACCGAGCCATCCGCACCGCGAAACAGCTTGTGCGACTTGATGAGTAGCGCCCCGATGATCCCGTATTTGCGCGAGACCAGTTCCCGGACCCGCTGCGTGCCGTCCGCGTCGAGAATCGTTGCGGTGCCGGCGAACACCTCGCCCGCCTTCGGACGCCCGCGCGCGTCGGAGGCCTGCAGCGTCACCTCGGGGTTACGCCGGATGCGCTTGACCTTCCATGTCGCGGGGTTGGTCCACACGACGATCCGATCCCCATCCGGCGCCACCCACACCGGGGTCCCCACCGGCGTCCCATCCTTCTTGTAGGTCGTCAGCAGCGCGAACTTACTCGCGCCCAGTTCATTCCATGTCATAACGGAAACGGTAGACCGCCGAGCCCGGCCGGACATCCGCCGACGAGCGCGGATTCACGCTACGCGCCCCGACGTATCCACGGCACGCGGTGCGGGCCCCGCACCCCGCACCTCGCGTGGCTCCCCACCCCACACCCCGCGCACCCCCGCACGCCGCGCCCCCGCTCGCGCTCAACCGCGGTGGTCGCGGAAGAACGTCCGGACGTCCGCTACGAACAGCACCGGCTCCGACAAGGCAGCGAAGTGGCCGCCCTCGGTGTACTCGGTAAAGTGCTCGATGTGCCCGCCGGGGTTCATCACCCGGCTCATCAGCGGGCTCGTATTGAAGACCGCCCACCCCTGCGGCACTCCGGACGGCATCACCCAGTCCATACCGGAATGTGCTGTCTCCCAGAGGAACTGGGCGGCCGAAGCACCGCTGCGGGTGAACCAGTAGATGCTGATATTGGCGAGCAGAAGGTCGCGGTCCACCGCCTCGCCCGTCGAACGCGCCGGGTCGCTCCAGACCTGGAATTTCTCGGCGATCCAGGCCAGCTGCGCGATCGGCGAATCGGTCAGCGCGGCGGCGATGGCGTTGGGCTGGGTCGACTGCAACACCAGGTAGCCCTTCTGCTGCGCCCACCTCTCCTGTGCCTCCTCGATGGCCGCGAGTTCCTCGGCGGTCAGCCCGTCGGGCATCGGCAGTTGCTCGCCGACCAGTCCGAGCGAGCCGCGGTCGCTGTTGACGTGCGTCGCGATCACCCGCTCCGGGTACAGGGCCGCGAGCCGCCCGGTCACCCCCGCGCCGACGTCGCCGCCCTGGGCCGCGAACTTCTCGTATCCCAGCCGAGTCATCAACTCCGCGAAGGCTTCCGTCGTCCGCGACAACTCCCACCCGGTCGAGGCCAGCGGCGTGGAGAAGCCGAAGCCCGGCAGCGACGGAATCACGACATGGAACGCGTCGGTCGCGGCGCCGCCGTGCGCGACCGGATCGGTCAAAGGCCCGATCACATCGAGGAATTCGACCACCGACCCGGGGTAGCCGTGCGTGATCAGCAGCGGCGCCGCGTCCGGCTCGGCCGAGCGCACGTGAATGAAATGGATTGTCTGCCCGTCGATCTCGGTGGTGAACTGGTCGTGCGCGTTCAGCCGCGCCTCCTGCGCCCGCCAGTCGAAGTCGTCGCGCCAGTACCGCGCCAGCTCCGCCAGGTAGGCGGGCGCGATCCCACGCCCCCAATCGTTTTCGGTCCCCGGCACCGGGTGCGGCAGCCGGGCGTGCCGGAGCCGGTCGCGCAGCTCATCGAGCTCGGCCTGCGGAATGTCGATGCGGAAGGGAGTGATCGCTGTGTTCGTCATGGGAACCACTCTCGCGGGCAATGCGGAAGACTTGCTTCCGCGATTGGAAATTTCCTTTGAATCCACCCGATCGCAGCCCTCGCCGGCCCCCAATTCTCGGGGGACGCCCCGAAGGACCGCCGCGCGAATCACCCTTGACCTGCCCGGACATGAGCTGCGCTAAACCATTCCGGCGGGCGATGGTCCGTAGAGCGAACCAATTCTTTACCGGCCCCCGGCGGCGGTGCAGCATTGACCGTGGTTGCTGAAGCGGGGGTTCGTCCATCATCGAAATCCGGGTAACGCGGCAGGTGTCTGCCGCCCGTTTTCGGTGTCGGTGCGGGTCCGTATCCGCCTCATCCGTATTCATGTTCTCCGTTCTGTCAGACGCATATTCCGACGAGATGTCGCGAACATATGGAGGAAACAATGAAGAGTGCCGGAACCATGGCGCGTACCGCCGTGCGGCAAATGATGTGGCATCTCGCCCGGCGGGCGGCGCCGGTGGTGGGATTCGATGCGGACGGAATACGCTATTTCGTGCACACCGCGGACCGTGAGATCGCGCGCAAGCTGTTCGTCCGGGGATTCTTCGAGCGGGACGCGCTGGAACTGGCGAACAACGCGCTGGATCTGTTCGGCGGCCGATATGGATTGCGCGACCGGAAGTTCGTCGACATCGGCGCGAACATCGGCTCGGCCAGCCTGCTGGCCACGAAGGCGCTCGGCGCGCGTACGGCGGTGGCCTTCGAGCCTGCGCCCGCGAATTACCGACTCCTTCGGATGAACATTCTGGCGAACGACCTGGAGGACCGAGTTCGCGCCGTCGAATGCGCGCTCTCCGACGAGGAGGGCGACGCCTGGCTGGAGCTGTCCCCGGACAACCTCGGCAATCACTATCTGCGAGACCGGCGGCCGGTCACCTCGTCCGTCGCCGTGCGAACCAGAACCTTCGACGCGTTCGTCCGCGACGGCGAGATCGACCTGGACGACGCCGGAATGATCTGGATGGACGTGGAGGGCGCGGAATTGCGCGTACTCCAGGGCGCGAAGAATCTGCTCGAAGCGGATGTGCCGCTGGTCATGGAGTATTGGCCGGGCACATTCTGCGAGGACGATCACGAAACGCTGATCGCGACATTGCGCGATTCGTACAGCACCTATCTGGATCTGCGTGACCCGGCGGCCGGACCCACACCGACCGCGCGCCTCGGCGAATTGCATAAGAACTTCCGAGGCGACCAGATCCTGACCGACATTCTGCTGGTCAAATCCTGACCGGCCATTGATCGACACATAACAGGAAGAAACAGTAATGTCCTTGTGGATCGAGGCGATAGGCACGGTCAGCGGCGCGATATCCCTGGTGGCGTGGCTGCCGCAGTTGAAACTCACCTGGCAGACGAGAAAGGCCGGGGACATTTCCTGGTCTTATCTGGTCGCCGTAGTGGCCAGCATTCAGTGCTGGGTGCACTACGGCTCGTTGAAAGGGTCGGCGTCGCTGGTCGCGACCCAAGTGGTCGGCGGCGCACTCGTCGGGGCGCTCATGGTGTTCAAGGTCCGCGCGGACCGGGATACCGGCGCCGCGGTGCGGGTCGCCGCGGCGTCCGTGGCGGTAGCCGCGGTGATTCTGTCCGCCCGCGGGCAGGTGCCGGTCGAGTTCATCGGCACCGTCGGCGGCTGCATCGCGCTGGCCGCCTGGCTGCCCCAGCTGGCCAGGACCTATCGGACCCGTTCGGCGGCCGACCTGTCCCTGGCCTACCTGCTCGCCGGATTGAGCTCGAGCGCCGGCTTCATCCTCTACGGCCTGCTGATCGACTCGGCGTCGCTGATCGTCACGCAGATCCCGAACTGCGGGCTGGTCGTCTCGCTGATCCTGCTCAAGCTCAGGCACGCGATTCCGGCGGTCATCGAGGTGACCGAGTACGTGCCGGAGCCGATCTTCGGCGCACCGGAAACCCCATGAGCACTACCCACGAAAAGTTTTGGGAGACACCATGTCCGCATCGAAACCAGCCAGAACCGGAACCCTGACCGACGCCAGACGCTCGATCAGGGGACGCGGCCTCACGATCGAACTGCCCGACGGCACAACGTTGCTCGACGCCGTCTCCGGCACCTTCAACCTGCCGCTCGGCTACAGCTACCCCGGCGTGGTCGCGGCCATCCGCGAGCAGGCCACGCACGCGGTGCACCTGTCCTCGGAGTTCACCGGGGAACGCGCCCAGGCGGCCGTGCGGCCGCTGTTGGAGAAGGCGCCGCCGGGAATCACCAAGGCCTGGGTCCGGGATATCACCGGCTCCACCGCGAACGAGTGCGCGGTGCGCATCGCACAGAAGGCGACGGGGCGGCGAGAGGTGCTCAGCCTCTTCCTTTCCCATCACGGCCAGACGCTGTTCACCACCGCACTGTCGGGAAACTCCTTCCGGCGCAGTGCCTTTCCGGCCGCCCAGTCGGGGTCGGGCGTGAAGATCCCCGCGCCGTACTGCCACCGCTGCTTCTACGGACAGAACTATCCGGACTGCGGCCTGATGTGCGCGGACCGGATGGAGGACTTTCTCGAATTCGCCAGCGGGGGTTCGGTCGCGGCGGTGATCGTCGAACCGGTGCTCGGCAACGGCGGAAACATCGTGCCGCCGCCCGGCTATTTCGAGCGGCTGCGCGATATCTGCGACCGGCACGGCATTCTCATCATCGCCGACGAGGTGCAGACCGGACTCGGCAGGCTCGGCACGGTTTTCGGCTCGAGCGCGGTCGGGCTGCGGCCCGACATCATCACGCTCGCGAAAGGCCTTGGCGGAGTTGGCATGCCGATTGCCGCGGTGCTCATGCGGCCGGAACTCGATGTGCTCGCGGCCTTCGAACACTCCTTCACCTCCGGGGCGAATCCCCTGGCGCTGGCCGCGATGGAGGCGACGATCGAGGTGATCGCCGACGACGAATTCCTGGCCGAGGTGCGGCGCAAAGGCGCGGAGCTCGGCGACCTGCTGAAAGACCTCGGCAAGCAGAGCGCTCTCGTGAGCGAGGTGCGCGGGCTGGGCATGATGTGGGGTTTGGAGATCTCCGACTCCGATGGCTCGCCGGATGCCGCGACCGCGCGCGAGATCATTCGCGTCGCACGCGCGGAGGAACGACTCGTGCTCCGGCCGTCGCGCTACGGCTTCGGCAATGTCGTCAAGGTCCGGCCCGCGCTCGTCGCGCGCGACGACGAAATCACCGATATCACCGAACGACTCGCGCGCACCCTCACGCGCGTGGAGAAGCAGATCTCGACAGGAGCGAACCGATGAAAGCACTGATCTACCGAGCACCGTGGACCGTGGACCTCGGCGAGATCGACGAACCCGCGCCGGCAGCCCGCGACGATGTCGTCGTCGAGCTGCGCGCCATCGGCATCTGCGGAACCGATCTCGGCATAGTGTCGGGCAGTTACCCACCGGTGCGGCCGCCGGTCGTGCTCGGCCACGAGGCCGCGGGCGTCGTGCACGCCGTCGGCGCGGGCATCACCGATCTCGCGCCCGGGGATCGGGTCGTGCTCGACCCGACCTACTCGTGCCAGTACTGCCGCATGTGCGTCTCGGGTCGCTCGAATCACTGCCTGCACAAGGACGGCACCGAGTGCGGGGTGAGCGCCGACGGCATGTTCAGCAGGCTGCATCTGACCCAGCGCCGGTTCCTGCACCGGTTCCCGGACAGCGTGCCCTTCACCGCCGCCGCGCTCACCGAGCCGCTCAGTTGCGCGGTCACCGGCGTGAAACAGCTTGTCCTGCGCACGGATCACACGGCGGTCGTGGTCGGCGGCGGGCCGATGGGCGTGCTCTACTCCCACGCGCTCGCGGTGCGCGGGGTGCTCGGCGCGGTGGTGGAAGTCTCGGCCGCGCGCCGGGAGGTGATGAGCGCGGCGCTGCCCGACGGCTGGTCCGCCGCAGCGGATCTCGACGCGGCGATGCGCACGGTCGGGGCCGGGGACATCGGGTTCGACATCGTGGTCGAGACGTCCGGCCGCGCCGTCGACGCCGCGATGGCGCGGCTCGCCCGCGGCGGGCAGTTGCTCGCGGTCGGCCTCGGCGGACCCGCGATCTCGGTGGACCCCGCGGTATTCGCCGATCACAGCAAGCGGCTGGTCGGCTCGATCGACTCGCTTGACGGAAGCTTCGCCGCCGCACTGGATCTCATCGTGTCCGGGCGGATCCCCGCGGAAAAGATCGTCAGCCACGTGTTCTCGCTCTCGGACTACGCGAAAGCGTTCGGGCTGCTGGGTATCGATCTGGACAACGGCCTGCGCACCGCGCCGGAGGGCGCGCTCAAGATTGTGCTCACGCCGTGACCGCCGCCGTGTTCGACTTCGACGGCCTGCTGGCCGACACGGAGCCGCTGTGGGCGCTGGCCGAGGAGTCCTTCGTCGTCGAGCACGGCGGCCGTTGGGCCCCGGAGCTGCGCCGCTACACCCACGGACGGTCGGTGGCCGACAGCGCCGTCGCGCTCGCCGCGCACGCCGGGGCCGACCTGTCGGCGGAGGCGGCCGAGGCGGATCTGCTCCGGCACTTCGAGGCGGCCGCGGGCCGGGGCACGGTGCCGTTGCTGCCGGGCGCGCTCGCGGTGCTCGCCGCGTCGGCGGGCACACCGCTGGCGGTTGCGTCCAACACTCCGGCGGCGCTGCTGGGAAAGATGTTGGAGCGCACGGGAATCAGGGACCGGTTCGGCGCAGTCGTCGGCGCGGGCGACGCACTCGCCGCCAAACCGGCGCCCGACGTATATCTCGCGGCATGTCGGGCGCTGGGCGTGCCGCCCGAACGGGCGTACGCGCTGGAGGACTCCCAGCCGGGCGTGGATGCCGCACTGGCCGCGGGGCTTTCGGTGATCGGCGTGAACAGCGACCCCGACGTGCGATTGACCGGATGCCGCCGGGTCGCGTCGCTCACCGAGCTGCTGCCGACGAGACCGGGGGACCCGTTGTGGCCGGGGTGAGCGCGGAGCGCCTGCGCGCGGCCAGGTTCGGCGTCGCGACGGCCTTCGCGGTCAACGGCGCGCTGCTCGGCACGTGGGCAACGCGCATACCGGAGGTCAAGCGCCACTTGGACATCGGGGCCGGACTGTTCGGGCTGACGCTGTTCGCCGTCGCCGCGGGCAGCCTGCTCGCCATGCCGATCACCGGCTGGATCATGTCGCGCTACGGCAGCAAGGTCGTGCTGCCGTTCGCGACCGTGGCGGCCTGCCTGGTCATCGTTCCGATCGGCGCCGCCGACTCGGTGGCCGAGGCATGGCCGGTCCTGTTCGCCTGGGGCATCGGCCTCGGCAGCATGGACGTGGCGATGAACGCGCAGGCCGTGACGGTGCAGCGGGCGCACACGCGGCCGGTGATCAACGGCATCCACGCGTGCTTCTGCGCGGGCGGGCTGGCCGGTGCCGTGACCGGTACCGCGGTAGCGGGAAGTGTCGGCGTGAGTTGGCATTTGACCGGGGCGGGGCTGCTCGGACTCGTGTTCGCGCTGCCCCTGCTGCGCAACCTGTTGCCGGACTTCGAGATTCGCGAGGGCGAGACGCCCGTGGTCGCCGCGGCGGCACCACGGCGCGCGCTCCCGCTGGTCGCGTTGTGCGCGGCCGGTTTCGCGGCGATGCTGGCCGAGGGGGCGATCACGGACTGGTCGGCGATCAGGATGGCGGAGACGGGAGTGTCCGCCGGCCTGGCCGGCATCGGCTACGCGGTGTTCGCGCTGGCCATGTTCGCCGGACGGGCCTTCGGTGACGCCGCCGCGGCCCGGTGGGGTCACGCGCGCATCGTCTCGGCGGCCTGCTGCGCCGGAATGATCGGAGCGGCTGCAGGTTTCGGCGCGTCCGGGCCGGTACCGACGGCGGTCGCCTTTCTCGCTCTCGGTGTCGGACTGTCGTGTCTGATGCCGTATCTGTTCATCGCCGCGGGGCAGGCGGGTCAGGGCACCGCGATCGCCGTCACCGCCGTCAGCACCAGCGGATACGTCGGCCTGCTGGTCGGTCCGCCGGTGATCGGTGGGCTCGCGGAGCTGTCCGACGTGGCTACGGCGCTGTGGATTCTGCCGGTCCTCATGCTCTGCGGCGGCTGGCCCGCGCTGACAGCCCTGCGGCGCAGCAATGCCGACCGGCGCGGAAACTCCGATCGACGCGGCAGCTCCGGCCGGTGCGGCAATTCCGACCGGCACAGCAACTCCGACCGGCACAGCAACTCTCACCAGCGCAGCAGCTCCCACCAGCGCAGCAGCTCAGGCCGGTGCAGCAGCTCAGGCCGGTGCAGCAGCTCAGGCCGGTGCAGCAGCTCAGGCCGGTGCAGCAGCTCCGACACGACCAGACCGACGCCGGACCCGCTCGACAAGTGACCCGGAAGCAACTGCACCCCAACCTGTTTGCCGGTCAGTGGCCGGCCGTTCCCCAACGGCCGGCCGCACGGCTGACCCGAAAACTCAGGCGTACAACGCCTTTCCAGTCTCCAACAGCGTCTTCAGATCGCTGAGCGTCTGACTCCACCCACCACCCGCACCGGGCGTCTCCCCCGCGGTCTGCGCGGCGGTCTGCGGCGCGCCGGTCACGTCGTGGGTGACGGTCAGGACGGAGACGCCCTCGCCCTCATCCTCGATCTCATAGGTGAGGCGAGTGAAGTCCTCGCCGAGAAACAGTGCGCGCCAGGTCTGTACGAGCCGCCGCGGCGGGTCGGCCTCGAGCACCTCGCCGTCGATCACCACCTCCGGCGCGCCCTGCTCCTTCATCACCTCGCTGGCCAGCCCGCGGAAAGCGCCGCCGGGCCGCAGGTCGTAGTCGACCGGCGCCTGGTAGCCGAACTTCACGGTCCACTCCGGCTTGGTGATCGCGTCCCAGATCGCCTGCGGCGTCGCCTTGATGTACACCCGATACACCTGAAGGGTGCGGGCGTCGGTTCCCTGTGTCATGGCTTGCTGCTCCAATTCGTGTTTCAGATCGATGAGCGCGGCCGCGGCCCGCTCGGTGTACTTGCCGATCCACCGGTCGTGGATCAGGCGAATCGGGACCGGGTTGAGGAAGTGCAACTTCTCCCGGCCCGATCGGCGCGTGACGATCAGCCCGGCGTCCTCCAGCACCCGCAGGTGCTTGGCCACGCCGAAGCGGGTCATCGCCAGTTCGGCCTCGAGCTCGCCGAGTGTTCGCCCGTCGCGGGCGAACAGCAGGTCGAGCAGGAACCGGCGGCTCGGATCCGCGAGCGCCTTGAACGCCAGGTCATCGTCTGCCACGTCACGTAAGATATGTGACCAAAAGGTCACATATCAATGGTCGCTCGATCGACCGCGTCACCCTTCGATGGCCGCCGGAGCACATCGCAATGCTCTTTCACGACCTCGGGCACCTTCACCGCAAAGACTCGATGGTCTAAGCCGGGATCGGCGGGCGCCTGCCGATATCCCGCGCCGGAACTCGGATCAACCTGTTGGCATGTTGGATCGGCCATGCTCGTGTAGCAGCCGAACTACGGTGGCCGGCGACGTCGATGAACGACACCGACGGTCGATGAACCGACCCGAAACGCACTGCGGGGGCCTCAGCTCGCGGCTGAGGCCCCTGCGGTTGTGCCGACCGGTGTCCGAGCGATTTCCTCTGGGCCCCGGCCTCAAACAGGAGCCTTTCACACTTTCGACCGTTCGGCTCACCGAGCGAGGCCGCGATCGGTGCGGGCGAACGCTCGTGCATCTGTACGAGCGGCGCGTGCACGCGCGTGCACGCGAATCGCCGCTCGAAAGCCGTTCGCAGATAACGAATTAGCAACACCGCGTACAGAATGTGCCCAAACTGTTCCGCTCACCGACACCGGCCCGGCCCCGGGAATTCGCGCCCCGGCTACGGTCCGCCCGCGAGTGCCCTCGCACCCCTCCGATAGCCTGGCCGGATGTTCTTGGTCCAGATCGTCGCCGCTCGCGTGCCGAGCCGAATGCTGTCGGTGTTCGTGCGGCACGCGGAGTTGCTGAAGTTCCTGACCGTCGGGGCGATCGCCTTCGTCACCACCTCGGTGCTCTTCTTCGGCTTGAAATGGACTGTCCTGGAGGGCAAGCCGGTGACCGCGAACGTGGTCGCCGTGCTCATCGCCACCGTCGTGTCCTATGTGCTCAATCGCGAGTGGGCGTTCACCGCGCGCGGCGGGCGTGAGCGCCGTCACGAGGCCGCCCTGTTCTTCCTGGTGGCCGGCGTCGGCATGGTGATCAACCAGCTGCCGCTCGCGGTGTCGAGCTACCTCTTTCAGCTGCGCACCCCGCACGTCTCGGTCCTGGCGGAGAACATCGCCGACTTCATCAGCGCGACGGTGATCGGCACGCTGCTCGCCACCGTTTTCCGCTGGTGGGCCATGCGCAAGTTCGTCTTCCCCGACCCGGTGCGACCCGACCTCGAACACGACGAGCCGGTGTCGGAGACCCGAGCCTGACCATGCTGGTCACCATCCCCGCGGGTGAGGTGACGCTGACGGATCGCCGCACCCAACGCAGCTGGGCGGTGCCGGTCGCGGCGTTCGAGCTGGCCCCCGTCCCGGTCATGCAGGAGCTCTACGCGCAGGTCACCGGTCAGCGGCCGAGCAGCACGCAGGGCGATCGGCTGCCGGTCGACAGCGTGTCGTGGTGGGACGCTCTGCGATTCTGCAACGCCCTGTCGGCGCGGGAAGGCCGGGCGCCCGCCTATCGACTCGACGACGAGCACGCCGAGTGGGACGAGTCCGCCGACGGCTACCGCCTGCCGACCGAGGCCGAGTGGGAGCACGCGTGCCGCGCGGGCAGCACTGGCCCGCACTACGGCGAACTGGACGAGATCGCTTGGTACAGAGGCAATTCGGGCGAGCGCGTGCACGAGGTGGGCGGCAAACGGCCCAACGCCTTCGGCCTGTACGACATGCTCGGCAACACCTGGGACTGGTGCTGGGACATCTACGACGCCGAGGTCTACGGCTCCTACCGGGTGTTGCGCGGCGGTGGCTGGTTCGACGAACACTGGAGCTGCCGCGCGTCCGTGCGCCGCCGCAGCCACCCGACGCTGCGCCTGGACGACGTGGGATTCCGCGTCGCACGCACCTCGAACTGATCAGGCGTCCGGCGACAGCGTCGGTCGAGTTACCCTCCGCGAGCTTTCCGCACGCGAATTACGGCGTGCCGAACGGACATTCCAGACAGTTTTGTCCAGTAGACGCATGAATTCGTCGCCGGCGCACATACTGTCCAGTACAGGCATGGCTATTACCCAGACAACGCGCACGTGCCAGCTCGAGCAGGTGGCACATCGACCCGAAGCGAGCGTACTCATGGTTATCCACGCTGTGCACAACGCCCTTCTAGCGCAGATCGGCAATCCGACCCCGGAGCCGCCGCCGAACTCGGACAAGATCTTGCAGATGGTCCGCTACCTCACCTGGCTGGTCCTGCTGTCCGGCGTCTGCGGAATCACCTTCGCCGGTGGACGTTTCGCCTGGGAGAAGTGGCAGGGCGGGCCACTCGCCTCGCCGAAGATGATCGCCGGAGGCATGCTCGGCGGCGTCATCGCCACCAGCGCGGGCACGATCATGAACGCCATCATCGGCTGAACCGATCGCGGAAGACGCTTTTCCTCGATCGCTGCCATGATCGAGCCATGTTGGAGACCTCCGCGCGTCTGCTGCGGCTGCTGTCGCTGCTGCAACTGCATCGCGACTGGACCGGGCCCGCCCTCGCCGAGCGGCTCGGCGTGTCCACCCGCACCATCCGCACCGACATGGAGCGGCTGCGCACCCTCGGTTATCCCGTGCACGCCACCCCCGGCGTCGCCGGCGGCTACCGGCTCGGCGCGGGCTCCGCGCTGCCGCCCCTGCTGCTCGACGACGACGAGGCCGTCGCGGTGGCGGTCGGGCTGGCCACCGCGGCCAACGGGGCGGTGACCGGCATCGAGGAGACCTCGGTGCGGGCGCTGGTGAAGTTGCAACAGGTGTT
>NZ_BAGH01000558.1 GCF_000308715.1 Nocardia tenerifensis NBRC 101015
GCGCCGACGCCGTTCGCGCTGCGCACCGCGCCCCGGGTGCGCTCGCTGCTCGACGAGGCCGCGGCGTTGGTCGTCGCCGATCGGGCGGTCGCCGTCGCGGATCTGCGGCGCACCTTCACGATTCGCATCAACGACGGCGTCGCCGCGACCCTGGCGACCGCGGCGGTCGAGGCCACCGCGGCCGTCGCCCCCGGTGTCACGCTGCGATTCGTCACGGAGGGCAGCGAGAGCCTCGAGGCGCTGCGCGACGGCTCGGTCGACCTCGACATCGGCGCCGACGACGCCGCCGCGCCCGATATGCGGACCGCCGTGCTGTACCGCGAACGCATGGCCGGCATCGTCCGCGCGAGCGGTCCGCTGGGCCGCCAGCGCCGTCCGACCCTCGCACAGCTCTGCCGCTACCCCCACGTCTCCGCCTCCCGCCGCGGTCGCGCCCGCGGCCCCCTCGACGACGTCCTCGCGGCCGCCGGCCTGCAACGCCGCGTCGCCGCCGTCGTGCCCACCCACGCCGTCGCCGCTTTGCTGGTCTCCTCCAGCGACTACATCGGCCTGGTCCCCCACCGCCTCGCCCAGGAATACGGCAAACCCCTAGGCCTGCACTCCTTCCCCCTCCCCGCCGACCTCCCCGAAATAGAAATCCGCCTCCTCTGGCACGCCCGCCTGGACGCCGACCCCGCCCAACGCTGGCTCCGCGACACCCTCCGCGAGGCCCTCGGCTAGTCCGCGCGGCCAGGCACCAACCGCCGCACCCTCTCTATGAACCCGCGGCTAGTCCGCGCGGCCAGCGCCAACCGCCGCACCCTCTCTAGGGATCCGCACTCTCTCTAGGGCCCCAGAGAGAGTGCGGACCCCGAGAGCCAGTGCGGGGTGTCGACGGGCGCGCTCAGTTCGCCTGCGGTGGTCTTACCCGCGGTGGTCGGCTAGTTCTTGGTGTTCGGCTCGAGGGGTTTCGAGTTGGGTGGCGTTGCCGAAGACCGCGACCGCTACCGCCCCGCCTATGGCTAGGACGAAGCCCAGGATGGCCAGCCAGGCCAGGCCGGGGCGGGAGGTGTCGCCGAGCAGGAGGACGCCGATGATGCCGGGGATGACTGTCTCGCCTACGACGAGGGCCGCGGTGGCGCCGTTCACCGAGCCCAGTTGCAGGGCGACGGTGTGGAGATAGAAGCCGCCTATTCCGGCGATCGCGATGGTCCAGGCGGCGGGGTCGGTCAGTAGGGTCGGGATGTTCAGGGGGTCGATGCCCTGCACGATGCGTACGGCGATTGCCAAGGCGCCGAACAGCATTCCGGCGGCCAGACCGGCGGCCACCGCGCCGCGGGAACCCAGTCGCCGCACGACGAGCTGGCTCACGGCGAACAGGGCGACCAAGGCGATCAGGACGCCCCAGTGCAGGACCGGATCGTCGCTGCCGCCGCCCTCGTGTCCGGCGGCGGCGCCGAGCACGGCGAGCGCGAGGATCACGGTGCAGATCGCGAGCCAGTCGCGCAGTCGCAGCCGGATGCCGAGCACGAAGATGCCGAGCACGGCGGTGATGATCAGGTTCGCGCTCATGATCGTCTGCGACAGGAACAGCGGAATCAGGCGCGCGGACACCGCGTTTCCCGCGAAGCCGACCACGTCCAGCACGCTGCCGACGATGAACCACACCGTGAGCACGGCCGCGACGGTCGAGGCGACGGTGGGCGCCCCGGTCTCGGTCACCTGCCCGCCGGCACCCCGCGCCGCCGCCGCGTCGGCCGACCGCCGCGCGGCGTAAGCCTGCAAAACTGACCCGGCCCCGTACCCCACGCACGCGAGGAACGCGGCGATCAACCCGATCAGCACCCGACCACCACCCACACCGTTTTCTCCACGCCCGAAGATAACGCCGCCCACGCCGGTCGCGGCGAAGCCCCCGCCCGCGACCGGGCGCACCGAGGCGAAGATCACTCTCGACCGACCGATCGGTCACCTACAGGCGTTCATCGTCCGCAGGCGCGGATGACCCCGCAAACCTGGACACCAGCGGTGCACTCGCGGTGCTCGCGAGCTGGAAAGCGCTCAGCCCGATGGCATCGGTCCCGCATACTCGTAATCGCGGGCCCGTTCGCCCCATAGGAGTTCCCATGGACCTCACCGCACCTATCTGCGTCGTGGGCGCGGGCCAGAGCGGCATATTGACGGCCGCGAGACTACGAAAACTCGGCTTCGTGCATATCGACATCTTCGAGGCGGGCTTGCAGCTCGGCGGCTACTGCCAGACGATCGACGTCGACGGCGAGATCTACGATTTCCAATCACATCTCGTCATTCAGCAAGCGTTCGGCGCCGACATAGCGGGGACGGCCCTGGACGAACTGCTGCGCGACCACCCGGTGCAGTCGCACACCGAGACGCTCTACTTCGTCGGCAGATCCGACTCCGGCACACCGCAACTGGCCGTGCCGCCGCATTTCGTGCCGCTGTTCCAGACCCCTGACTGCCGAGCAGGTAATCGATCAGCTGGTCGAGGCCTGGAACATCATCGAGCGCTCGGTCCGCGACCGGCACGCGCCCGGCCCGGGCGGCTTGGCCTTCGATCGCATCCCCGGCGAGACCTGGGAAACGTACCGGGCGCGCCACTCGCCGCTGGTCGGCGAGGCGCTCCAAGGCTTGGTCCTCTACGCGAACATGCGCAGGCCACGCCAGCCCGCCGAAACCGTCATCAATATCAATGCCCATATCTCCGGGCACGTTTCGCAGCTCGTCAAGTTGGCGCTGTCACTGTATCCGGCCCGGCGACAAGACCTGCTCGACCGTATGCCGCCCTCGCTGCTCGCGCAGCTGAGCTCCCGTCGGCCCGTCAGCCTGAGCTTCCGACGGGGGTTCGTCAGTTTTCTACGCCGGATAGCCGATGATCACCGGCTCCAGGTAAGGCCCGACAGCAAGGTGACCGGAGTGGAACCCGTTGCGCCGGAGGGCGTTCGGGTCACCGTGGACGATGGGCGCAGCGCGATCTACGCGCGCGTGGTGGTGACCACACGGCCCACGCAGATCCGGGACCTCTTCCCCACCGGGGATATCCACGAACTCTTCGCCGAGCGAAACTGCCCTCGCGCCTGGACCCGCAGCTACCTCATCCGCGCAGACGAGGAACTCATCGACTTTCCGCGACGGCCCGATGCCGATGCGCCCCTCGGGTTCTGGGTGATCGACCCGTACGGCAGCTACACCGACACCGACCCGGACCAGGCCATGCACCGCATCACCGCCGCCAACAAGCAGCACCCGGGCCCGTACTGGGTCTGCTTCAGCAACTCCGACACCTCGATCTCCGACGCCGAGGCCTGGTCACTGGCCAGAGACAGCCTATTCCTGTTCCCCGAGCCGGAATTGATCGCCGAAACCATCGCCGAGTGGCCCGCCTACCCGAGCGCCGAAGCCGTCCGCGAGGGCTGGTTCGACCGAGTCGCCGCCCGCCAAGGCCGCCACGGCATCTACTTCGTCGGCGAGATCCTCTCCGGCCCCACCGCCGAATGCATCAGCTCCTTCGTCGACACCGCAATCCCACAATGGTTCACACCCCCCGAAACCCCCACACCCCACTGACTCCACCCGTTGATACCGAAACTCGCCCTGCCTCAGCGTGTTTCCCCAAGCCGCCGCGCAAGCCAAGCCAGCGACAACGGATAGCGATAATCGATCCCCCCGTGTGCGGCATCCAACAACTCGAAGTTGATGACGCCCGCATCCACCCCAGCCTCGAGCAGCGCCTCCCGGAACGCCTCCCCGCCGATATCCAGATACCACTCGTCCCGGATGCCGCCGTCGATCCAGATCGCCCGCATCGACCGCATGGCCTCGGCGTGCGCGGGCACCATGCGGACCGGATCCCACGCCAGCCACCGTTGCCACACTTCAGGTTTCAGCACTCCCGTGCGCGGATCGAACGGCAGCTCCGGCCGTCCGTCCGAATCCGGCGAGAAGCAGGCCGAAACGCCGTACAGCGAGACGAGTGCGAAATCCTCGGGCTTGGTGAACGACACCCGCTGCCGAAACTCCGCCCACCACCGGTGGATGTCACCGTCGTAGGCCCGCAGGTGGCGCACCGCGTCGGCGAACTCGGGAAGGTAGCAGTACTCATAGAGCGCGTCTCCGGCGTGGGTCGCCAACGCGCCGAACAGATCCGGGCGCAGCATCGGGGTGATCATCGCGCCGAATCCGCCGCTGCTCTTGCCCATGATGGCGCGGTGGTCCCGATCGGCGACGGTGCGATAGTGCTCGTCCACCCAGGGCACCACCTCCTCGCAGAGGTACGAGTGGTACGCGCCCGTGCCCGCCGAGTCGACGAATTGGCTGCCGCCGTAGGCGGTCCAGGCATCGACGTACACGACGATCGCGGGCGGCGCCTCGCCGGTGGCGAACACCGCGTCGGCGGTCTCCGGGAACGGGCGCCGGAACGGCATCCGGTTGCGCCACATCTCGAGATGGCCGGAGTAGCCCTGGATCACGTAGATCGACGGATAGCGCCGATCGCCCTCGTCCGCGTAGCCCGGTGGCACGTAGACCCACAGCGGGCGCTCGTGCGGATCCCGCAATGGATTGTCACGCAGCAGCGCGCTGTCGAAGACGTGCTCGTCCAGGCGTCCGGCGAGCTCCGCAGACCAAGGCAACATTCGTCCCACAGTAGTCCGGCCACCCACCTCCCGCTACCTGTTTTCAGATGGAACGGATATCGGAATCGGTTGCGGTGCGGTACTTTTCAGACTGGAACGGGATGGGTGTCGGGCGGCGGGCGGCGTGGTTACCCGGTCGGGCGGTGGTGCCGGGGATACTCACCGCTATGCGCATCGAGATCAGTGTGGAGTCCTCGGATGGGGTTCGGGTCGCCGAAGAGGCGGGGGCGGACCGGGTGGAGTTGTGCTCGGGGTTGACCGATGGCGGGTTGACGCCGAGCGCCGGTCTGATGGAGGTCGCCGTGGCGCGGACCGTGCGAACCCAGGTGCACGTGTTGATCAGACCGCGGCCGGGGGATTTTCGGTACTCGGCGGACGAGCTCGCGGTGATGATGCGGGACATCCGCGTGGCTCGCGAGGCCGGCGCCGACGGGATCGTGGTCGGCGCGCTCGACGCGTCCGGGAACCTCGATCCGGTGTGCGCGGCGTTCCTCGAGGAGGCCGAGGGGCTCGAGACCACGCTGCACCGGGCGATCGACGTTTGCGCGTCCTCGCAGCGGGCGCTGGACCAGGCCATCGAGTTCGGCTTCACGCGCGTGCTGACCTCGGGCCGCGAGCACTCGGTGCTCGACGGCGCGGGCCTGATCAAGGAACTGGTGCGGCAGGCGGACGGCGCGATCCAGGTGATGGCGTGCGGCGGCGTCCGGGCGTCGCTCGCGCCCAGGATCATTCAGGCGACGGAGGTCGACGACCTGCACGCGGCCGTCCGCACGGCGGTGCCGGGCGCGGCGCAGAGCGCGGCGCTGTTCGCCGGAGTCGGCGTCCCCGAGGGCTACGACCGGTGGGACGCCGATCCTGGCGAGGTCAAGGTGCTTTGCGATATAGCCCGCAGCCATAATTCGCGCGCGAGGAAGTGAATCGCCCGCGGCGGCAAGCAGATCGAGCAAGTACGGTCCGGCCGCGCGGGCGGCCGGACCTCGATCGGCTCAGTTGCGGGTCGCCTCGATGAGACGCTGCCGCAGCCAGGTGAGCGGGGTGGCGCCGCCGCCGATGGCGTAGGAGGGGTAGCTCTGGTGGATCCCGGATTTCAAGAAGTCGTCGACCTGGCGCTTGCGCTCCTCGTAGGCGGAGTTGTTGAGCTGGTCGGCGAGCAGCCCGAGCCCGCCGGCCGCGAGCGCGTCGGCGATGAGCGCGTTGGCCTGCTGCTGATAGCTGCCGAACATCGCCGGGTTCGGGTTCGAGATCTGCGCGAACAGACCGGCGAAGCGCGCGGCGAAGTCGCCGTCCGGTGTCGCGCAGTACAGATCGCCGGCGGCGCAGAAGGTGTAGGTCTGCGGGCTGAGCCAGCCGAAGCCGTTCAAGCGCGAACCGCCCGCGCCCGCGCCGCCGACGGGCGGGCCGATCAGGGTGTCGGTGGGCGAACGCTTCGGATCGGAGATGAGCCCGACCAGCGCGACGCGACTCGGCGGCACGACGCTCAGACCAGTGCCGATCTCCGAGGCGAGGTCACCGGCCGCGTCCGCGCCCTGGCTGTAGCCGAGCAGCGCGAAACGCGTGCTCTCACAGCGCAACGCCATCTCGGCGACCAGTCCGCGCGCGTGGTCCACGGCCTCCTGCTTGGAGCGCCCGTAGACGTCGCCTTCCCACGGGAACGCGGTGGCGGGGTACACCACGTAGTCGGTGCGGACATTGCCGGGCAGGTTGTCGGCGACCGCGGCCAGCATCCCCTTGCCGGGGTCGGTGTTCGAGGTCTCCCACGTGCCGGGGACCGCGACCACATACATATTCGGGCAGTCCTGCGGGGCGGCCTGCGCGGTCGACGCCACGCCGACCGGTAGGGCCGTCGTGACCATCGCTGCCGCGCAGGCGGCGGTGTTCTTCCATCGCGAAAGCATCGTGTACTCCGTGTTCACTGCCGGGCGCGGTCGCCCGGTCGGCGACGGCGCTCTGGAAATGTCAATTATCGTCGGGAGCGTCCCCGCAGATGGAATCAGTGTCCCCAGAAAACCCTTTCGACGCCAGCCGATCCGGCGGCCGTGTCTCAGTCGGACTCCCGCCCGGCGAGCGAACCGGTGGCGACGGCTTCTCGGGCGAGGCCGCCGCCGACACCTCGGCCGACGGTGTGCAGATGCCGTAGCGCCTGCGCGTAGGAGTCGAGAAGGTTTGTCTCGCAGTAGGGTACGCCGATCTCCCCGCAGAACCGCGCGACCAGCGGCTGGGCCTTGCGCAGATTGGGTCGCGGCATGGACGGGAAGAGGTGGTGCTCGATCTGGTAGTTCAGTCCGCCGAGCGCCAGGTCGACGACGCGTCCGCCGCGGACGTTGCGCGAGGTGAGCACCTGACGGCGCAGGAAATCGGTGGCGTCGTCCTCGGCCAGCACCGCCATGCCCTTGTGGTTGGGCGCGAACGTGCAGCCCATGTAGAACCCGAACAGCCCCTGCTGCACCAGCACGAACGCCACCGCCTTGGCGGGCGAGAGCACCAGGAACACCGCGGCGAGATAGCCGGCGGCGTGCGCGGCCAGCAACACGCCCTCCCAGAACCGGTTCGGGATGGCCCACCGCAGCACGGCCCGCACGCTGGCGTAGTGCAGGCTGCCCGCCTCGAGCAGCAGCATCGGGAAGAACAACCACCCCTGATGGCGGAAGATGAAGCCGCGCACACCTTTACCGGTGCGCGCTCGCTCGTCGGAGTGGGCGAGGATCCCCATGATGTCGGGGTCCGCGCCCTCGGTGTTGGGGTGGGCGTGATGCCGGTTGTGGTTGCTGGTCCACCAGCCGATGCTCAGCCCGATCGCGAGATTGCCCGCGATCAGGCCGTAAAGGTAATTGGCCCGGCGGGTTCGGAAGATCTGCCGGTGCCCCGCGTCGTGGCCGAGGAACGCGAGCTGGGCGAACACCGCCGCCAGGAACGCGGCGACGGCCAGCTGCCACCATGATTCGCCGAGCGCGACGAACGCCGCCCACCCGGCCGCGAACGCCCCCGCGACGGCCGCGGTCTTGGCGAGGTAGTAGCGCGGCCGGCGATCCAGCAGGCCCGCGTGCCGGACCCGGCGCAGCAGGACCGCGTACTCGCTGCCGCGCGCCGGCACGGGGGTCGCCGGCTGGGCGGCGGCCGGTCCGCCGAAGTCCTTGCGGTCCAACACGACCGCGCCGAGCGCGGAGGCGGAGCTCGGCGCCGCCGAGCCGGTCGATCTTCCTGTTACCACGGGGCGCCTGCGCATCCTGCTAGCAGTGGTGTTCCTTGGGCTCTAACTGTGGTCGGTCATGTCGCGGCCGCCGACACCGGGTGTCGGAAAACCCGCACCGGAATGTCCGGTCCGCCGTCCTACAGCATCGAGCGGTGCGGCCACGAGCAGATGAACAGACGTCCGGACCGGCGACACATTCGCGTGACAACTCCGGCCCGATCATCGCCCGGCTCAACAGGTCCGGCGCACGTCGTCCTGCCGCGCCGGTCCCCGCCGGGCATACGCCGCGGCCCGCATCGCCACCGAGACGGCGAAGGCGGTCCGCCGGATCAGCGCGCTCGCCCGCCCCACGTCCAGGCCCGACGTGGTGTCGCCGATGGCCACCGCCGCGATCGGCCGACGGCGCTGCCCGTCGAGCACCGGGCTCGCGACACAGCGGACCCCGCGGGCGAATTCCCCGTCGCTGACGGCGATTCCGTCGTCGCGCACCGCGACGAGCTGTTCGTTCAGCACCTCGAGGTCGGTGATCGATCGCGAGGTCGCCGCGGCGAGCGCGCCGCGCCGGGTGGCCTCGAACGGGCTGTCCGGCGCGTAGGCCAGCAGGACCTTGCCGATGGCCGTGCAGTGCGCCGGCGCGAAGCTGCGGCCGTAGGACGGTGTCCGGGCGGTCATGTGACCGTAGATCCGTTCCAGGTAGCGCACCTCCGCGCCGGCCTGCACACCGAGGGAGACCATCCCCCCGGTGCGCACGTGCAGGTCGACCAGGAAGGGCACGGCCGACGCGCGCAGCAACTCCTGGTCCTCCGGCAGCGCCGCGATATGCACGAGCCGCGGCCCGACGACGTACCCGACGTCCTGCCGCTCGACCAGACCGTTCGCGCTGAGCAGCCGGAGCAGGCGCCAGACCGTGGTCTTCGGTATGCCGGCCCACCGCGCGATGTTCGACAGGGCCACCGGAGCCGACTGATCCCCGAGCAGATCGAGCACGCGCGCCGCCCGGCTCACCACATCGCCGGTGCCCGAGGTGTCAACCATCGAACCGGTGCTCTGCCCGTGGACGCGCCGTATTCGACGATATGGCACGACAATTACGCACATCCGTGACCAGCTGTTTCCACCGTGGCGCATTCGACATCTGCTGCCCCCTTATGAAGCGAATTCCGATCCCGCGAATCCGCACTTTACGGCACCTTCCACGTAAAGCGGCACTTCCGGACAGGGGTTTGCACGTACACCGTGCAAAGGAGGTCCGTGCAGCTCGGAGCGGGTTTCCGGCGCGAAAGCGCATTCCGCGACAACCGTTGTCGCACTCGCGCACGCGACGCATTTCGGATGATTCCAGCCTTTATGGCCCGGTCACAGCGGATTCGCCGCAATAACCAACAACCGCGTACTCGAGGCACGTTCCATGGCGTGGAACGCGCACTTCGGCGCGTCCATCGCGCTGCCTAGGGTCTCGGGTAACCGGGATGCTCCCGGCCTTTCGGCAACGGCAAGACAGGTGATCACCGTGTCACAGATGGTCCCAATCGTCCTGGTCGGCGGACCCTCCACCGAGCCCCAGCTCTGGCACGTCGACGAGGCCGACCTGTCCGCGCCCGTCACAGTGCCGCGCATGAGCGGGTACGAACACTTCGACCCGACCGGCTTCGACGTCGAGCTCGACGGCCGCCACTTCCCGGTCTACCTCTGGTCCTTCCGGACGCACGTCGCCGAGTGATGCGGACGCGATTCTGCAACGGCTACCGTTCGACGATGCCGGAGATCTCGATACCGCGGCCACCGCTCACCGATGGCGTTGTCACGCTGCGACTGTGGCGGGCCGCCGACGTTCCCCAGCGATTGGCCGGGTACACCGATCCGCAGTTCGAGCGGTTCTCGCTGCCCTCGGCCGGTGAACTCACCGAGGCGCGCGTGCGCGCGCAGCTCGAGCACGACGAGCGCGAGCGCTTGCTCGGCACGAAGGTGGGCCTCGCGATCGTCGACGCCGCCGACGACGATCGGGTGTGGGGTGGCTGCTCGCTGTATGACATCGACCTCGAGCACCGGCGCGCGGGCGTCGGCTACTGGCTCGCGGCGCACGCGCGCGGACGTGGCGCGGCCACCAGAACCGTTGGGCTGCTGGCACAGTGGGCCTTCGCCGGGCTCGGCCTCGCGCGCCTGGAGCTGACCTGCTCCCCCGAGAACATCGCCTCGCAGCGCGTCGCCGAGCGCGCCGGCTTCGTGCGCGAGGGAATCCTGCGCTCGCACATCCGTTTCGGCGACGAGCGACGTGACAGCGTGCTGTTCAGTCTGCTGCCGGAGGACTCGCGCGGAACAGAGTGAAGGCTCCGCCGAGGCGGCGGAGCCTTCTTCGCGAACGGGGTCAGCGATCTTGTGAACAGTGTCAGCGGTACAGCCAGACGCCCCCGCCGCCGAGCGCGATGACCCGGTCCAGCTGATGCGGCACGCCGTTGTCGTCGTTCTGCGTGCAGTCGTACGGGAACAGCGAGTAGTGCCCGTCGCCGCCGCTGCACATGATCGGGCGGCTGGTGCCGTACGGGCTGATGACGATCCGCGAGGAGAGGCGCAGATTGTTCTGGGACATGAACTCGCCGGACCAGTCGTGCCGATTGGCGAGTTCGCTGCTGGGGTCGGCGGCGGCCATCGGAGCGGCGAACAGCAGAGCGGCGGCACCGATACCTATACACGCGAGCATTCGTTTCATACGGTGACTATCGGTCATGCGGGCGGACTATTACACGTGCCCGAGGCGCACGGTGCACATCGGCAGCGGCTGAAAGGTCGCGCGGGGTGTCAGCCGCCCGGGCGCACGATCGGCTTGATCGAGCCCGGGTCGGTGCGCGCGCTGGTCAGTGCGCGCTCCACCTCATCGAGGCCGAATCGGCCGGTGACCAGGCGATCGAGGTCGACGCGGCCGGTCGCCGCGAGCTCGATCGCGGTCGGCCAGGTGTTGGCATAGCGGAAGGTGCCGGTCAGTTCGAGCTCGTACTCCTGCACCCGGGGCAGCGGCAGCGGCACGTCGTCGCCGCCCATGCCGACGAGCACGACGCGGCCCGCCCGCACCACGAGACGCACCGCCGCGCCGATGGCGGCGGGGTGGCCGGAGCATTCCAGCAGCACGCTCGGCTCGAAGCCGAGGGCGCTCAGTTCCGTGACGCCGACGTCCACCGCGCGGGTGCACCCCAACTCGGTGGCCAGCGCGAGCCGCCGCGGGTTCACATCGGTGATCACCACCTCCGTCGCGCCGAAGGCCAGGGCCGTCTGCGCGGCGACGAGCCCGATCGGTCCCGCGCCGTTCACCAGCACCCGATCGCCCCGGGCGACCCGCGCCTTGCGGCACGCCCAGACGCCGACCGAGAGCGGCTCGAGCAGCGCGGCGGCCTCGTCGGTGAGCGCGTCGGGGACCGGGTGCGCGAATTCCTCGTGCAGCACGACGTATTCGCAGAACGCGCCGTCGATCGGGGGCGTGCCGAAGAATCGCATGGCCGGGCACAGGTTGTAGCGGCCCGCGCGGCACTGTGCGCAGGTGAGGTCGGGTACGCCGGGTTCGAGCGAAACCCGTTGGCCCACCGCGTGCCGCCGCGCGTTCGAGCCGAGCCCGACGACCACGCCGGCGGCCTCGTGGCCGAGCACCAGCGGTCCCTCGACCACGTGCGCGCCGATCCGGCCGTGCTTGTAGTAGTGCACGTCGGAGCCGCACACGCCGACGGCCCGCACCTCGATCAGCACCTCGGCCGGGCCGGGCTGGGGCACAGGGCGTTCCACGATCTCGATCTCGCCGACCGCCGCGAGCACCGCTGCGCGCATGTCGTCACCGCCTCTCGGAGCCGCCGCGCCGCCGATGGTGCGCCGCACGTGCCGCATCGATCAGATCATCGAAGATCGTGCGCGCGCAGCGGAATGCGCCGGTTCGCGCGACCACGCCGCGCAATGCGCCAGTTGCCGCGACCACACCACGGAAACCTGCCGGTGCACGCGACCACGCACTGGAATACGCCAGTTCCCGCGACCACGCCGCGGAATGAGCCGGTTCGCGCGACCACGCCGCGCAATGAGCCGGTTCGCGCGACCACGCCGCGGAATGAGCCGGTTCGCGCGATCACACCGCGGAATACGCCAGTTGCCGCAACCACGCAGCGACTGCACGATTGCGCTCAGCGCCGGAACAGCCGCCCACGCCAGCCCGTCTTCGGTTGCGGCGCGACCGTTTCCGCGTCCGCCTGCGCCGAGGTCGCCTGCGCGAATCGCACATGCAGTTGCTCGCGAACCTGATCCGGCGTGTACGCGCGGCGGCGGCGCTCGGCGCGCACGACCACGACTCCGGTGGCGACCACGCCGGCCGCACCCGCCAATCCCACTGCCTTCCACCACCTCATACCGCATAGGCTACGGCCATGACGGGGACGAGCATCACTCTCGACCGGGCGCTCGAGCTCACGCGAACGGGCGACATCTGGCTGTTCCGCGGGCATTCGGCGGCCGACCGGGCGATCCGGATGACGACGAACAGTCCGGTGAATCATGTCGGCATGTCGGTGGTGATCGATGATCTGCCCGCGCTCATCTGGCACGCCGAGCTCGGGCGTTCGCTGCCCGACATGTGGTCGGGCACCGCGCACCGCGGCGTCCAGCTGCACAATCTGCGCGACGCGGTACTGGTGTGGGCGCACCGCTACGGGCAGCGAGCCTGGCTGCGCCAGCTGAATTCGCCGGTCACCCGCGAGATGGAGGACGGCCTGCTGCGCGCCATCGCCCGGCTCGACGGCACCCCGTTCCCCTCCACCGCGGGCCTGGCCGGGCGCTGGCTGCGC
>NZ_BAGH01000557.1 GCF_000308715.1 Nocardia tenerifensis NBRC 101015
GGCGATCGGGTCGTGGGCGTGGTGGGTGCTGCTCGCCGTGCTGGTGGCGTTGCTCGCGCTCGGCGTCTACGACCTCGTGCAGACCCGGCATTCGGTCCTGCGGAACTACCCGCTGCTCGGCCACATGCGGTACCTGCTGGAGAGCCTGCGCCCGGAGTTGCAGCAGTACTTCATCGAGCGCAACTACGACGGACGGCCGTTCGACCGCGACACCCGCTCGATGATCTACGAGCGCGCGAAGGGCACCAACGGGGAGCTGTCCTTCGGCACCGAGCGCGACATCGAGGAGGTCGGCTACGAGTACCTGGTGCACTCCGTCGCGCCGGTCCCCGTGCCCGACGAACCCCCGCGCGTGCGGATCGGCGGCCCCGACTGCACCAAGCCGTACTCGATGTCGCTGCTCAATGTGTCCTCGATGAGCTTCGGCGCGCTGTCGGCCAACGCGCTGCGGGCGTTGAACAAGGGCGCGGCGCTCGGCGGGTTCGCGCACGACACCGGCGAGGGCGGCCTCACGCCCTATCACCTCGAGGGCGGCGGCGACCTGATCTGGGAGATCGGCTCCGGATACTTCGGAACCCGCACTGCGGACGGGCATTTCGACCCCGACAAGTACGTCGACCAGGTCGCCCACGAGCAGATCAAGGCGGTCTCGATCAAGCTGAGCCAGGGCGCGAAACCTGGGCTCGGCGGCGTGCTGCCTGCCGCGAAGGTCAGCGCGGAGATCGCCAGGTACCGCGGCGTTCCGGAGAACGAGAAGTGCGTCAGCCCCGCCGCGCACTCGGCGTTCCACACACCGCGCGAACTGATCCAGTTCGTGGCGAAGCTGCGTGAACTCGCCGATGGCAAGCCGGTGGGGTTCAAGCTGTGCGTCGGCTCGCGCATCGAGGTGCTCGCCATCTGCAAGGCCATGCTGGCCGAGGGCACCGCGCCCGACTTCATCATCGTCGACGGGGCCGAAGGCGGAACGGCCGCAGCGCCTTTGGAGTACGAGGATCACGTCGGCCTGCCGCTCACCGACGGGCTGATGACCGTGCACAACGCGCTCGTCGGCACCGGCCTGCGCGACCGGATCAAGATCGGGGCCAGCGGCAAGGTCGCCGTCGGCAACGACATCGTCAAGCGTCTTGTCCAGGGAGCCGATTACACGAACTCGGCCAGGGCGATGATGATGGCGATCGGCTGCATCCAGGCGCAGCTCTGCCACACCAACGAATGCCCGGTCGGCGTCGCGACCCAGGACCCGCGGCGGGCGCGGGCGCTGAACGTCGCGGACAAGACCGAGCGGGTGCGCCGCTATCACGAGGCCACCGTCCGCCACGCCGTGCAGATCATGGCGTCGATGGGTGTGTCCGATCCCGCCAAGCTGAATCCGCACATGCTCCGGAAGAAGATTTCCCCCACCGGTCAGCACTCCTACGCCCACCTCTACGAGTGGCTGGCCCCGGGCCAGTTGATCGATGAGCCGCCCGAGGCCTGGGCGGTGGATTGGGCCGCGGCCCAACCGGACTCGTTCCAACCGGACGTCCTCAGCCGCAACGCGTGAGCCTCACCCGGCCGCGTCGGCGAGCGCACGCGCGCGACGCCGGGTGACCAGCCAGCCGAAGCCGGCCGCCAGCGGGAAGACGGCCACCCCGTATACCGCCGCGGGGATGGCCATCTCGGTGCTGTCGAGCACGCTGATGGCGATCGTGATGGCGATGACGCCGTTGTGGATGCCGACCTCCATCGCGCACGCGATCGCCTGCCGCCCCTCGACCCCGAGCGCGCGCGGCACGAGGTAGCCGACGGTCAGGCTGATCAGGCAGAACACGATCATGGCCACGCCGACGGCGCGCACGTTCGGGATGATGTCGGCGCGTTGGTCGATCATCGTCGCGGTGATCACCAGCGTCAGCGCCAGCACCGAGCCGATGCGCACCGGCCGGTCCATCCGGTCGGCGAACGCCGAGGACAGCCGCCGCACCAGCATGCCGAGCGCGACCGGGACCAGCACGATCGAGAACACCTGCACCACCTTGCCGAATTGCAACCCGACCGTGGCGTCCCCGTTCGGGTCGAAGTAGTCGATGGCGAGGTTGGTGATCACCGGCACCGTCGCCACCGCGATGACCGAGTTCACCGCGGTGAGCGACACATTCAGCGCGACGTCACCGTGGAACAGGTGGCTGAACAGATTCGCCGCCGTCCCGCCGGGCGAGGCGGCGAGCAGCATCACCCCGATCGACAGCACCGGCGACGGGTCGAACAGCAGGACCAAGCCGAAGGCGACCGCGGGCAGCACCACGAGCTGACACCCCAGCGCGATGGCGACGGCCTTGGGGCTCTTGGCTATTCGGGTGAAGTCCGCGACGGTCAGCGAGAGCCCCAACCCGAACATGATCACCACCAGAACCAGCGGCAATCCCACAGAAGTCAGCGCAGAGTCCATGGTGTGTCCTCACCATTCGATCGAATCCGCCGGCGGATCCGATCGCCGCCGACGGCCCGTCCCGGCGCGTGCGGCGCGGCGCTCGCGTCGAGTCGCCGGGGCGGGCACCGAGCGGGTCGCCCGATTCATCCGGCCGCGCGCCGAGACAAACCCGAAACTGCCAGAAACGACGCTGGGACGCAAGGATTTTCGGCGGGCCGCCGCGCTCGGGGTCCAGGCCGTCAGGTGGCGGCGCCGCACACCTCTTGATTCCCGCATATCGAAACGCATGCGATTCCAGGTGCGGGAAATCAGAAGGTGTGCGGCGGTAGCGGAGCGCCTTGTGCCGCAGTCGCTTTCGTGGCCCATCGGCGAACCCGGCTCGGCCGACCGGGCTGATCACCGCCCCGCGGTGGAGAGGTGGAAGGCTTCGGGTTCGGGGCGGCGGGTGGCGCGCCAGTAGTTGGTGCCGGTGCCGGGCCAGGATTGGCGGTTGTGGCCGGTGTGGTCGAGGAACCAGCTGTGGCAGCCGCCGGTTACCCAGACGGAGCGGTCCAGCTTGCTGTGCAGCCAGGTGTTGAAGGTGCGCTGGACCTCGTCGTGCACCTCGAGCCGGGTCGAGCCGCGCTCGTTCATCATGCGCAGGCAGCCGACGATGTAGCGCACCTGGGACTCGATCAGGAAGAGGATGGACTGGGCGCTGCCGCCGGAGTTCGGGCCCATGATCATGAAGAAGTTGGGGAAGCCCGCCACCGTCATGCCGAGATAAGCCTGCATGCCGTCGCGCCAGGCCTCCTGGATGGTCAGGCCGTCGCGGCCGACGATGTGTTCGGTGGCGCACCGGTTGTCGGTGGCGAAGCCGGTGCCGAGCACGATGACGTCCGCCTCGTGCAGCACGCCGTCGCTGGTCCGGATCCCGGCCTCGGTGAACTCCTCGATGCCCTCGGTCACCAGGTCCACGTCGGGGCGTTGCAGCGCGGGAAAGAAGTCGCCGGAGAACAGGATTCGCTTGCAGCCGAAGGTGTAGTCGGGGGTGAGCTTCGCGCGCAGTTCCGGGTCGGGCACCTGCTTCTTCAGATGGTGCAGCGCCATCGCCTTCAGCAGGAAGTTCCAGCGCGGGTGGAAGTAGCCGTACACCGGCGCCTCGTGCAGCCAGAACGCGGCGCTGCGGTAGATCTTCATGACGCCGGGGAACGCCTTGAACAGTCGCTGCTCCACGCCGCTGACGGGGCGGTCCATCTTCGGCAGCACCCAGTGCGCGCTGCGCTGGAACACCTCGACGTGCGCGGCGGTGTCGGCGATGTGCGGCACGAGCTGAATGCCGCTCGCGCCGGTGCCGATGACCGCGACGCGCTTGCCGGCCAGGTCCACCGAGTGGTCCCAGCGCGCGGAGTGGAACACCGGGCCGGTGAACTTCTCGCGCCCCTTGAACTCCGGGATGTGCGGCTTGTGCAGAGCGCCGTGTGCGGCGACCACGGCGCGCGGACGGTACTCGTCGCCGTCGGCGGTGCGCACCACCCAGCGGTCGGCGGCGTCGTCGAACTCGTAGGACACCACCTCGGACTGGAAGCGGATATACGGCTCGACCTCGTAGTCCTTCACGACGCGCCGGATGTAGTCGAGTATCTCCGGCTGGCTCGCGTACATCCGGCTCCAGCCGGTATTCGGTGCGAACGAATACGAGTACATCATCGACATGATGTCGCACGCGCAGCCGGGGTAGGTGTTGTCCCGCCATACTCCGCCGACACCGTCGGCTTTTTCGAGTACGACGAAATTTCGCTCGCCCGCCTCCAGCAGTTTGATCGCCATCCCGATGCCGGCCAGTCCGGTGCCCACGATGAGAACGTTCGGATGCACCGTGCTCACCTGATCGGTGGATTCCATTGTTCCCCTTTACGCCACGTGCCGCGAACTCCGGCAACGTAATTCGGAATATGGGCGCACTACGCCGGGGCGCCCGATCGCCGCTGCGCCGCAGAGGGGTTGCCGATTCCCACGTAGCAAATCGCCGGTGAATGGTTCCCTCGAAGAGAACCGACATGATTACACCACAGGAGAGCACGCGACGTACAGAAAAATGTTCATGCCGTGGGCATCGGTGCGCAGCTATGACACTCCATGCGCATGCACGCACAACCTGTGCACCGGAGTCACGCTGCCTGGGTACCTCAGGCCGGACCGCAGGGCGTCGCGCCGGCCGGACAGGGCTTGGCCTGCACCACCGGCGTCCCCAACGCCGTCCGGCGCTCCACCGGAAGCCCGGTCGCCTCGTGCAGCAGCGACTTCGCGGGCTGCCACAGCCGAAGCAGGGTCTGCTCGTCGGGCACCTCGGCGCCGCGCGCGGTGGGTTCACCGGTCGGGTCCTTGCCGCCCTCGGTGAGCCGGTGGCACGCGAGCGCCAGCTCGGCGACCATGCGCATGTGCTCCTGGTCGTCCTCCTCGACGGTGCTCTCGACGAGCTCGTCGACGGCGACGGGCAGGGGCGCGACGTAGCGGGCGACGATCTCGGCCGCGTCGTGGATCTCCATCCGCCTGCGGTGCAGCCGCTCCTGCGGCGAAACGTTCCAGCTGTCGGCCCGTTTCAGCTGGAAGACGACCTGAGGCGCGGCGGCCGTCAGGTCCCGCCAGACCGGGTACATCCGGCGCGCCGCACGGGATTCGGCGTCCATGCGCAGCAGCTGCACGATGGCCTGCGCGGAGGACGGGATGAACACCAGGGTCAGCGCGGCGAAGATGAACAACCCGGGCTCGCCGGAGACGAAGCCCTTGGACACGCTGTCGTAGATACCCTGGGTGAACGCGTTGCCCGCGCCCGCCGCGTCCAGGATCGCCGCGATCGCCATCAGGCAGACGGGTAGCGAGCTGGCGATGCCGAACAGCACCAGGGTCGCGACGGAGATCCGCTCCCACAGCGTGGTCGTCCGCCACACCGTGCCGCGGATCTTCAGCACGTAGTAGTAGCACGAAACCAGCACCGGCAGTGCGGAATACAGCGCGATGTAGACGCCGTAGCGCCAGCCGCCGTACTCGGCGACCGAGGACATGCCCTGCGCCCGCGCCGGACCGCTGAGCACCAGGAAGGCCAGGCCGATGCCCGCCGACAGGCCGAGCACGATGCGGAACTGGATGCGGTAGCGCACCGGGCCGTTCTCGTGCAGCAGCGCCATGCCGAGGCCGAACGCCCAGGCCGTCACGGTGAGCCAGTGCCAGGTGTCGAAGACGGTGGGCAGGCCGCCGGGGATGACCCGGGCGACGTGCTCGGCGAAGATCGGCTCACGTAGGAAGGCCGCGGCCGCGTCGAACCCGAGCAGGGTGTTGATGAGGCGCCCGAAGATCGAGGTGTGCAGCGTCAGCGCGAGGCGGATCAGGGTGATCAGGATGATGAACAAGGTCACCGACAGCGTGACCCCGGTGGGCAGGTGATCCTGCGGCCACATACGTTTACAGCTCTTTCAACATCGGGTCGCGGCGGGGTCCGACGGTCCTGGCGCGGAAGCCGATGAGCGTCGCCAGCAGCTCGGCCTCGTACTCCTCGATGGAGGCGTAGCTGGACGCGCCGCGCGCGGCGCGGACCGCGGACAGGTCGATCTCGGGTTCGAGCGCGACCCCGCTGGTCAGCGTCGACCACTCGACCGCCGTGATGGAGGTGTCCTGGCCGTGGTCGAGCAGCATGTGGCTGACCTCGTGCAGGGCGACGTGCAACTCGACCGCGGGGTCGGAGGCCTGCCGCAGAAAGATGACGTCGTAGCCCTTGCACGCCAGCCACAGCCCGCACAGTCCGACCGGAGCGGTCGGCGGCAGCAGTAATCGAACGATTCGCCGCCCGCGCATGCGCTCGACCGAGGCGATGAACTCCTCGATCGTCCAGTCGGCCGGAAGTTCGAGTCGATCGACGACGGCCTGGAGGCGGGCGCGGGTCGAGATCTTGCCGCGTGCCGGACTCCACGCGAGGCCGGCGACCTTGCGCCGGAACAGTCTCAACATGTCTCATGCCTCCTCGTAGGAGCGAGGCGATCCGCGCCGGTGGTGTCCGGCGCACCGGCACTACCGCTGGTACGAGCTGCTGCGTCGAGGCCGGTGAAATGCGGATCGGATGCGTTCACGATTTCCTCCCCCGAGCACCTGGAGATCTCACCTTGTTATCGCGCACAACAGCGGCCTCGTTGCCACCGGGTGCCATGTAGTTCGTCGAAGTCATCCGTTTCTAACGCTGAAACGCAACAATGCCCGTTGTCCTGGATGCCCTCTGCGGACCGGCATGTCGACACACGTCGAGTCACCATTGTCGACCTGCCGGGCTGGCTTATAGCCTACCTTCCACGCGCGCCTCGCGTGGTTGTAATGTGACCGCCAAGGGGGATTGATTGTGCCGTTGACCAGGAAGAATATGAGACACCGGTAAGTCACGGGCCGGTGCGCGCACCCCGGCGGGCGGAGATCAACTGCCGGTGGAACGCCGAAACATACGGGGGCCGACCATGTTTCGCGTTATCGGGCGGTCGATGATACGTCCCATGACTGCCGATATCTATCCGATACATAGGCAATCGCGGCCGCAGCGCGCGCACCCGGATGATGTCGAGAACCCTTGTGTCTCAGTAGGTGTCGGGCGCGCGGCGCAGCCCACGGCCTCGCCGCCGTCCCACCCGGCGCTGTGAGGTGCGCATCCCGCGTGAAACGGTGCGGGACGGGGGGAGAAGATCCCGCGAAAGCTCGCCGAAAAACTAAGCCTGCGGCCCGTTCTCGTCGGCGTCGTGGCCGGAGTGCGCGGGGTCGGCGGTGTTCTGCAAAGCCTGCAGCAGCCGGTCGATCGCCGTCTTGGGGAAGATGAGCTGATAGCCCTCGGTGTGGCTGCGCGCCCGCTTCAGCTCGATGCCGAGCCGGTCGAGTTCGGTCACCAGATCGACGACGGAGCGATGCTTGCGCGCCAGGTTCTGCAGCGCGCTCACGCCGCTCTCCACGTCGTCATCGTCGTCGGCCAGCGCTACGGCGGGTTCCTCGTCGGCGGGCACGCCGAGCGTGCCGCCGTGGTACAGGGCCGAGGTCGCGCTGCCCGGCGGCAGCCCGAGGGCCTCGAGTGCCCGGTTGTACTTCGCCTCCGTGGTAGCGCTGATCGTGTCGACCTGACCGCTCTCGATCCGCGACTGCACATTGCGCGTCGGACCGCCGAGGTCATGGATGTGCTGGTGAGTTACCAGATCATCGGGAAGATTTCGCTGCCGGAACGCCTTCAGCTGCCGTCCGAACCGCTGTCCAGCCGACTCGACTTTATTACGCTTCACGGTCTCGCTGGCGCCCAATTCGTCGCCCATGGCAAGCATCCTACCACTCGGCTGCGCAGAGCTGTTCATCATGCGCACGCACCACCTTCCATGCCCGGTCGTCGCAGGGCGCAATAGCAACATCATGCCCCTGACACCCTCGTTTGGGTAGCGATACCGTCCTCGAGATGTGCATCGTCACCGGTTCGATGCACAGCAATGCACACGGATGTGTTGACATGAGTGTTTGTGGTCGTTAAATTCGGTCAATGAGTGCGGATCTGGGCACTAGGCGTGAGGTGGGCACCGATCATGTGGAAGTTCAGCACGACTCCCTGTGACCCGATGCCTGCCTGCGCCGATCGCTCTCACGTGCTCATTGCCGATGACTCGTTGCCTACTGGGCGTTCGAACGGCTCGGTCCGACCTCCGAGGTCCCGTTCGGATAGGGCCGACACCGGCGTCGGCGACGGCCGGCGGTCACCGACCGCCCGGCCGTCGACCGAGAGTCACTCGGATGGCGAAAATCTCGGATCGAAAGTCATGTTCCTCGAGGGGGGAACATGACCGCCAGCTTCATTTCGGCAACCGCCGATCGTCGAATCGACGAACAAAACAACCTGCTCGATATCGCCTCGCTGATGGATTGGATGCCGCGTTTACGCGCATCGCCACGCCGCGCGCGAATGGTCGATACGAATCCTGATCGGCTCGGCGGCAACAAATAGACGTTGCCCCCGGGGTCGATAGATGTGTGTTCACAAAACGAAGGTAATGCGATGGATTCTGTGCACAGCTCCTCGATCGAGGCCGAGACGAGCGCCCCGCAGGGCGAGACGACCGCCCAGGAGGGCATAGCCGTCGTGGGAATCGGTTGCCGATTCCCCGGGCAGGTCTCCGACGTAGGCGATTTCTGGCAGCTCCTGCTCGATGAGCGGGACGCCGTTCGCGAGGTACCCGAGGACCGCTGGACAGGCGCCGCCTTCTACGACCGTGACGCGGCCAGGCCGGGCCATCTGCGCACGCGTTCGGGCGGATACCTCGACGACGTCACATCATTCGATGCGCAATTCTTCGGCATCACCCCGCACGAGGCCGCGCGGATCGATCCGCAGCAGCGGCTGTTCCTCGAGACGACCTGGGAGGCCCTGCAGGACGCGGGCATCGTCCCCGAGCAGCTCGCCGGCTCGAAAACCGCGGTGTACGCGGGTGTTTCGGGCCACGACTACGGCATCATCCAGCTGAACCCGGAGAACCGCTACCTCATCGGCGGCCACACGATGACCGGTGTCACGAACTGCATCGTGGCCAACCGCGTGTCGTACCTGCTCGACCTGCGCGGCCCCAGCATGACGGTGGACACCGCGTGTTCGTCGTCGCTGATCGCGATCCACCTCGCGTGCCGCAGCATCCGCTCCGGCGAGGCGACGATGGCGATCGTCGGCGGCGTGAGCACCCTGCTCATCCCGGAGGCGACCATCGGCTTCAGCCAGGGCACGTTCCTCTCGCCGGAGGGCAGGTCCAAGTCGTTCAGCGAAACCGCCGACGGCTATGTGCGCAGCGAGGGCTCGGGCACCATCGTGCTCAAGCCGCTGTCCGCGGCCATCGCCGACGGCGACCGGATCTACTCGGTGATCCGCGGCAGCGCGACCAACCAGGACGGGCGCACCAACGGCATCTCCGTGCCCAGCGAGGAGGCGCAGGCGCAGATGATCGCCGACGCCTGCCGCGACGCGGGCGTCACGCCGGCCGACATCGGCTACGTCGAGGCGCACGGCACGGGCACCGCGGTCGGCGACCCGATCGAGGCGCGCGCGCTCGGCAAGGCGCTGGCCGTCGGGCGCAACGGCCACGGCCCCTGCATCGTCGGCGCGGTGAAGTCGAACCTCGGCCACCTCGAGTCGGCGGCCGGTATCGCGGGCGTCATCAAGGCGTGCCTGGTGCTCGCCAACGGCGAGATTCCCGCGAATCTCTATGCGGACAACCCGAATTCGACCATTCCGTTCGAGGAACTGGGCCTGCGGCTCGCGCAGTCCCGCCAGCCCTGGCCGCACGGCAGGCCACGCCTGGCGGGCGTGAACTCCTTCGGCTTCGGCGGCTCGAACGCGCACGTGATCCTGGAGGGCCCGCCGGAGAGCGCGCCGAATATCCAGGGCGCCAATGGAAATGGGCACGCCGCGCAGGTGGAGACGCAGGCAGGCGACGAGTCGGCCGCGCAGGAGCCGGTGCTGTTCACCCTCAGCGCCAAGACCAAGGACGCGCTGCGCGACTACGCCGACAGCTACGCGGACTTCCTCACCGAGCCCGTCGCGTCGCTGCCCGTCATCGCCGCCACCCAGGCGCGCACCCGCGCGCACTACGACCACCGCCTCGCCATGGTGTGCTCGTCGACCGACGAACTGCGCGACGCCCTGCGCGATGTCGCGCGCGGCGCCTCGCCCGAGTCGCTGCGCAGCGGCGTGAAGGCGCCCGCGGTGCCGAGCGTGGCGTTCGTCTTCTCCGGTCAAGGCCCGCAGTGGTGGGGCATGGCGCGAGAACTGCTGGCGCAGAACGAAGTTTTCCGCACCACCGTCGAGCGCGTCGATCGCGAGCTGAGCAAGCACGCCGACTGGTCGGTGCTCGAGGAGCTCGGCCGCGACGAGGCCGACAGCCGCATCGGCGAGACCTTCATCGCCCAGCCCGCCGTCTTCGCGGTGCAGGTCGGGCTCGCGGCCCTGTGGCAGAGCTGGGGCATCGTCCCCGCCGCCGTGGTCGGGCACAGCATCGGCGAGGTCGCCGCCGCCTACGTCTCGGGCGCGCTGACCTTCGAGGACGCGGTGCGCGTCATCTTCCACCGCAGCCGCGTGCAGCAGCAGGCCTCCGGCAAGGGCAAGATGCTCGCGGTCGGCCTGCCGCTGGCCGCGGTGGAGCGCCGGGTCGAGGGCTATCGCGGACGCGTGGCCATCGCGGCGCTCAACGGCCCCGAGTCGATCGCGCTGGCCGGTGATCCGGACGCGCTGGAGGAGATCGAGCGCCAGCTGAACTCGGAGAAGATCTTCTGCCGCATGCTCCAGGTGAGCGTGGCCTTCCACAGCCACCACATGGATCCGCTGAAGGACGAGCTGATCTCCTCGCTGGCGGGGCTCACCTCCGGCGAGGCGACCGTTCCGATGTACTCCACGGTCAGCGCGGACATCGTGCCGACCGGCGGGCTCGACGCCGAGTACTGGTGGCACAACGTGCGCGAGCCGGTGAAGTTCGCGCCGACCGTCGACCGCCTGATCGAGGATCAGCACCTGGCGTTCGTGGAGCTGGGCCCGCACCCGATCCACTCCACGGCCATCACCGAGCTGCTCGACCAGCGCCACGCCGAGGGTGTCGTCGTCTCGTCACTGCACCGCAAGCAGAGCGACCGCCTCACCCTGCTGTCGTCGCTGGCCGCGCTGTACGTGAGCGGCTTCGAGCCGCGGTGGGACGCCCTGTTCGCCGGGGCGGCGGAGCGCGTGCAGGTGCCGTTCTACCCGTGGCAGCGCGAAACCTATTGGGTGGAAACGCCTTCGGCGCGCGATCGACGCTTCCCGTCGCTGTCGCACCCGCTCGTCGGTGACGAGGGCCGGGTCGCGGACGAGCCGGGCAAGCACGTGTGGGAACTCGTGCTCGACCCCGACGTCTACCCGTGGCTCGACGATCACCGCGTGCAAGGCCCGATCGTCTTCCCCGGCGCCGCGTACCTGGACATGGTGCTCGGCTGTGCGGAGAGCGCCTTCGGCGCGGGCCGGTACTCGCTCGAGGACGTCGAGTTCCGCCGGGCGCTGTTCGTCTTCGACGACCGGCCCGCGCCGGTGGTGCAGGTGGTCCTCTCGGAGTCGCTGCACTACTCGGTCTACTCCCGCCAGGACGGCGACAAGGACTGGACCCTGCACTCGGTCGGCACCCTGCGCCGCGGCGCGCCCGACACCGAATTGCCCGTGCCCTTCGCCGAACTCGACGCGGAGTGCCCGGAGGAGATCGAGCCCACGAAGGTCTTCACCAAGCTGCGCAACAACGGCCTGATGCTCGGCCCGACCTTCAAGGCCATCACCAAGCTCAACTACGCCGACCTCAAGTCCCTCGGGCGGATCGACACGCCCGCGGCCCTCGCCGATGAGGCGCCGCGGCACGCGATCCACCCGGCGGTGCTCGACTCGTGCTTCCAGTCGCTGTCGATCTCGATGGGCAACGACCCGAACAACGAGGACAAGACCCTCTACCTGCCGGTGGAGGTCAAGCGGCTCAGCTTCTACGCCAAGGCGACCGGGCGGGTCTACTGCTACGGACGCGCGCAGGTCACCGACGACATCGCGTACTGCTACGGCGACCTGTGGATCGTCAACGAAGACGGCACGCTCGTGGCTGAACTCGAGGGCTTCAAGGGTAAGTCCATCACGCAGAGCACCGAGGACGGCGACGCGCTGCTGCAGTGGCTCTACGAATTCCGCTGGCACCCCGCACCGGTGCGGACCAAGACCCGCCTGGCCGCCGACTTCCTGCCCGCCCCAACGGATCTCGACAACGCCGTCGCGCCGCTGGTCGACGAGCTGGAGAACTGGTCGGTCAACCGCGAGTACCACGCGGGCATCGAGGCGGAGCAGGACGCGCTCAGCATCGCCTACGTGACCGAGGCCTTCTACAAGCTCGGCCTGCGCTTCTCGACGGGGCGCACCTGCACCGTCGACGAGCTGGTCGCCGAGATGGGCGTGCACGAGAAGCATCGCCGGTACCTGATCCGGGTGCTGGGCCTGCTGTCCCAGCACGGCCTCACCGAGCGTGTCGGCGACGACTGGCGGCTGCTGGTCGTGCCGGAGCGGGTGGACACCGCGGCGGCGCTGGCCGCGCTGCGGACGCGCTACCCCGATCAGTACGAGCCGGAGCTGGCCGTGCTGCGCCGATGTGGCACGGAACTGGCCGCGGTGCTGCGCGACGAGGTCAACCCGATCGAGCTGATCTT
>NZ_BAGH01000556.1 GCF_000308715.1 Nocardia tenerifensis NBRC 101015
CAAGGTCGTCGCGGAGTGCGTGCGCGAGCTGCCCGCCGATCGGCCGGTGCGCGTGCTGGAGATCGGCGCGGGCACGGGCGGCACGACGCCCTATGTCCTGTCCGAGCTGCCGGCGGACCGCGCCGAGTACGTGTACTCCGATATCACGCAGCTGTTCCTCGGCAAGGCGCGGCATCGGTTCAGCGAGTACGACTTCATCGACTACCGGGTGCTCGACATCGAGCGCGACATCGAGGCCCAGGGCTTCGACCCGCACTACTACGACATCGTCGTCGCCTCGAACGTCGTGCACGCCACCCCGAGCCTGAGCCACACCCTCGGCAACGTCCAGCGCCTGCTGACCGCGAAAGGTCTGCTGCTGGTCGTCGAGGCGACGGTGCCGCCGCACTGGGTCGATCTGACCTTCGGCATGACCGAGGGCTGGTGGGCGTTCAACGATCTCGAGCTGCGGCCGGACTACCCGCTGATGCCGGAGGCGAAGTGGCGTGAGTTCCTGCCGAGCATCGGCTTCGAGGGCGTCCAGATCTTCTCCGACATGGCCACCCCGCAGGAGACCGGCAACTCGGTGATCCTGGCCCGCAGGCAGACGGTGGACCTCGAGCCGCATCAGCCGCGCATCGCGCAGGCGCCCTGGGTGGTGCTCGCGGACGCCGACGGTGTCGGCGCGGAGTACGCCGCGCTGCTCGGCGCGGCGGGTTCGGCGGGCGTGCTCGTCACCCGCGGCGAGGAGTTCGAGCAGGTCGACGCCCGCACCTACCGGGTGCGGCCCAATACCAGCGAGGACCTGCGGCGCGTGCTCGAGCAGGTGCGCGGGGTCGCCGGTGACGTGGCGGGCGTGCTGCACCTGTGGAACTTGGACTTCGCCACCGCGGAGCTGACCACCGAGGCGCTGCCCGCGGTGGAGAGCGAGGGCGCCTACAGCGTGATCGCGCTGGCCCAGGCGGTCGAGGAACTGGACTGGGATCAGGCGCCGCGGTTGTGGATCGCGACCTCGGGCGCGCAGGTGCTGGACCGGGCCGAGCGCGTCGCGCTGAGCCAGGTGCCCAGCTGGGGCATCCTGCGGGTGCTGTTGAGCGAGCACAGCAGTCTGCGGGCGAAGATCTTCGACTTCGACCCGGCCGCGTCCACCGGCAAGCGCGCCGCGCAGCTGTTCGACGAGCTGCTGCACGTCGACGCGGCGGACGAGGAGATCGCCTTCCGGGGCGAGACCCGATTCATCGACCGGCTCGAGCATGTCTCGCAGACCGAGTTCGAGGACTCGGTCGCGGTGCCGGCCAAGGTGTCCGACGAGACGCCGTTCGCGTTGTCGGTGCCGAACGAGCCGGGCGTCGAGCAGCTGCGCTACGAACGGCAGGAGCTGCCCACCCTGGGCAGCGGCGAGGTCGCCATCCGGCCCGCGGCCACCGGCCTGAACTTCCGCGACATCATGCTGACGCTCGGAATGCTCTCGGCGGGAGCGACTTTCGGCGGCTTCTACGAGAACAATCTCGGCGTGGAGTGCGCGGGCGTCATCACCGAGGTCGGGCCCGACGTCGACGGGTTCGCGCCCGGCGACCGCGTGGTCGCCTTCGCCCGCGGCTGCTTCGGCAACCTGGTGGTCGCCGACGCCCGGCGGGTGTACAGCGCGCCGGCGAGCCTGTCGGACGTGGAGGCCGCGACGCTGCCGATGGCCTACCTGACGGCGTGGTACGCGCTGGTCGAGGTGGGCAGGCTGCGCCGCGGCGACCGCGTGCTCGTGCACGCCGCGGCCGGCGGTGTCGGCCTCGCGGCGGTGCACATCGCGCAGTCGCTCGGCGCGACGGTCGTCGCGACGGCGGGCAGCGAGGAGAAGCGGGACTACCTGCGCTCGCTCGGCATCGCCGACGTCTTCGACTCCCGCTCGCTGGACTTCGCCCAGGAGATCCGCAAGCGCTACGACGGCGTCGATATCGTGCTGAATTCCCTTCAGGGCGAGACGATTCCGAAGAGCCTCGAGCTGCTGCGCCCGCGTGGGCGCTTCCTCGAGATCGGCAAGAAGGACATCTACGACAACTACAAGCTGGGTCTGAAGCCGTTCGGCAACAACCTCAGCTACTCCGCGATCGACATCGACCGGATGCTCGAGGAGGACCCGGAGCTGTGCCGGGAGGCGATGACGAAGGTGCTCGACGCCGTCGCCGCGGGCGCCCTGCCCGCGCTCCCGCACACCGATTTCGACGCCACCGAGGTGGCCGCGGCCTTCCGCTACATGGTCACGGCCAAGCAGATCGGCAAGATCGTCGTGCAGTACCGGCCCGACACCGAGCTGCTGGTGCACCCGACCGCGGGTGAGCAGACCGTGGACGCGGACGGCACCTACCTGATCACGGGCGGCTACACCGGTTTCGGCCTGCGCACCGCCGAGTGGCTGGTCGAGAAGGGCGCCCGCACCGTCGTGCTCGTCGGACGCCGCGCCCAGATCGACGAGGAGAACCAGGAGCCCATCGAGGCCATGCGGACGCTCGGCGTCGACGTGGTGCTCGAACGCGCCGACGTCTCCGTCGAGGCCGAGGTGATCGGCCTGCTCGAGCGGATCGCGGACCTGCCGCCGCTGCGCGGGATCTACCACGCCGCAATGGTTTTGACCGACGGCCCGCTGGCGGGCATGACCGAGGAGCAGTTCCTGCGCACCGTGCAGCCCAAGGTCGACGGCGCCTGGCACCTGCACAAGCACACCCTCGACCGCGAGCTCGACGCGTTCGTCATGTTCTCGTCGATGAGCTGGAACGTGGGCACCCCCGGCCAGGCCAACTATGCGGCGGCCAACGGCTTCCTCGAGGCGCTGGCCACGCACCGCCACGAGCTCGGACTGCCCGCCCTGACCGTCAACTGGGGCGCGATGGCCGAGGTCGGGTTCGTCGCCCGGAACAAGCTCGACACCCTCGCCCGGCTGGGCTGGACGCCGATCTCGCCGGACCGCGCGCTCGACTTCGTCGGTCGCTGCCTGGCCCACGGTGTCACCAGCACCAGCGTCTTCGGTGTCAACTGGGCGAAGATGAACCAGGTCATGCCGATCATCCGCAGCTCGCCGCGCCTGGCCCACCTCGCCATGGCCGACAGCGTCGGCTCGGCGAGCGCCGGCGGGACCGAGGGGTTGCGCGCCGAACTGCTCGAGCTCGAGGAGGGTCTGCGCCAGCCGCGGCTGGTCGAGGCGCTCTCGCAGCAGATCTCGCGGATCTTCGACATGCCGATCGACCGTCTCGCGCACGATGTCGCGCTGACCGACCTCGGCATGGACTCGCTGATGGCGGGTCAGATCCGTAACGCGCTGGCCAAGCACCTGGACATCGACTTCCCGACCATGGGCCTGATGCGCGGACCGACGCTCGTCGAACTCGCCACCGAGGTCCTGGCCCAGGTCTTCGGCGAGGCGAACGGTGTGCTGCCCGCCTCGTCGGAGGCCGCGGGCCCGCAACGCTGGATCCACACGGTGAAGGGCCGGTCGAGCACGGCGTCGCTGCGCGTGTTCGCGCTGCCCTTCGTCGGCGGCGGCGCCTCGGTCTTCACGCCGTGGCCGAACTTCCTGCCGGAGACGGTCGAGGTCGTCGGCATCCAGTACCCGGGCCGGGAGGATCGGGTCAACGAGGTCCCGATCGACTCCATGCCCGAGTTCATCGAGCAACTGGCCGACGCCATGCTGCCGCACCTCGATCGCACCTTCGCGATCTACGGGCACAGCATGGGCAGCCTGCTCGCCTACGAACTCACCAAGTACCTCGAGCAGCAGTACTCCGAGATTCCGCTCAAGCTGATCATCGGCGGCTGGCCCTCGCCGGCGCTGGTCGAGAGCTATGTGCGCAACCTGAAGCACATTCGCGACGGGTTCGACATGGATCGTGAGTCCGACGGCAGGGTGCTGCAGGTGTTGCGCGACAACAACCTGCTCGAGATCCCCATCGAGGACGAGGCGTCGGTCAAGCCGATGATGCCCGCGGTCCGGGCGGATCTGAAGATGCTGGGCGACTATCGGTTCGAGCACGGCGTCGTGCTGCGGGCGCCGATCACCGTCCTGCGCGGCGCCGAGGATCACCTGTTCGAGGTCGACCAGCTGCAGGGCTGGGAGAAGTTGACCAGCGGCCGGTTCACCCTCACCACCGTCCCCGGCGGTCACCTGTTCATCCAGAACCCCAGTGCCCAGGTGATGCGGACAGTCGCCGACGAGCTGTCCGCCGAGGACCAATTCCCCAGCTTCACCAGCCTGCTGGACGGGCACTGAGCAGCAGCGCGAACGGAGATAAACAATGCAACCGATCGAACGTTACGACGTCGTGGTCTGCGGCGGCGGCCTGGCGGGGCTCACCCTCTCGCGCCAGCTCAAGCGGGCCATGCCGGACCTGTCCGTGCTGGTGCTGGAGCGGACCGGCGGCGACATCCCCGACGGGGCCTACAAGGTGGGTGAGGCGACCGTCGAGGGCGGCGCGCACTACTTCACCGAGCAGCTCGGCCTCACCGGCTACTTCAACAAGCAGCACCTGCACAAGCTCGGGCTGCGGCTGTTCTTCGGCGACCAGCACGGCCCGTTCGAGGCGCGGCCGGAGATCGGCGCGCGGCGGTTCCCGCGGGTGCCGTCCTACCAGGTCGACCGCGGCATCTTCGAGCGGGATCTGCGCCACGGCGCGAAGGATCTCGGGATCGACCTGGTCGAGCAGGCGAAGGTCACCGATATCGAGCTGGCCGAGGGCGACGAGGACCATGTCGTCACCTACGAGATCGCCGACGTCGGCGAGCGCACCGTCCACGCGCGGTTCGTCGCCGACGCCTCGGGCCGGGGCAAGCTGATCCAGCGCAAGCTGGGCCTGGGCGCCCCGAGCCCGCACAAGATCAACGCGGCCTGGTGGCGCCTGCGCGGCGAGTACGACGTGGAGAAGATGGCCGCGCCGACGAGTCCGACGTGGATGCCGAAAACCCAAGAGCGCCGGTGGTTCTCGACCAATCACCTGATGGGCACCGGCTACTGGGTGTGGATGATCCCGCTGGCCTCGGGCAACACCAGCATCGGCCTCGTCACCGACGAGCGCATCCATCCGTTCAAGACGTACTCGACGGAGGCCAAGGCGAAACAGTGGGTCGCCGAGCACGAGCCGACGCTGGCGAAGTTCACCGAGAACGCCGAGCTGCTCGACTTCCTGGTGGTGCGTAACGCGAGTTACTCTGCGACGCAGGTGTTCTCGCACAACCGGTGGGCCTGCGTGGGCGAGGCGGCCGTCTTCCTCGACGCCTTCTACAGCCCGGGTTCGGACTACATCGCGTACACGAACACGATCACCACCAAGATGATCGAGCTCGACCGCGAGGGCAAGCTCACCGAGGACGTCGCGCGGTCCTACAACCGGCTGCTGCTCGAGGATCTGTGGCCGAACTATCTGCAGATGTACAACGACAACTATCAGATCTTCGGTCACGCGCCTGCCATGTTCACCAAGGTGATGTGGGATACGTCGTTCTACTGGGCGCTGCCCTCGCAGCTGCTGTTCCGCGGCCTGCTCGGCAACACGGACGCGGCGGCGGAGTTCCACCCGATCGCGCAGCGGTTCCACGGCATCCAGACGCGCATGCAGGCGAATCTGCGCGCGTTCGCCGCGCAGGCCCCGCAGCCGGACAAGTATCTGTTCGTCGAGTACAGCAAGGTGCCGATCTGCGCCCAGCTGCACCTGGACCTGCTCACCGACAAGACCGCCGACCAGACCTTCCGGGACATGCGGCGCAACGTCGACCGGCTGGAGGCCTGGGCGGACTCGTTCGAGCAGGAGATCGCGGCGCGGGTCGACGTCCCGCGGCGCGAGCCGGCCGAGGCGGCCCTGCAGGCCTAGGCCGCAGCATCGGAGGAGGTGGACATTGACCCGTTTCGAAGACCGAGTGGCGATCGTCACCGGTGGCAGCCGCGGTATCGGCAAGGCGCTCGCGCTCGCCCTGGCGAGCAGGGGAACGGCCGTGGTCGTCGCCGCGAAGACGATGGACAGCGGCGGCCGGCTACCCGGCAGCGTGCCCGAGACCGTGCGAGAGATCGAGGAGCTCGGCGGGCGCGCCCTCGGGCTGCGCTGCGACGTGCGCGACGACGCGGATCTGAAGAATCTCGTCGACCGCACGGTGGAGCACTTCGGACGGGTCGATTTCCTCATCAACAACGCGGGCGCGATGTGGATCCAGGCCGTCGAGGCCACCCCGCAGAAGCGCTACGACCTGGTGATGAGCATCAACTCGCGGGCGCCGTTCCTGTTGTCGCACTACTGTATTCCGCATATGCGCCGGCGGGGGTGGGGCCACATCGTGAACCTGAGCCCACCGCTGGATGCGGCGGTGACCGAGCACGTCGGCGGCAAGGTCGCCTACATGGCGTCCAAGCTCAACGCGACGATGCTCGCGATGGGTCTGGCCAAGGAGCTGGCGGGGGAGGGCATCGCGTGCAACGCCATCTGGACGCGCACCCTCATCGGCACCCTGGCGACGCAGAACCTCGGCATCGGCAGCCCGGAGGACTGGCGCACCGAGCACATCGTCGTCGACGCGATCATGGCTGTGCTGGAACAGGATCCGGCGATCTTCAGCGGCAACGCGCTGGTCGACGACGAGATCCTGGCGCGCTTCAAGGGCGCGGGCGACCTGTCGCGGTACCGGGTGGTGCCCGACCGGGAGCCGGCGCCGATGACCTGGGAGCGCTGGGACCGGCTGGCCGATCAGGCGCGGGAGAAGTACTTCGCCGCCATGACGGCCGCCGGTCCGTCGAGCAGGCCGGAGGGCGCGTAGCGTGTCGCTGACTCATCGAATCCAGTCGTACGCGACGCTCGCCCGGGGGTTGCTCGAGAGCGCCGAGTCGAACCGGACGCTGGCGGTCGAGCTCGAGCGCCGCAGCAAGGACGGCAGACAGGCGACGCGCCCTTTCCTGCTCTATGAGGACCAGCGGTTCGACTACGCGCAGGCCAACCGCGTCGTCAACCGCATCGCCCACGCGTACCGCGCCGCGGGCATCGGCAAGGGCGACGTCCTGGCCCTGCTGATGGAGAACCGTCCCGAGTTCGTCTGGCACTACCTGGCGGCAGGCAAGCTCGGGGTGGTCGCGGCCCTGGTCAACACGCGGACCAGGGGTGAGGGGCTCGCGCACGCCCTGTCGGTGTGCGGCGCGAACCACCTGATCGTCGGCTCGGAGTGCCTGCCCGCGTTCCTGCCGATCCGAAACCTGGTGTCGGAGGACCTGATTCGGCACTGCCGGGTGGACGAGGACCGCAAGGTGCCCGCGGGCGACGCGGGCGGCCTGCTGCGGTTCGTGCAGAGCGCGACCTCGACCGATCCGGCCGAGACCACGACGCACACCCTCGCCGACACCGGCGCCTACATCTTCACCAGCGGGACGACCGGCCTGCCCAAGGCCGCCGTCATGAGCTACCAGCGGCTGACCACCGTCGGCCGGATCACCGGCGCGCTGGCCTGGCGCATGCGACCCTCCGACGTCATCTACAACTGTCTGCCGCTGTTCCACACCAACGCGCTGGTGATCGCGTTGTCCAGCGTGCTGACACACGGTGCCACGCTGGCACTCGGGCGCAGGTTTTCCGCCGGTGCGTTCTGGCACGACATGCACCGTTTCGAGGCGACCGGCTTCAACTACATCGGCGAGATGTGCCGGTACCTGGTGAACACGCCGCCCGGCGAGCGCGACGGCGGGCGCGGGGTCCGGGTGATGGTCGGCCAGGGGCTGCAGGCCGATATCTGGACGGCGCTGCAGGAACGGTTCTCGATCCCGCGCATCGTCGAGATGTACGCCTCCACCGAGGGCAATATCGCCACGATGAACCTGTCCGGCGAGGTCGGTTCGGTGGGCAAGCTCCGTCTCGGCGGCAAGCTCGCGAAGTGGGACTTCGAGCGCGACGATTTCGTGCGCGAGAACGGCCGCCTCGTGCACAGCAAGCCGGGCGAGACCGGGGTGCTGCTCGGGCCGATCCGTAAGAAGACGCCGTTCGGCGGCTACCGGGACGAGCGCGCCACCCGCGCGAAGGTCGTCACCGACGGCTTCCGCGCGGGCGACGCGCTGTTCAACACCGGCGACGTGTTTCGCATCGACGCCGCCAAGAATCTGTTCTTCGTGGATCGTTTGGGCGACACGTTTCGCTATAAGGGCGAGAATGTCTCGACCATCGAGGTGCAGCAGCAGCTCGTGCGATGGCCCGGCATCGCCTCGGCGAGCGTGTACGGCGTGCCGGTGCCCGGACGCGAAGGGCGGGCCGGCATGGCGGCGATCGTGCTCGCCGAGGGTGCGCGATTCGACGGTGACGCGCTCGCCGCACACCTCGACGCGGCGCTGCCGCCTTACGCCCGGCCGATTTTCCTTCGCGTCCGGCCTTCGCTGGAGACCACCGCGACGCTCAAGCTGGCCAAGTTGGCTTTGCAGCGCGAGGGTTTCGCGCCGGGGAACGGCGACCCCATCTATGTGCGCGACGCGGGGGACGCTGGATATCGAGAGCTCACACCGGAACGCCACGAGGCTCTCATGCGGGGCGAGGAGCGGGCGATGACGCTGAAAGGGACCGAGAGGCAATGACTTTGGAGGGTACTTTCGATCCGGTGGAGTCGTCGGCGGAGCCGCTCGTCGTGCACCGCTCGGGCACCGGGCCGCCGGTCGTGCTCGTGCACGGCGGCATGCCCGCGCCGATGACCTGGGCCGCGCAGCAGGAGCTCACCGCCGACTGGTCGCTGATCGTGCCGAACCGCCGCGGCTTTCCGCCGAGCCCCACCGCGCCGTGGCAGGACTTCCTCGCCGACACCGACGACCTGGCCGACCTGCTCGAGCAGATCCCCGGCGGCGCGCACCTCGCCGGCTTCTCCTACGGCGGCCTCGGCGCGGTGCTGGTGGCCGAGCGGCTGCCGCACCTGATCCGGTCGCTGACCGTGATCGAGGCGCCGCTGTGGATCGCCGCGGAAGACGACGACGCCGTGCGCGAGCTGGCCGAGCTGTCGGATCGATTCGCCGCCAGCGTCGACGACGCGGAGGCCGAGGCGGAGTTCTTCGCCGTCGCCGGGGTGGATCCGAAGATGTTCGCCGAGCTGGACGAGGACGTTCGGCAGGCGCTCGAGCTCGGGCGCAAGCTGCGCTCCCCGCGCGAGGCGAAGCCGCGCTTCGAGACGATCACCGAGGCGGGCGTGCCCGTGCTGGTCGCCTCGGGTGAGCACAGCCCCGCGCTCGAGCGGGTGTGCGACGGCGTGGCCGAGCGGCTCGCCGCGCGGCGCGTCCACCTGCCGGGCGCGGGGCACGCCGTGCAGCACGCCCCGGGGTTCAACACGATATTCGACGAATTTCTCACGTCCGCGGAACAGCAACGGAGGAGCACCACATGAGCGATGACGCGACCATTCAGGGGCACGACAAAGTTCTCGAATACACGATCGAGCTCTTTCGCACGTTCACCCCGCCGGGCGTCACCCTCCAGCTTCCGCCGCCCTCGGCGAAGGACATGGACATGCAGTTCGAGGAGTACGTGCCGGGCAAGTCGCTGACGGTCACGGCCGTGGCGCCGCCGCAGTACGCGAACGCGGTCGGCCTCGTACAGGGCGGTTTCATCTCCGCGATGTTCGACAACCTCATGGGCCCGCTGAGCGTGCTGACCGCGCGCGGCCCGGTGACGAGCCTCGAGCTGACGACCCATTTCATGCGCCAGACGTTCCCCGGCCAGCGGCTGCGGTTGACCGCCACTGTGCGCAAGGCCGGGCGGACGGCGATCTACCTCGACGCGGACGCCTACACCGAGGACAACAAGCTGGTGGCGACGGCACGGTCCACCGTACAAGTTCTTTCCGTGCCCACCCAGTAGCTCGGACTGTCCGCCTCCGCCGCGCGGAGGTGGACGGCTTCACCTCAGCGAGGTTTTGCGATGCCCTCATTGCTCGAAGTCACAACGCATTTCTTTCTGCAGGTCGCGATCATTCTCGGGACCTGTCGCCTGCTGTGGCCGCTGTTCCGGCGGCTCGGTCAGGTCCAGGTGGTGGCGATCATGGCCGCCGGCTTCGTTCTGGGGCCATCGGTATTGGGCGCGGTCTGGCCCTCGGCACAGGAGTGGTTGTTCCCGACGACCCTGAAGGTCGGCACGGCGTCGGTCACCCACCCGAATCTCACCGCCATCTACGTGATCGGTCAGCTCGGGTTGGTGCTGTACATGTTCCTGGTCGGCGCGTCGTTCAAGCTCGAAATCCTGCGCTCGCATCTGGGCAAGGCCGGCGCGACCTCGGCCGCGGGCATCGGCGTTCCGCTGGTGCTCGGCGGTGCGCTCGGGTGGTGGATGGTCGAGCAGGGCGACTACTTCACCGACAAGGTCGGCGGCGTGCAGGGCGGGTTGTTCGTCGCCGCCGCGGTCGCGATCACGGCGTTCCCCATGCTGGCCTGGATCATCTCTTCCACAGGGCTTTTGAACACTCGCCTCGGCACGATGTCGCTGTCGTGCGCGGCCGTCGACGACGCCTGCGCCTGGGTGCTGCTGGCCACGGTGGTCGCCACGACCAAGGACAGCATGTACGGCGCGTACCTCGCGATCGGCGGCGGCCTGGCGTACCTGGCGTTCATGACCCTGGTCGGGCGGCGGTTCCTGGCGCGGTTGAACGACTGGACGCCGCGCGCCGGCGACGGTGAGACCAGCGGCGGCCTGCCGATCGTCCCGCTCACGGTGGTGCTGCTCGTGGTGCTGGTGGCGAGCTGGTTCACCGACTACGTCGGCATCTACTCCGTCTTCGGCGCGTTCGTCGCGGGCACGGTGATGCCGCGCGGTCAGCTGCTCGACACCATCCGCGACCGTTTCGAACCGCTCGTCGCCTACCTGCTGCTGCCGGCGTTCTTCATCTACTCCGGGCTCAACACCAAGCTCAGCCTGATCTTCGAGCCGAAGGTGCTCGTGGTCTCGGTCGTGGTGATGATCGCGTCGTTCGCGGGCAAGTTCGGCGCCATCGGCCTCGTCGCCCGCTGGCAGGGGATGAGCTGGCGGGAGGCGGGCGCGATGGGCGCGCTGGCCAACGCGCGCGGGCTCATGGAGCTGATCCTGCTCAATATCGGCCTGACCGCGGGGCTGATCACCGGTCAGCTCTACACCATCCTCGCCCTGATGACGATGGTCACCACGTTCGTCGCCACGCCGGTCATGCGCATGTTCGAGCGCAGCGGATGGAAGAACGGCAGCGTCTTCGGGCCCGCGGGCGAGGAGGCGCGAGCGCCCGGCGAGGAGCAGGGCGGGTCTGGGGACGGGCCTGCGCGAACGCCCGCGGGTAGTTCTCGCGTCGATCTGGCCGACGGTCCGCCATGACGGTGGGTTTCGGATCGGATCAGGTGGACCAGCTCCACAGCCGTCGCCGCCGGGTCGGGTTGCGCAGCTGCGGCGCGGTCCAGCCGCGCACGCTGCTGGTGGCCTCCGATGTCCCCTTCGCCAGAACGGATTTCGAGGCCGCGGTGGCCAACTCCGAGGGCTTCGCGCTGGCGGGCACCTGCGCCTGGCGCGACGTGGTCGACCGCACCCTGCGCTGGCACCCGGACGTGGTGGTGCTCGACGCCTCGGTGCCGCGGGTGGCCGGGGTCGCCGACACCGTGGGACGGCTTCGCGCCCTGGATCATTCGCCGATGATCACGCTGCTGGTGCAGGACTGCGCGGCCAAGGCCGATATCGACCGGGTCGACGCGGTGGTGGCGATGGACCGCGGGGTGGCCGCGGTGCTGACCGTGCTCGAGGTGCTCGCGTCGGGCGCGGTGGTGGCCATGGCGCCGCGGGCGAGCCGGGTGCACACCGGCGTCTCACGGGATTACGAAGTGCGCCAGCGGCTTTCGACGCTCACCAAGCGGGAGCGGGAGATCCTGCGGCTGGTCGTGGACGGACTGTCCAACCGCGAGGTGGGCTCGCGGTTGTTCATCAGCCCGGAGACGGTGAAGGAGTACGTCAGCCGGATCCTGGCGAAGCTGAAGGTGACCAGCCGGATCGAGGCCGCGGTGGCCGCGGTCCGGGCGGAGTTCGACGATGGCGAGTGGTAGGCGGCCGGTGCGATCGCTGGACTTGCGATCGCTACCGGGCCGGTGGTTCCTACTCGGGCGCGGGTCGCTGTTCAGCAGGGCGCTATTCGGGCGCCGGGGCGACCGAGCGGATGGCCTCGGTCACCGTGGCCAGCGCCATCAGGCGCACCAGGTCCACGTCGGCGGCGACGGAACCCGTTGCGGCGGTGATGAATCCGTCGCCGTCGAAGCGGCCGTGCGGCGGAGTGAGCGCGCGGGCGAGCCCGTCGTGCGCGCCCTGCGCCACGATGTGACAGCCGACCTTGTCCAGCCGGGCGTTGGTGATCACCGTGCCGATCGTCGTGTGCGTGCGCCCGGAGAGGCCGGCGAGGTCGAGCCCGGTACACGAGTCCAACGCGATCTCGTCGACGCCGTGGTCGATGTCGCCGAAGGCGTTGACCACGCACAGGGCGCCGACGATCAGTTCGTTCCAGCGTCGTTCGACGTAGGCGAGCCCGCCTGGGCGCCGCGCCGCGGGCCCGCGCCAGTGCCCGGTGTAGGCGCCGGTG
>NZ_BAGH01000555.1 GCF_000308715.1 Nocardia tenerifensis NBRC 101015
TCCATGGTTCGCCAGTCACGCAACTGTTCCCCGGACTCGCCAATCCCGCAGCGACGCCCCCGGACTCCCTGCCCCGCTCGCCGGTTCCGCAGCCGGCCCGCGGATCGCCGGTGCGCCGACCCAAAGCCGCAGCCGCGTCCCGGTCCCCCTCCTCGGCTTGCCGATCTCGACACCGCACTCCCGGATACCCCTCCTGCTCACCAGTTCCGACGCCGCGCTCCCGGCCCCCTCCGTGGTTCGCCAGTCCCGAAGCTGCGGCCCTGGTCGCTCGCCAGTCCCGCAGCCGCGGCCATGGACCCATCCCGGTACGCCGGTCCGAAGCCGCCGCCTCGGTGCACAAGACTCGATGCCGCGCACCCGGACCCCCGCCCCGGCGCTCCGGTCCCAAAGCAGCACCCACGCACTCCATACATGTTGAACCCAGGCCCGACGCCGCGTCGGCACCCGCACCAGATCCGATGACGAGCGCCATCCTCCCGCCCACCATGCGACGCTAACTGACGCCGGCGGGTTGGCAGAGGGCGCCGATGATGTCCGTGGGCGCGCGGCCGAGAAGGTCTGCGACCACATCGCCAGGAAATCGAGGAGCGGTATCTCGGACGTCCCCGGATCATGGCTACTGCCGCAATGGAACCGTTGGCGTGTTCGGTGCGTCTAGAACTGGTATGACCCGTATTCGCAACGCATCCCGATCAGCCGCACCGGATTCCCATCTCTCGGCATGGCCGGCGGTGCGTTGAGGTGGCGACCCTACTATCGGTGGATATCGACGTGCTGACCAAAGCCGTTCAGGGCCTGCGCAATGCCGAAACCGTACTTACCGAGGCCATGAACGCGATGGCCAAAGATGGCGGCAACCCCGATATCGGCACCACCGAACTCGACAACGCGGCCGACAGCTTCCAACGCCGCTGGCACTTCGGCATCGAACGCATCGGCGAGTCCGCTTCCGTCGCTGCCGAAGGCGTCGCCGCCTGCCTCGACGCCTACCAGAAACTCGACACCGCCTTCACCGACATCCTCAAAACGGGTGCTGGAGCTTTCGACGGGCAAGCAACGCAACTGCCGACCTCGCCCGAGGTCGTCATATGAGTGGCGAAAACCGTTACCCCAGTCTCGGCTTCAATCCTGTCCCTGGACTACCCGGCAACGTCGCCACCCTGCGCGGCCAGATCAACACCGCCTACCTCGCGGTCCAGGAAACGAACACCACGCTCAACCGCCTGCGTGACAGCAACGGCGACGCCTGGAAAGGCGACGCGGGCAACGCCTTCCGCGCGGGCTTCGACGCCACCCTTGGCCAGGACCTCAGATACGCGCAGAGCTCGCTGGAAAAAGCAGTGGGCTTGATGGACGAGTGGTACACAGACATCGTTGCTTACCAGGAGACGGCCAAGGGCCTGGAAACCGAAGCCGCAGCGGCGCTTACAGCCCAGAACCAGGCAACCACCGCCCTGCGTCAGGCTCAGTCCAACCCCGACCTGCAACTGGCGAATAAAACCTTCGACGATCCGACCGAACTGGCCAACGCCCAAACTCGCCTCAACAGCGCAGTAGCACAGGTCAACTCGGCTCAGACCGCGGTCGACGATGCCAGCGGTACCCTCGCCGCCATCCGTCAACGCGCTATTGCCCTGCAAACCGAGTACAACACAGTCGCCCGCCGCATTGCCACCGAACTCGACTCCGCCGGAAAAGACTTCGCTCCCAGCCCGCCCGACAAGAGCATCTGGGACCGAATCAAAAGTTTCGTCAGCAGCGTCGGCGACTGGATCGAAGAACATCGCGACATGCTGGCGACCATCTCAGCCGTGGCAGGGTTGCTCGCGTTGGTTACTCCGCCACCGATCAGCGCCATCGCACTGGGGGTTTCGCTGGTTGCGGGCGCTGCGGTGTTGGGCTCCGACATAGCCGATCCCGAGCTCAGGAATAACCTCCTCCATGGCAGCTGGAACGAAAAGCTGAGTGCAATCGGGACTTACACCGGCGACGCAATTTCTTTGCTTCCGGGCGCCAGCGCGCTGGGGAAGGTTGGCACCGTGGCGACGCTCGGCGACAAAGCCGCCGATGTGGGCCGGCTGGAGGGCATAGCCAATGCGTGGGTCAACGGCGCAGCCAATCCGGGCCTGGTCGCCAATACTCTCGTCAAGAACAACGTGGGAAATATCGCCAGTAGGTTGGACGATTACGGGCTCACAAACGGTGTCCACAGAATGCTGCAGAACACCGGAGCGGCCGGGATACAAACTCTCCCCAGTACTGAAACAGCACTGGGCGTACTGAGCCGGGCTGGAAGCTCACTGGGCAAGGCGGGCACCTGGGGCCTCCATAGTGTGACGGGAGAGTGACATGGACGTCGACCACTCGATCCAGGTGACAATTCCGCCCGGATACTACGAAATGCCGTTGGCCGGCAACGGTTTGCTGGAATCGACTCAACCGCTGATCGAAGAAGCATTGCCGGAGCTTCGCGAAGATATACCCAAGGTTATCGGCACGTTGAGCTTCCTGCTATCCGTCACTGCGGCAAAGAACACCGTATATTGCGGAATCGGAATACATGCATCCCCCGGGGGCACACAGTTGACCTCCTGGCTGACCATCTCCGCCCTGCGAGGGGAACCGAGAAACCCGCGACGGGTAGTGCACGACCTGGCGAAAGACAAACTGTCCGAGGAGGTTCCATGGACTGTCGCACCCCTGGAACTCGCCGACCGTCCGGTACTTTTCTCGGAGAAGGTGCACAGCTACCCTGCGCCGGATCTCACGCACCTGCCCGGCTCCGCAGCTTCTGTGCCGATCTACCAGGCGGAAGTCCTCGTGCCCTCCGATGACGGGTCGACCATCGCCGTCATCGAGTTCTCCACTGGCTCCGCCGACGATGGCCCACGCTTTCAGGACATGCTGCTGGCGATGGTCACCACGCTCAGGTTCGTGAGAGCCGAGAAGCGCACAATGTCGTCGCTCGACCTGTGATGGTGCCGGCATCAATGGAGATCACCGGCGATCAACGGCGACGTTCGATACGCCGATAAGTCAAGGATGTACTCGATGCCGAACTCTTCGTATCCGCCCGATAACTCCGACCAGCCGACGCCGGCAGCACCGAACCTGCGGCCCCACACTGAGTTTCACCAGGATCCCGACGACGCCTTTCGCCGACGATGGTCCGCCGCCGGGCCTGCTCCCAAGCCGATTCCGCACGGCGCCAGGAATGATCCGCGCTACCCATCACCGCGCAGACTCCGTCGAGTGCTCGCGTTTGTGGTCGACTGGTCCTTGCACGTCGGAGCAGCGGCCGCGGTGGTTGTCGCGGGCAACGGACGTGTTCCATTGGTCGGCCTCGTTGCCGTACTGGCCTGGCTGGCAGCGTCTTTCCTCAACCGAGTAATCATCCAGGCAGTGGTTCACACTACCGTCGGGAAAGCGCTGTTCGACCTGCGCGCGATCACTCCGGATGAGGGCCTGTTCCCGTCGTTCGGCAGGCTGACGAAAAACTGGCTTCTGAACCTGCTCCTCTTCGTTTTCGCCACGCTGTCCTTCCAAGGCGACGCGGCGTGGCTCGCCGACGTCGACAACGAATTCCTCCGCGCCGTGCGCCGACGCGACATCGTGCGGCACGCGCACCGGCCGAACCCAGCCACCCCGACCTGATGCCTGTCTCATCAGCTTCGGTCCTGGATTGATAGCGACGCGGCACGTGTAGTCAACACAGTGAGGATCGCGGTCTTGGCACCACCGCGACCTTGGTGCAACTTCACGGCATCGCATTACCTAGCGCGGCAAAGCTTTTGGCTGGCACCGCCGATATTCATCGTTTCACCGGCCGCGCCGATTCGCGCCCTGGATTTCACCATGGACGCAGCGTCCGAGAGCCGGTTGGGTGCGCGCACGGCATCCGCGCGCATGCTTGCAGATCGACGGCGTCGTGACATTGCGGGCTGGTCCGGTTCGACGTCATCGTCTGCATTGTCCGCGACTCAGTGTCGCGGCGAACCCGCTGCGCTGGGTGCACAAGGTATGCAGGTGGGGCAGGCTGTAGCGCGACCAGGTGTGGCGCAAGGCGGCGGTGAGGAGCGCACCAGGAATCCAGAATGGCGTGTCGAATTCGATGCGGTAGTCCAAGCGGGTGGTCGCGCTGGTGGTGGTCAGCAGCAGGCGTCCGCGGTGGCGGCGTACGGGGCCGCTAATGGTGCGGTACTCGATCAGGTGCGGGCGCTGGTGGGCGGTGATCTGTTCGCGGATGGGCCAAATCCCAAGGGCGCGTTGGGCTCTGACACTACCCCGCCCGTTGGGTATGGCGGGAACGAGACCATCGCGTGCGCGGTGCTGGCGCACCGGCCACAGGTCGGCCCAGCGGTCGGTGAGCAGGTCGAACACGGTGTCTATATCGGCGTCGAGATCGACGGTGAACTCGAGTCGATGCCGACGCGGTGCGGTGTCGGCGGGTTCGGTTGCGGTCAAGGCGTTTTGGGTGGCGCTGCGGGTGATCAGCCAGTCACGCAGGAACGGGAACACGTCCTCGGCGGCACGGGGATGCAGCAGTGGCGAGGCGTGGGTGTGGTTGATGGCGAAGCCGTTTCGCCGCGACAGGGACTGCACGCGTAGATCACGTGAGCCGCACGCACGCGCGAGGCGGCGGCAGGAACCGGGCGGGGCGATGAGATCAAGTGGACTGGTCGCCGCCAGTATCGGCACCTCGGCGACGGCGCCCAGCATGGCGCTGATGCATGAGTGGCGGCGTTCGGCGCCGGCCCAGTCGATCGCATCGGCCAGCGCCGCACTCGATTCGTCTTCCGGACCCAACCGCAGTGCCCGGGCGGGAAACACCGTGCCCCAGCGCCGGGAGGAAAGGACGGTGCGCACGATCGGATTGGTCAGCAGCGCGACCTCGACGGCGGCGCTGACCAATATCAATCCGGCGACCTGGTCTCGGTCCAGAGTTTCGGCGACCGCCCGCGCCACGAGCACCCCGCCGAAAGAGTGGCCCACCCAGAATGCCGGTGCGGCAGTGGTTTTCGCGACGAGCCGCTGCACCGCCGGCAGATCGTGGCGCAACGCCTCTTCCCAGCCTGTTCGAACTTCCGCAACGGGCTCGACACCGCCGACCCCGCGGCGCTCCACCACCCACACCTCGAATCCCGCCTGCGCCAGCACCGCGGCCAAGCCGCCACCATCAGGCCACAAATACAGTCGCCGGTTGTCGAAAGTGCCTGGTATCAACACAACCGGCTGCCCGCCGGAGTGGCCGAGGCGAGTCACGCGGAAGCGGCCGCCATCGCCAGCGGTCACCACCGCCGAGCTGCTACCGTTGACACCCTGAGCGGTCCACTCACCACAGACCGGCTCGCCTACCGCAGCCATTCGCGTTCCTCTCCAGAAAGCTGGTCAATTGACCAGTTCGTGAGGTCGATAGTGCAGCACCTTCCCGGCGATGTCAGCCCGGCTACCAGACCGTCATGAAACATCACAGCAGGCCGAGCTGTCGCGCAGTGACGATTCAGAACTCGTCGAGCCCGATACCGCGACAAACACCGGTCGTGGCATTGAGTTTCGGTGAATTCCGACGTCACTCAGGGACACTTTTGGGGGCGGGTGAATCCGCAGAATTTTACGTCACCGCGACTGCGGGGTGGGAGATACGAGCACCGGTGAGCGCACTCGAGGCAACCGGAGAGAGCCGTCCCTTACGCCTCGCCGACGGGGTCGAGTTCACCTGTGCGCGTAGATGTTTAGATCCCGCCTCGAGCAGTCGCGAGTCCGATCACAGACCTGCGGCAACGATGCGGAACACCCGCCGTGCTCGATGAGGATCGCCACCGGCGGCCAGTGACACCGCATTGGTGAGCGTGAGCAGATCGTCGAGATCGACCGGCTGAGTGAGTGTGCCTGCCGCAGTCGCCGCGTCCAGTAGGTGCGCGGCGGTGCGCCGGATCAGTCCGTGACAGCCACCGACGGGTGGCGTGTCGGTGGCGAGAGCTTCGGCCAGACCCCGGGTTTCGGTGGCGTAGGCCGCCAGATCCTCCAGCCATCGGTTCAGCGCGGTGCGGCTGTCGGCACGAGCGGCGATGTGTTCGGCGCGAGCGCACAGTTCGGTGATCCCGTGGTGGAAGACCTCATCGAGCAGGGCTCGCCGGGAGGGAAAGTGGCGGTGCAGGGTGGCCGAGCCCACACCGGCTCGGCGCGCGATCTCTTCCAACGATGCCTCGGCGCCGTCTCGTGTGACTACCTCACGGGCCGCGGCCAGCAACTGTTCGTGATTGCGGGTCCAGTCCGCGCGCGGCGCGCGAGACGGGCTCACGGTCACAGGCTTGCTCCGATCCTCGACAAACGGGGTGGGCCCCCATATTATCTTCCTTATAAGTGGGGTACCACCCCATTTGCGAAGAGGGTGAGCACATGACGGAACTGCCAGCGGATGTGCTGGTCACTGGAGCGACCGGCCGCCAAGGAGGTGCTGTCGCAACAGCATTGCTCGATGCTGGTCGTCCGGTCAGAGTGTTGGTGCGCGATGCCGGATCTGCCCGGGCCCGCGCGCTGGCCACGAAAGGCGCGCTACTTGTCCACGGAGATTTGAACGAGCCCGACTCCCTGCACGCCGCGATGTCGGGCATCGGCGCTGTGCTCTCGGTCCAGACACCGGATATCACCGACCTGCTCGGCGATTCGGAGGATCGCCACAATCGCGCGCTGGTCGAGGCCGCACGGGCTGCCGGCGTGCGTCAGTTGGTGCACACGTCGGTATCGGGTGCCGGCATGCCGGGTCGTGGCGATATCGATCCGCAGCACTGGGGCGAGCACATGCGTCACTACTGGCGCAGCAAGATCTCCGGCGAGCGGCGCGTGCGCGAGGCCGGGTTCGAGCACTGGACGATCCTGCGGCCGGCGATCTTCATGGAGAACTTCGTGCGACCTTCGTTCTACTTCGCCGAGGGCGTATCGAATCGCCTCCTGTTCGCCGTCGATCTGGATGTGCCGCTGGCGTTCGTGACGGTGCGAGACATCGGCACCGCCGCCGCGGCCGCGTTCGCCGACCCGGCGCGGTTCCACGCGGTGGAGCTGGACCTGGCCGGAGACCTGCTGACGTTCCGTGACGCCGCGCAGACTCTGTCGGAGGTGACAGGCACACAGATAGAACTGCCCGCGAGCCCCGAAGCGGCCATCGAGGCAGGCCTCGCAACGGAATTCGCCCGGTCACAACAGTTCACCAGCGCCCACCCAGCCCCTGCCCGCGCATCGACAGCGCACCAGTTCGGACTGCCGACAACATCATTCACCGACTGGGCGCGAGAAACCCTGGGCTGAGGAGCCTTCCGCCGCGACGGGTGTAGTGCCCGGTCGTGGCCCGGTGACTTCGGGGAGAGAGGCCCCGCTTTCGTGGTACCGCGGTGACCGAGCTCATCGGTCACCGCAGACGAGGCGAGGATCCGGCGGATGTCGGCACGAATCTGCTTGGGCACCAAGGTGACTGATCACTAGCGTGGGCGGGAGAAATTCTCGCGAGAATGGTTAGGGCACAGCGTATTTCCCGACCGCGTCGGGCGAGCGGCCTCCGCCGGACACCGCAAAGATAACGGAACGTAGATGCCCGATTCGACAAGCCTTGTGTCGCATTGGAATCCGCGCTCTCGAGCCTCCCGAATCCGCGACCGGTGAGGCGAGCTGTGGATGGCGCCCGTCCGGCGGTCGTTATGCTGACCTATCCGAAATTGACACTGCTCGACCTCGGCGGGCCCCAGCTGGTTCGAACCGATGCTCTTGCGGTTACGGGGGCCGGATTCGTCAAAGGAGGGTCACTCGGTGCCCATCCAGACGGATGTGCCCAGCGGCTAGTTAGAGACTGGGTCAGGATCAGATCCCGGCCGGGATCTGATCCAGGTGCCCGGTGGGGTGCTCTCTCAGCGGCTGCCAATTGAGGGCATCTCGAAGTAGCGGAGGGTCGGCGACTGCGTTCCAGGCTCAGGTGAGGCTTCGTAAGGCTCGGTCGTCGGCGCTGCCGGGTTGGGGAAAGTACACGTAGAGCATGTGCCCCTCCGGCCCGGCGACAGCGAAGGTTTCGAAGCTGAGGCGCACGATGCCGATGCCGTCGACTCGCAGCCGTTTGTCGCCGGTGACGCGGTCGTACACATCGTGCGAATCCCACAGTGCGCGAAAGGTTTCGCTGCGCTCGCGCATACTCGCGACGAAGGGGTCGAGTTCGGCGCCGCGGGCGCCGGAGGTGGCGCGCAGACCGGCGACGGCCTGCTGGGCGATGTCGGTCCAGTCGGGGTAGACCTCGGGTGCGCGTGGGTCGAGGAAGGTGAATTCGATCAGGTTGTGTCCGGGGCTCCACGCCGGGTTGAGCCGGGTGGCGAGCGCGGTGGCGGCCAGTACATCGCGGTTGGGGGCGACGACGAATGCGGGTAGGTCTGTCCAGCGGTCGAGCAGGGTGAGCACGCCCGGTCGCACGGTGTGGGCGGGCGCGGTGTCGGCCGGGGACAGTGGTGGTGTCGTGAGGGACCACAGGTAGGCCCGTTCGGTGTCGTCCAGGCGGAGCGCGTGGGCGAGGGCTTGGAGGATTTCGCGGGAGGGATGGCGGTCGCGACCTTGTTCGAGACGGGTGTAGTAGGAGGGGCTCAGTCCGGCTAACAATGCGAGTTCCTCGCGGCGTAGCCCGGTGACCCGTCGTCGGGTGGAGTCGACGACGCCGGCGGAGGCGGGGTCGATCCTCTCGCGACGGCTGCGGAGGAAGGAGCCGAGCGGGTTGTCGTCAGGTGCCATCGGCAGCGACTTTACCGCCGCGCGCATGCCCCGAAACTGACCCTGCGAGAGCCACCCTCACGGGGGTGTGGCACGCCCGTGCGCCCGCTGATGACATGGAGGCATGTCGAACGAAACACACGAATCGCCGGTGTGGCTGATCACCGGATGCTCGAGCGGTCTGGGCCGTGCCCTGGCCGAGCACGCTCTGAACCGGGGCGACCGGGTCGCGGTCACTGCACGCGACCGCGACCGGGTGACCGACCTCGCCGAGAGGCACGGCGATCGCGCACTGCCCCTCGAGTTGGACGTCACCGACCCCGCGGCGGTGACCGCGGCCGTTCAGGCGTGTGAGGATGCGTTCGGACGCGTCGACGTCCTGGTGAACAACGCCGGATACGGATACCTGGCCGCGATGGAGGAGGGCGAGGACGCTGCGGTCCGCGCCTTGTTCGAGACGAATGTGCACGGCGTGGTGACCGTCATCAAGGCGGTGCTGCCCGGTATGCGGTCGCGCCGTTCGGGGCGGATCGTCAATGTTTCGTCCTTCGGTGGGCTGGCCGCCTTCGCCGCAACCGGCTACTACCACGCGACGAAATTCGCCCTGGAGGGCCTGTCGGAGTCGCTGCACGCGGAGCTCGCACCTCTGGGCATAGCGGTGACGATCGTGGAACCGGGTGGCCTGCGCACCGAGTGGGCGGGGGCGTCGATGCGGCAGTCCCCTACGCGCCTGGACGATTACGAGCAGACCGCCGGCAAGCGCCGCGACGCCACACTGGCGGTATCCGGTCGCCAGCCCGGCGACCCGGCCCGGGCCGCTGCGGCGATCGCCGCGATCGTGGATCGCGAGGCACCGCCGCTGCGGCTGTTGCTGGGCTCCGACGCGCTCACCGGGGCGCGCACCCGTCTGGACCGCATGCGCGGCGAGATCGACGCGAACGAGGCGTTGACCAGGAGCGCGGATCTGGTGCAGGCATGAGCGAACACAGTGGGCTTCTCGCTACGAAGCGCGGCGAGGCGAATGCGTTCGTCGTGATCGGCGCCGGACCGGGGCTCGGCGCGGCGGCGGCGCGCCGGTTCGGCCGCGAGGGACACCCCGTCGGTTTGATCACCCGGAACACCGAACGCCTGGCGGCGATGGCCACCGACCTGAACTCCGAGGGCATTACGACGGCGACCGCAGCCGCCGATGTCACCGACGCGCAGGCGTTGACCGCGGCGCTGGACGCATTGCGCACCCGGCTCGGCCCGATCCAGGCTGCACTGTTCAGCCCGCGCCCGAGCCTGTCGTGGATCAAACCCGTGCTCGACACCGGCCCGTCAGACATTGCGAACGCCCTGGCATTGAACGTCGTCGCCGCCGCGGCAGCCGTCCGAGCCGTCCTGCCGGACATGCTCGACCAACGAAACAGCACCCTGCTGTTCACCACCGGCGGCGCCGCGGTCGAGCCGCATCGCGACCGTGCGGTGTCCGCGATCGCCTACGCGGCCGAGTCCGCCTATGTGCGCATGCTCCACGACGCGCTGGTCGACCAGGGCGTGTACGCCGCGCAGGTCACGGTCGTCGGGCCCATCGGCCCCGGTGCCCGGCACGAACCCGATGAGGTGGCCCAGCACCTATGGCGCCTCCACATCGAACGCGACCAGCCACTGCTCGTCCTGCGCTGACACCACCCCCGTCCACACCTCAGCTTTCCCAGATGCCGTGCAGCACAGCCGGTCTCGCTCACCCAGCGGGTGATGTCTACACGGCGATCCAACGCAGCGAAGGACCGCATGAGTCTTCGGCGAGCACCGAAGGTCCGGTTCGCCGCACGTAATTTCTGCCCGCAGCAAACACGGCACGTACGAACTCAGCTCCGATGAGACAAGGCCCGCGAGAACGCATTCAGGCTGATGCCGACGATCGTGCGGAGCTGCCGCTGATTCGCCCCGGCCCGGCTCATCACAGCCAGCGACTGGTTGACCGCCACAAAGTGCACGGCGAATTCGTCGACGTCGCCGGCGGTGAGCTTCGTGGCAATCAAGGCGTTGCGCAGCCGCGCCTGCTGCGAGGCGAGAGCGTCGATCGCTCGTGCTGCGATAGCGCCGCTCAGGGCCGGTATCGCCATCGTGGTCTGTGCGACCATGCATCCGTCGGGCACGTCCGGATCGGCGATGCGTTGCAGAGTGACGTCGAAGAATCCTCGCATTGCCCGCAACGGATCTTCGGCCGCGCTGGCGAGAGCCTGGTCGTACCGGTCGCCGTAGCGCGTGGCATAGCGGTCCAGGCAGCGCAGATACAGGGCATCCTTGTCGCCGAGCGAGGAGTAGATGGAACTGCGGTTCAGTCCGGTCGCCGCCGACAGGTCGTCCAGTGACGTGTCGGCGTACCCGGAACGCCAGAACTGGATCATCGCCGCATCGAGTGCGACGTCCACATCGAACTGCTTCTTTCCGGCCATCTCGCACGCACCTCGTTTCCAGGCCGGTTCGTCGCGGCCTCCCCCATCCTATCTTGAACTGAACAGTTCAAGATGTGTTAGCTTCGGAAGATGAACGACACCGCCACCACGGCCCACCGCCCCCTCGCCCTGCTGCCGCTTCCTGACATCGCAGGCTTTACTCATCGCTGGGTCGATGTGAACGGCGTCCGGCTGCATGCGGTCGAGGGCGGTCGGCCGAACGGTCCCGCCGTTGTTCTGCTCGCCGGATTCCCGCAGACCTGGTGGGCGTGGCGCACAGTGATGCCCGGGCTGGCCCTGCGGTTCCGCGTGATCGCGATCGACCTGCCCGGCCAGGGCCACTCCGACCGCCCACACGGCAGCTACGACACGCACACCGTCGCCTCGCTCGTCCAGTCCGCGGTGACCGAGCTCGGCGTGCCGAAATACTGGCTCGTCGCCCACGACATCGGGGCTTGGGTCGCCTTCTCCTGGGCCCTGAACCACGCCCAGCTGCTGCACGGCGTCGCGCTGCTGGACGCCGGCATTCCCGGAATCACCCTCCCGGACGCCGTCCCCCTTGATCCCGACCGAGCTTGGAAGACATGGCATTTCGCGTTCCACATGGTGCCCGATCTGCCCGAGACGCTGCTCACCGGCCGCGAGCGCGACTACGTGTCCTGGTTCCTGACTGCCAAAGCCTTGTACCCGGACACGTTCGACAGCGCCGAGATCGACCATTACGCCGCCGCCGTGGCGGCCGAGGATGGCCTGCGAGCGCTGCTCTCCTACTACCGCGACGCCGCGGAATCCGCGCGGAAGAACCATGAAGCGCTCGGCCGAGGACGCGTCACCGTCCCGGTCCTCGGTGTCTCCGCCTCCCATGGCTCCATCCCGGACATGGCCGCCTCTTTGCGTCCCTGGGCGGACCACACGCACGGCATCGTCATCCCCGGCGCCGGGCACTTCATTCCCGACGAACAGCCCGAGGCGATCGTCGACGCGTTGACCACGTTCATCGAGCGTGCCGACACGGCGAAGTGACGGGGGTCAGGACGATCCGTTTGCTGCTGTCGGCCGGTTGCGACCAGGCGCGTTCGACATCGGACAGCGAAATAGCCTCCGCCTCAACGGCGAACGTGCCGCGAGCGATCTCCGCCAAGATCTCCGAAACCTCGGCTGCCATCTCGGCACCGGTCAACGCCCCCTGCCCGCTGCCGATCACTTCGAGCCGTGACGACCGCAGGACACCTGCCGGCAGTGCCGCGCGGGCGCCGACCATCTCGCCGAGGTTGATCCACATCAGCGGACGGGCCGGGTCGGAGCGGGCGGCGACCAGAGCCTCCATCGTCGCGATAGCT
>NZ_BAGH01000554.1 GCF_000308715.1 Nocardia tenerifensis NBRC 101015
GTCGCACCATCGAGCCGTCCGGTCAGCTCACGGCCGACCTGCTCGAGATGATCCAGCACTCGCCGCAGTTCAGCGTCGGCTTCCTCCGCATGCCGCCGGTATGACTCGTCCACCTTCGCGAGCTCACGCGCCAATGCCTCATCGATGCGCGAGTGCGGCGTCGCCGAATCCGCTTCCGGCGCAAGCTCGCCCGCGTCGAGCTGTCCGGCCAAGTCGCGCCCGACCTGATCGAGATGGTCGAGCACCCGTTGCAACTCGGCGTCGGCCTCCTCGGCATGCCGCCGATACGACTCATCGAGCGCGACAACCTCGCGCGCCAACGCCTCATCGATCCGCGAGCGCGAATCCGGCCGAGTATCCGAACTCGGTCGAGCGCCCGGCGTTTCAGGCTCGTCGCCGACGGGCTCTTTCGACGCGCGTTCCGACTTCTCTACCGATTCGCCAGGCTGCTCCGGAACACGCTGTCGCACAGTCTCATCCGTGCCACCGTCCGTACGCGTTCCGTCACCCGATCGGTGCCCGTTCTCGCCGACCGGAAGTTCCGCCGCACCCCCCGACCCCGGCTTCCGAGGCGAAGGATCGCCGGACGACGCAGGAGCGGAACCGTTTTCCTCGGGACCGTCCAACCGGGGCGGAGTCCCACCCGCACCGGGCTTCCCGGCATGGTCACCCGGCGGCACCTGTTCGGGAGCCCGGTAGAACTGGTCGGCCAGGTCGGCGAGCTCCCGGATCCGCTCCGCCCGCTGCCGCACCTCGTCGCGCATCTTGGCGATCTCCGCGGCCAGCTCCTTGGGGCTCAGCCCCTCGTGCTTCTCGATCTTGCCGTCGCGATACGCCTCGTACACCTTCCGGAAGGTCGCGTCGTCGGCCCCGGCGAGGTCGACGCCGACCAGGCGCGCCCAGTCGCGGTTGGGATCGGGCCGGCCACTCTCGGCGTCGCTGTCGCGATCCCAGGTGCCGTCGCCGTCGGGGCGGCGTGGATGGTCCGCGAGGGTCTGCCCGAAATCGAGCGGATCACCGGAACCCAGTGCGTCGCCGATGATGTCGCGCAACGCGTGGATGGCCTCGGGATCGTGGATGGGCGGCTCGCCGGTCACGCGCGGATCGGCGGACAGATCGCCGCGCGGCACCTCGGAGTACGGGTCCATCTTCAGCAGCGCGCCGGCGTACTCGGTAAGCGCGTTCTTCAGCAGGTCCTGCTTGCCGTCGCGCTCCATCTGCGCGAACAGCTTGCGCAGTTTCTTCGGGTCGAGGCTGTTCGAGTCCAGCCCGTGCACGAGCCGGCCCGCGTCGTTCTTGTGGTATTTCGGCGGGAACAGCTCCGACGGCTCGACGCCGAGCCGCTTGGCCAGCTGGTCGCGGGCGGCGACGAAGCCGGCCGGATCGAGATCGCGCAGCTGTTTGGCGTACGCGACCAGGTCGCCGACCTGCTGGGCGCGCAGCGCGTTTCGGAACGAGTCGTCGGTCAGCGCGTCGGCGAGGCTCTGCGGGGTCAGGTCCGCCTCGGCGAGGCGCAGGCGCGTGGCCAGTTGGCTGCGCGCGTCGCTGATGTCGTTGAACGACTCGATGTCGTTCATGGAGCGGGCAAAGTCGGCGAGCGCCTCGATCTGCCCGGCTCGAACGGCGTTGTCCAGCTTCAGATCCGCGATCGTCTGCGCCAGCCGATCCGGGTGCAGGGCCTCCGGCCGCAGCCCGAGTTCGCGCGCCAGGTCGACCAGGTCCGCGAGAACCTCGGTGCGTGGCCGCGGCGGAGCCTGCGGCGCCTCCGTCGCCGGCTGCGTGTGCGGCGCGTCGTTGTCGAGCACGACCGGCCGCCACTGACCGTCGCCGTCACGCATCAGCGTCACCGCGAGGTCGCGCCCGTTGATCGTCTCCCGGTGGTGATAGACGTCAGGCGTCTCGACCGGCTCCAGGTGGATACGGCCGTTGCGATCCGTGCGCGCCTTGTGGAAATCGACCTCGACCTCGCCGCGATTCACCGCCTGCGCGAGATCCGGGTTGTCGGCGAGCACGCGGGCCAGCGCGGCGGCACGATCCTGTGGTCCGTCGATGACCACTAGCCGATCCGGCACGCCCTCGCCGACCGGGAGCCGCACGACCTGGTCGCCGAACGGTTCGCCGACCGGTGGCTGGTCATCGGACTCGGGGTGCAGACGGATCTCGGCGGCGTCGGCGAGTTCGGCGATCCGATCGGAGCGCGCCTGATTCGCGGCGCGCAGTTCGTCGATTCGCTGCGTGGTCACCGAGTCGATGTCGAGCCCGAACATCTGTGCCCAGGTGGACAATTCGTCGCGCAGCTGGTCGCGGCGCAGGGCGTGTTCGAAGTATGCCCGCGGCCCTTGGTCGCGGCCGAGTTCGTTGTCGTCGGGCCCGATATCGCCCCACTCTTTCAGTGGGTCCGCGCCGTTGCCGACCGGCGTGTAGTGCTGCACGCCGGGCGCGCCCTCGAAGGCCGCGTTGATCTCCTTGAGGAAGCGGCCCATCGGGTTCTCGTCGAAGAAGCTGACCTCGTCGGAGTACGGGATGGGCCGTCCGGCCGGGTCGGGTTCACCCCGGCGGACGGGGCGATGACCGTCCTCGAACTCGTCCTCGTCGAGGAAGAAGTCCTCGTCGTCGGCCTCGTGCCTGCGCGCGTCGGGGCCCTCGAGCTCGCCGGGTCGCCGGGTCGGTTGCTCGTCCAGCGCCGGGCGCGAATCCTGGCCCGCCACATCCCCTTTGGTGTAGGGCCTGGTCTGTTCCTCGTTGTACCGCCGGTGCGCGTCGGCGAGTCCCTCGATCGCCGCGGCCTCGCGCAGCGCGCGGTACTCCTGCTCGTCGATGACCCGGCGCACCGTGGCGGGGTCCTCGTCGGGCAGGTCGAAGCCGAGGCGGTCGGCCAGCTCGGAGAGCGACTCGTGCTCGGGCGGTGGGCCATCCGGCTCGGGGGTGGGCTCGGGGCGTTCGGGCGGTTCCTGCTCGAGCACCCTGGCCTCGTCCTCGGAGACCAGACCCAGGCGCTCCATGTCGTCGACGATCCGCTGACGCTGCTCCGGATCCGACTGGGACAGAGCGTCTTCTAGCACCGCCCTGGCCTCTTCGTCGGAAATTCGCCCCACCTCGAAGAGATCGGTGATGGTCTCCCGCACGAGGTCGGGGTCGGCGTCGCTGACCCAGAACCGGTACTCCTCGCCGTCCGCGGTGCGCGGCGCCACGAAATCGCCTGCGACGTCGGGTGTTCGGCCCGAGAGATGGCCCAGGATCGGCAAGTGCTCGCGGTTCTTCCAGATCGTCGCGCCCTCTTTCAGGATGCGAGCGACGTTGGGCGCCTTGTCCGACGACTCCGGGGCCGGCCCCACGTGCGGGACATCCGGCGACGACGGCACGTGCGGTGTCTGCGGGGGCGGCGAATCGAAAAGGTGTGGCGCGTTGGCGACTCCGTCGCGCAGGGCGGTCTGACCGCGTCCGTCCTCACCCGAGCCCGAGGGGTATTTGGGGTTGTCGCCTTCGTAGCCGCGAACGTAGGTCCGGTCTCGAAAGCGTTCCCACGCCCGCCGAACCGGCGACTTCTTCTCGACCTCGCCCGATCCCTCCTGCCGCGCGGGCGGCTCGCCCTCGTCGGCGGGCACCGCACGCCACCGGTCCTCGCCGTCCGGATGCAGGGCGAGGGGCACCTGCTCGCCGTCGACGTCGACGGTGAGCGGATGGGCGTCGTCCGCGAGCACGATCGAGTCCGGCTCCAGCGCCGGCGGAGCCCCGGAGTCGTTGTCGGAGTTGGACGCTGACTTATCGCCCGGATCGTCGGGCGAGGCGGGCGACGGCAGTTCGGTGGGTGGCTTCTTGCCACCGCCGTCCGAGCCCGCGGCGGGATCGCCATCCGGCGGCCGCTGCCCGACACCGACTTTGCGGAGTTCCGAGTCGTCGCGGAGTTCCGCATCATCGCGCAGTTCCGAGTCATCGCGCAGTTCCGAGTCGCGCGGCGACGCATCGGCCTCCCCGTGCCGCTGCGGAACGCCGTTCTCGTCGAACACGATCGTGCGGGTGCGCCGCACGGGGTAGTCCCCGTCCGGCAGTATCGGCGGGAAACCGTGTCGGAGACCGGCCGTCAGATCGCGCACCACGATCTCACCGTTCTCCTTGACCAGCACATACGCGTGCGCGCCCACGTTGTGTTCGTCGACCCTGCCGTAGATGTCGATCACCAGCGCGGCCGCACCGTCCGGCCGCTCGATCCGGTTCCCGTCCGCGTCGAGGATCGGGCGCCCGTCCGGCGCCGTCTCATACATCAGGGCGTCGCGAATCTCGGTGTGATCTCCCACATCTCGCAGCGGCGCGTGGGCAGCCTGCTCGATCTCGCTCTGCTGCACGCCATCCAGACCGATTTCCCTGGTCGGGATGTCGATCACGTCGCTGCCGGTGAGCTGACGGATCAGTTCGAGGCTGCGGATCGCGCAGTCGCGCGGATGCTCGGGGTCCAGCGGGTCCAGCCGCGCGGCGGTGTGGTCGTCGTCGGCGCCCGTGACCGGCTCCGCAGGCGCGGTCCGATCTCCGCGCGCGGTGTCCGCACCGGTCGCCGCGGCCAGTGGCACCGGCCCGACGACGTCGAGCGGGGTCGGGCCGTCGCCCGCGCTTCGAGGTTGCGTGCCGTCCGCAGGATCGACCGCCTGCCGAAGTTTGGCGGAGTCGTCCGCCACCGAACCCGCTCGCGGCGCGTGCTCGCCGCTGGAACCCGATTGCAGAGCCGACTGATGATTGCCCGCTCGGGGCGTGTCCGCGATGCCGGTGCGGCTCGGCGCGCTGCTGCGCGGTGCGGTGCCGTCCCCGCGTACATCGCCGGCTCGCGACCGGTCGGCGGAGGGGCGCGCCTCAGCCGGGCGGCCATCCGGAGTTCCGGCCCGAGGTTGTTCGACGCGCGGCGCGTCCGACGCGGTGTGCGCACGCACCTCCGCGGATGCGGGCCGCGAGGGGCTGGAAGCCGCTGGCGTGCTCCGGCTTTCGCCGCCGGGCGCAGGGTTTACCGACGCAGGTTGCGCGGGGCCGGCGCCTTGGTTGGTGACAGGCGAGGCATGAGTCGTGTTGCCGGCCAGTCCGTTATCGACATTGCGAACCGAAACCGGCTCATTGCCGGTCGAAGTGGCGTCGATCCGACCGTCGGAACCAGCTCCGTGCACGGCATCGCTTTGCGGTGCGACACCCGCTCTCTGAGTCGCGGCATCGCCCGAATCGGCGAGCGCCGCTGTGTGTTCCGGCCCTGCCGCAGCGCGGTCGGGAGTTGCGGCACCGTCGACCGACCGGGTAGCGCTGCCGTCACCGGCTCGGGCCTGCGTTTCGCCCTCGGCACGCGTGGCCGTTGTCGATTCCCCGTCCGCCCCCTTGCCCGTCGCGTCGCCGGCCCGACCCGGGCCCTCGCCCGAACTCCGACCCTCTCCCGCGTCACGATTATTCGTGCCGGTCTCGGCAGAGTTCCGATTCTCGCCCGCATCACGACCGTTCGTGCCGGTCTCGGCAGAGTTCCGATTCTCGCCCGGGTCACGACTGTTCGCGCCGGTCTCACCAGAGTTCCGGTTCTCGCTCGACCCTCGGTCAGCACCCTCACCCGAGTTCCGGCCATTGGTTCCGGTCTGCCGGGTCCCGGAGTCTCCCCCGGTGCCGCGACCGTTTCCGTCGGCGCCCGCCGGCCGGGTCGCCCCACCGTCGCCGACCGTGCCGCGGCCGCTACCGTCCCCCGCACCCGCGGGCAGCCCGGCACCGTCGGGCCGAGGACCAGTGCGGGTACCGTCGCTCGAATTCGCACCGCCCGGATTGACGACGTCATCGAAGCGGGCCCCGAAATCGGGGCGATTGAACAGGTTCGGCCGCATGCTCCCCCAAGCATGCTGCGCCCCAACCTTGTTCAGGCCCGACATCGCGCCGTTCGACGCGCCCGCAGTGAACATGCGCCAGTCGACCTGGGTGTTCTTCAGGTTGGTCCACGCATCGCCCCAGCCGTTGCGCGCGGCGTCGATGCCGAACTGCGTGCTGGTCGCGGCGACGAAGCCCGCACCGGCGCCGACCAGGCCCGCGGCGGGACCGGTGATCGCGGCGCGCATCCACGGCTTCATCTCCGAGCTGAGCCGGTGGCCGAGCCAGTCCCCGAACGGGCCCGCCGCGGCGCCGCCCGCCGCCGAACTCACCGCGGTGACCGCGACCTGGTCCCAGTTGATCGATTTACGGTGCCCGTGGTCGACCTGCCACTGCTGGACGCCGAGTTCTTGAAGCGTGCCGAGCACCGTGTCGATCGCGACGTGCCGCAGCATGAACTTCGCGAGTTTCGACGCGACGAGTTTGCCGACGTGCCGGATGATCGCGGAGACCACGCGCTGCCCGATGATCCGCACCGCCACCCGGGTGAGCCCGATGGCGGCCGCCTCTACCGCGGGCGCGGTCGGCGGAAAGATCCATGCCGCAGCGATTTCCGCGGCCAGCAGACCGAGCGAGGACCAATACATCAGCTTGGCGTACTCGATCTCGGTGCCGACGCTGTAGGCCGACTCGCCGATCTGGTCGAAGAGCTCGGCCAGCTTGTTCAGCGACTGGTCCTTGTCCGAACCGTCGCCTGACCGCAGGCTGTCGAAGCCCTTGATCATCTCCTCGACGCCCTCGCCGTCCGGGTAGGCGGTCAGCGAGGCGTTCTTCGCCGCGTCGATGTCGTTGAGGATGGTGCGCAGCTCCGCGGCGGCAGTGTGCCAGTCCTGGGCGAGGGCCCACATCTGGTCCTCGTTGCCCTCGGGCCACTCCATGCCGACAATCGGTTCGAGCCACTCCAGGTAGCCCGGCAGTTCGATCATGTTCGACTATTCCGATATCAGCGGCCGCGACGCCCGTGCCGCCGCGCGTGGCGAGCGACCCGGGCGGGTCCGGTCGTCATCGATGCACGAACCGTGGGTCAGCGGAAACCGTCGCGGTTGTCGTGCTCCATTTTCTCCAGCAGCTTGGCGCTCTTGGTCTGCCCCGCCGAGAAGTTGTCGAGCGAGCCCGCGATGTTCTGCGCGCCGGTGATCATGTTGTCCCGCGACGAGGTGTAGCCGCCGGAGCCGTCCGGCCCGTTGGCGAAGTTGCGGCCGAGAGTGTCGTTGCCCCAGGGGTTTCCGCGTGCGTTGATCGATGCCTGCAGGGTGTGCAGCACCGTGTTGATCCGGTCGCGCGCGTACCCGGTCTTGTTCGCCGCCTTGAAGAACAGATCCGAGTCGTACTGGACTTTGTCCGCCACCGCGTTCCCTCCGCGTATGTGCGGTCGACCCGCACCCACATCAGCTCGTACACATCCGACGATGACAGCCGTTGGCAACTCCCCTGTTGCTCGCACATGAACGGAAAGTGCCGCGACAGTTACATGCGACAACCGGGTACACCTAGTCGTCCATCCGACGAAATGTGCTATGCGAGTGCATGTTCCGGGAGCGGCGAGGCGGTGGACGAGAACCGCAGACGACGAGGTCACCGGCCGAATCGGACGGGATATGCGCGGATTGCCGGGCCGCACACCGGACTCGAGCGCGGTAAGCCATGCCGTACGGGAATGATTGTGAGGCAAGACATTGCGACAGCAGAAACTGAATGGCAAACGCTACGGCTAACAGTCAGTGCTCGCACTGAATGAAGGCAAAGAAACCTCAACCACATCCGGCATCTATTGCCCTGCGGGAGTGGCCGGACATCCCAGAAGAACCGGCCCTCAGGTCCCGGGGGCATGCGCAGATTGGCGTCGCTTTGTGCATGCCCCCAGATCCCACCTAGAACGTTACACCAAAGAACGTACCGCTGTCGAACGGCAAGTTCCGTGACGGATACCCGTCCCGCGAGCCGTCAAGGCCTACTGACCGGACAGCTCCTCACCGAGCTGCGCGATATCGCGTTCGAGATACCGCGCGACGAAACGATTGACCAGCTCAGCCGCGGTCTGCCCCGGCACGGCCCGCACGACGGCCACTCGCTCCGCAAGCTCGGCCCGGTCCTGCGACGTGCGCTCGGACTGCCGGAACGACTGCCAGGCCGTCCGCTCGAACACGTCGACGAAGCGACGGGCGATGCGGTCGCAATCATCCCGCAACCGCTCGACCTCATCGAGCACCTGCGCGGGCGAGGCCCCCGCCGCGGCCAATTGCTCCGCGATGCGGACCAGCTGATGATCGGCCACGAGGTAGGTGGCGGCGTCGAGCGGCTGGTACATCCCGGTCGCGACGGCCCGCGCGAGGCCATGCGGAACCTCGCGGTAGCGATCCGCGAGTTCCGTTGCGGCAACGACCCTTTCGCTGACCGGCGGCATCACCGCGGGATCGCTCGGCGCCTCGGCCTCGGCGGCGGCGCCGGGCTGATCCAGCGCCTCCGGCTCCGGGACGCCGAGGATGTCGCCGAGGTCGTCGCCCCGGTCCCACGCCTCGAGCAGCTCCCTGATGCCGTTCAGCTTGATGCCTCGATCCAGCAACCGCCCGATGGTGCGCACCCGGTTGAGATGGTCGGACCCGTAGAACCCGGTGCGCCCCTTCACCTGCGGCGGCGGCAGCACGCCGCGCTCGTGATAGACGCGCAGGCTCCGCACGGTCGTGCCGGCCTCACGCGCCAGCTCGTCGATCGTAAACTCCGTACCCGCTGCCATATCTCAAGGAAACCACACCGTAACGCGCCGTGATCGCAGGTCCGCGAGTGCGGTAGTTCACCGGTTTCCCGCCTCGCCTGGACAAATGACCAGTCATCGAACGGCGCTACCTCGCCCGATCCGCGCGCGCAACCCCTTGTCGCCCAAGATGATTGCCGCTCGATAGCCGAACCCGGCGCGTTTCATGACGATTGCGTTTCATGAGATGACAACTATGTACATCTATTGAACGTGCCGTTAAACAACGGTACGTTACTGAGCGATATGACTGCCGTCACATGAAAGGCCCAGGCATGACCATCGTTCGACCTCCCACACAGACGCAGGAGCCGGCGCCGGCCGCACGGGCCCTGCATGCTGAGGACGCGGGCTACCACAAGGCGCTGCGCCCACGCCAACTGCAGATGATCGCCATCGGCGGCGCGATCGGCACCGGGCTGTTCCTCGGCGCGGGCGGCCGGCTGAAAGACGCCGGAGCCGGGCTCTTCCTGGCGTATGCCGTGTGCGGCGTCTTCGTGTTCTTCATCCTGCGCGCGCTCGGCGAGCTCATCCTGCACCGCCCGTCGTCGGGCTCGTTCGTCTCCTACGCCCGCGAGTTCTACGGCGAGAAGCTGGCTTTCGGCGTCGGCTGGATGTACTTCTTCCACTGGTGTATGACCGGCATCGTCGACATCACCGCGATCGCCACCTATGTCCACTACTGGGGCAGCATGCAGGTGATCCCGCAGTGGACGATCGCGCTCATCGCGCTCGCCCTCGTGGTGAGCATCAACATGGTGTCGGTGCGCTGGTTCGGCGAGATGGAGTTCTGGGCGGCGCTGATCAAGGTGGTCGCGCTCATGGGCTTCCTGATCGTCGGCACCATCTTCCTCGCAGGCCGGTTCCCGATCGAGGGCGCGAGCACCGGGATCAGCGTGATCAGCCAGCACGGCGGCCTGCTCCCCAACGGCACGATCCCGCTGGTGCTGTCCACCACCGGCGTCATCTTCGCCTACGCGGCGGTGGAACTCATCGGCACGGCCGCGGGTGAGGCGGAGAACCCGGCCAAGATCATGCCGAGGGCCATCAACTCGGTCATCGCCCGCATCGCGGTGTTCTACGTCGGGTCGCTGGTCCTGCTCTCGCTGCTGCTGCCGTACACCGCGTTCAAGTCCGGTGAGAGCCCGTTCGTCACCTTCTTCTCCAAGATCGGCGTCGGCGGCGCGGGCACCATGATGAACCTGGTCGTGCTGACCGCGGCCTTCTCGAGCCTCAACGCCGGCCTGTACTCGACCGGCCGCATCCTGCGCTCGATGTCGATGAACGGCAGCGCCCCGGCCATGGCGTCGCTGATGTCCAAGCGCGGCGTGCCCTACGTCGGCATCCTCGCCACCGGCGCGGTGGCGCTGATCGGCGTCGGCCTCAACGCCCTCGTCCCGGAGAAGGCCTTCGAGATCGTCCTCAACATGTCGGCCCTCGGCACCATCACCGCGTGGGCGGCGATCGTGCTCTGCCAGCTCAAGCTGTGGCGCTGGGCGCGCGAGGGACGGATGGCGCGCCCCTCGTTCCGCTTGATCGGCGCGCCGTACACGAGCATCGCGACGCTGGTGTTCCTGGCCGCGGTCGTGGTGCTGATGCTCTTCAGCAAGAGCGAGGTGCAGCGTGGCGCGGTCATCGCGATGGTGGTGATCATGGTGCCCGCCATGGTCGTCGGCTGGTTCCTGGCCCGACGCCGGGTCATGCATCTCGCGGCGGTGCGCGAGGGCTACACCGGAGCGTTCCCCGTGGTCGCCGAGCGCCCGCTGGAGCATCGCGACCCACGCATCACCGATATATCCCGCGCAAGCAACAGCACGGCAACGCGCGATGAGGCAGAATCGCGCTGAGGCCGATCTGACCCGCCCGCTCCGCCGCAACGGTTGTCATCGGTGCCGCGGAGCGGAGCGGGATCGGCCCGCTGTTGAACGCGTGGCGCGGAGAGGGTCGAATGCCGGAACACCCCAGTGGCTCCGAGAACATTCGCCCGACCGCTCAGTCGAGCACGCTGATCGAGGATCCCACCGACGTGACATACCGGGCCCCGTACCCGTGGGCTACCCGACGGGCCTCGCCGGCCGAGACCAGCCCGTGGTCGTCCGACGAGGACGACCCGCTGCTCTCGGAGGCCGAGCCCGGCTCCGAGCGGAGCGTCCGCTCTCGGCCGAGCGTGCGCAGGCTCAGCGCGGGACTCGTCGATCTCCCCCGCGTCTCACAGGTCGACCCCGCCACCGCGATACTGCGCGACCCCGAGGTCCCCGAGGACAAGCGGTTCTGCTGGAAATGCCAGCAACCCGTCGGACGCTCCACGGGCGACGGACCCGGCCCCACCTCCGGCAAATGCCCGAAGTGCGGATCACCGTTCAACTTCCGTCCGCTGCTCTCCCCCGGCGAACTGGTGGCCGACCAGTACGAGGTGCAGGGCTGCCTCGCCTACGGCGGCATGGGCTGGATATTCCTCGCCCGCGACCGCAATGTCAGCGACCGCTGGGTGGTGCTGAAGGGGCTGCAGAATCCGCTCGACTTCGAGGCGCACGTCGTGGCGCTCGCCGAGCGCCAGTTCCTGTCGGAGATGGCGCATCCGGGGATCGTGAAGATCTTCAACTTCGTCAAACATCGCTCGGCGGAAGGGGTTCCGTGCGGGTACATCGTGATGGAGTACGTGGGCGGGCAATCGCTGAAGGAGATGCTCGATCTCCGCGCACCCGAACGCATCCCCGTCGCCGAGGCCATCGCCTACGTGATGGAGGTGCTGCCCGCGCTGGACTACCTGCACTCGTTCGGCCTGGCCTACAACGATCTGAAGCCCGACAACATCATGGTCACCGAGGACGAGGTCAAACTCATCGACCTCGGCGCGGTGGCCGCCAGGGAGTCCGGCGGCAGCCTCTACGGCACGCTCGGGTATCAAGCGCCCGAGTTCACCAGCACCGGCCCGACCGTGGCCTCCGACATCCACACGGTCGGACGGACATTGGCCGCGCTCACCCTGAACATGCCGACGGAACGGTTCGGCCCGAAGCTGCCCGGCATCCCCTCCCCCGACGAGGAGCCGGTGCTGCGCCGCTACCCCGCCTTCCGGCGGCTGCTGCTGCGCGCGACCGATCCCGATCCGGCGCAACGCTTTCCGACCGCGTACGCGATGTACCGCCAACTCGCCGGCGTGCTGCGCGCGGTCCTCGCCGAGGACACCAACCGTGAGTATCCGCAGACCTCCGCCGTATTCGGCTCGCCGCGCGGCGATTTCGGCATCGACACGCTGATCCGGCAGACGGACGGCGTCATCGAGGGCGTGCATCGCGCGCCCACCCTCGACCCGCCGAGCATCGTTGCGGCACTGCCCGTTCCGCTCATCGACAGCGAGGACCCGAGCGCGGAGCTGCTGACCCCGCTGCTGCACGGCGATCCCCGGCAGACCCTGGACACCCTGCGGCAGAGCACCGCCGACATGAGCGCGGGCGCCATCGGCACGCCCGAAACCTTCGAGCTGGAAGGCGCTTTGACCGCCGTCCGGGCATACCTCGATCTCGGCGAGGTCGAGCAGGCACGCGAGCACCTCGCACGGCTGCTACCCGCCTACCGCACCGACTGGCGAATCGATTGGTACACCGGCATAGCCGAGCTGTCCTGCGCCGAATACGAACGGGCATATGACCATTTCGATCGCGTCC
>NZ_BAGH01000553.1 GCF_000308715.1 Nocardia tenerifensis NBRC 101015
GCCCGGCTGCTGGTGGACGCCACGCAGGCGGCGAGCTGGCTGCCGCTGAGCTTCGCCGACGCCGACTACTGGGTGTGCGCGACGTTCAAATGGCTGATCGGCGCGCGCAGCGTCTCCTTCTTCGCCGCAGGACCGGAGGCCACCGAGAACATACGGCCGGTCGGGCCCGGCTGGTACGCGGCCGCCGACCCGTGGGCCGAGCTCTACAACCCGCTCAAGCTGCCGAGCACCGCCCGCCGATTCGACTCCACCCCCGACTGGCTCGGCGTGATCGCCGCGAGCGCGGGCATCTCGCTGATCGAGGAGCTGACCGTCGAGCGGATCAACGCGCACGATCTCGCGCTCGCCGACCGTTTCCGCGCCGGCCTGGCCGAACTCGGCCTCGACGCCGTGCCCAACCGCGCGCCCATCGTCACCGTCCCGGGCGCGGGCGACGCGGCACCGCGCCTCGAGCAGGCCGACATCATCACCTCCGCGCGAAACGGCGGGCTGCGCTTCGCGTTCCATCTCTACAACACCGCCGACGACGTGGATCGGGCACTGGCGGTACTCGGCGCGAAGTAGGAATCACGCTCGCAGCGGCGATGTTTCGCGGGCGGCGGCGAGGCATCGCTGCCTGGCCCGGCCGATCCCCTCGACCTCGACCTCGACCACGTCACCGTCGCGCAGGTACGGGAACCGGCCCGAAAGTGCCACGCCCGCAGGCGTTCCGGTGTTGACGATGTCGCCGGGTTCGAGCACCGCGTACTGGGACAGGTGCCAGACGAGGTAGCCGACGTCGAAGATGAGGTCGGCGGTGCTGGAGTCCTGTCGGGGCTCGCCGTTCACGAACGAACGCAGCCGCAGGTTGCCCGCGTCGAGCCGGTCGCGGGGCACCAGCGCGGGACCGAGCGGGTTGAAGGTCTCGCAGCACTTGCCCTTCGACCACTGTCCGCCCGATTGTTCGAGCTGGAACGCGCGTTCGGAGACGTCGTTCGAGATGGTGTATCCGGCAATGTGTTCCATCGCCGACTCGACCGAGTCGAGGTAGCGGGCGCGCCTGCCGATGACGACCGCGAGCTCCACCTCCCAGTCGGTCTTCGTCGAGCCGGGCGGGATCAGCACGTCGTCGTACGGGCCGATCACGGTGTTGGGGGTCTTGAAGAACACCACCGGCGTCGAGGGCGGCGCCGAACCCGACTCCGCCGCGTGCGCCGCGTAGTTCATCCCGACGCACCAGACCGCGTGCGGCCGCGCGATCGGCGCGCCGACGCGCTCGCCGCTTACTTCGATGCGCGAAAGCCGGCCTGCCCCAAGGGCGGTCGCGACCGCCGCGATGCCGTCCGCGGCGAGGAAGTCGCCGTCGATATCGGCGGTCAGCGAGCGCAGATCGTAGGCGTGCCCGCCGTCTACGACGATCGGCCGCTCGGCGCCCGCCGCGCCGATGCGCTGCAACTTCATTCGGTGTCTCCTTCGGTCATCCAGGTCGGTGCGAGGGGTAGTCGGTATGTGCGCCAGGCGACTTCGGTCAGCACCTGGACGCGCTCGACGGGGCTCAGGTGCGCCAGCGTCGCCAGGGTGGTCCGCCACACCGTTCGGTACGACGCGGCGGTGAGCGTGAAAGGCCAGTCGCCGCCGGCCATCAGCCGCCCCGGCCCGAAGCACGCCAGTGCGTGGTCGACGTAGGGCTGCCAGCGCCGAGCGGTGATCTCCGCGCCGGAGACCGTGGCCAAGCCGGAGATCTTCGCGACCACGTTCGGCTCGGCGGCCGCCTCGGCGAGCAGATCGGCCCAGGGCTGCCACTCGCCCGTCGCGATGGGCGGCTTGCCGAGGTGGTCCAGGACAACCGTCAGATCGGGGTGCGCGCGGGCGATCAGCGGAACCTGCGCGAGCAGATCGGGCCGCTCGGCCACCGCGTCGAAGACGAGGCCCGCCTCGGCGAGCAGTCCGAGGCTGTCCGAAACCTCGGGGCGCAGCAACCATCTCGGGTCGGGGTCGCGGTGGATCATGTGCCGCACGCCGACGAACTCCGGATGCGCGCGCAGGGCAGGCAACTCGGCGGCGACGAGCTCGGGGCGGTGCAGCGGCAGCCAGCCGACCACGGCGGCCGGGTGCGGCGAGGCGGCCGCAGCGGCGAGCAGCACGCGGTTCTCGGCCGGCGAATCGGCGGCCTGCACGAGCACGAGCGCGCCGACGCCGTGCTCGGCCAGCTCCGGTTCGATATCTGTCAAGGTGTAATTTCGGTATAAAACATCGGATGTTTTGGTGAGCCAGTCGTACTTCACGTTGAATTTTCCGCCGTCTACGCGCCAGACATGAACATGGGCGTCTACAGTCATCGGAGGCATGGCTTCACATTCTCCAGGACGAAGGAAACAGGTGTCGGTCACCGACGACGCGATAGCGAAGATCAAGGCGATGATCATCTCGGGTGACCTCGAGCCGGGCGCGCGACTGCCCCGCGAGGCGGATCTCGCCGCGGAGCTCGGCGTCTCGCGCAACTCGCTGCGCGAGGCGGTCCGCGCGCTGTCGCTGGTCCGGATCCTGGACGTGCGGCAGGGCGACGGCACCTACGTGGCGAGCCTCGAGCCGAAGTCGCTGCTCGACGCGATGAGCTTTCTGCTCGAATTCCACCAGGACGACTCGGTATTGGACATCCTCGGCGTCCGGCGCATCCTCGAGCCCGCCGCCACCGCGCTGGCCGCGCGCTCCATGTCCGAGGACGGGATCGCCCATCTGCGCACCCTCGTCGAGCCCGAGACCGAGTCGGTGACCGAGCTGGTGTCGCTCGATCTCGAGTTCCACGCCGCCATCGCCGCCGCCTCCGGCAACAAAGTGCTTGCCTCGCTGCTGGATTCGCTGTCGCTGCCGACGATGCGGGCCCGCGTCTGGCGCGGCGTCACCGAGGAGCGGGCGTTCGAGCGCACCGTCGCCGAGCATCGCGGCATCTGCGACGCCATCGCCGCCCGCGACCCCGATCTCGCCGAGGCGCGCGCCCTCGCCCATGTGGCGGGCGTCATGGAGTGGCTGCGCCGCGCCGCGGGGTAACCGTCTCGTCGCCGCACATACACTGATTCGCCGCACACCAATGCAATTCGGTGTGCGTGAGATCTCTGTGAGGCCGGGGCTGGTCATAGGCGAACCACCTCATGCCACAGGTCTTCGGGGACCGGGGTGTTCAGCATGGCGATGGTGTCCTCGACCTCGGCCTTGGTCCCCGCGCCGATGACGGTCGCCGCGACCGCGGGATTGCGGCGCGGGAATTGCAGGGCGGCGGCGCGCAGGGGGACATCGTATTTCGCGCAGACACGCGCCATTGCCTGTGCGCGGTCGACGATCTCGCGCTGAGCGGGCCGGTAATCGAAGGTCGTCCTGTGCCAAGGGTCCGCGAGGATCCCGCTGTTCAGCACGCCGGCAACCAGCACTCGAACGCCGCGCTGCGCACACTCGGGAAGCAGTTCGGTCTCCGCGCGCCGGTCGAGCAAGGTGTATCTGCCCGCGATCATTACGTGATCGATGGCCGTCTCGCGGACGAAACGCAACGCCACGTCCACGTCATTGACACCGACCCCGATGCTGGAAACTGTGCCCTCCGCACGCATTCGGGCAAGCTCGGGCACCGCACCCGCCATCGTCTCGTCCTGATACTCGTCCGGGTCGTGGATCAGGAGCCGATCGACCCGGTCCACGCCGAGTCGCGTCAGCGAGTCCGCCAGCGACCGCCGCACCCCCGTCGCCGAATAGTCCCGTCGCCGTGAGCGTTTCGGCGCGCCGTAGAAATCGTCCACGCCGTCCGGCGCGAGCGGGTCGTCGTAGAGCAGCCGGCCGACCTTCGTCGTCACCGTGTACTCCGATCTCGGCCGCGTCCGCAGGAACCCGCCGAGCCGCTCCTCGCTGCTGCCCGCGCCGTAGTGCGGCGCGGTGTCGAACGCGCGAATCCCCGCGTCCCAGGCCGCCGCGATCCCCGCTCGCGCCTCCCGCTCGTCCACGGCGCGATACAGCCCCGCGTAGCCCGCGCCGCCGAGGACGATGTCGGCTACGTCATTCACCGGCGCCGCCCGAGGGATTCAGCTCCCACACCACCGGCAGCGCCGCGTCGACCCCCGCCGTCGAATAGTCGTGCGCCGCTTCGAGATACCCGTCCATCCGCGCCTGCCACGCGATGTTGACGGGCAGCTCGGTCAGGCTGCTCAGCAGCAGATCGTAAGCGACGCAGTCGATCACGTGGAACAGGTCGGTGCCGCTGCGCCAGATCGTCCAGGAGGTGGCCCCGGCCGCCCGGATGGCGGCGACGAGTTCGGCGGGCACCGCACGGTGGGCCGCCTCATATTCGGCCTCGGCGCCGGGTTTCAGCCTGGTGTGCAAGGCGATTCGCACGCTCACTCCTGCCGTCGTCCGCTGGCGACGCGCGTGATCACCAGGGCGACCAGGATCAACGCGCCGTTGATGAACTTCAGCGAGTCGGCGCTGACCCCGCCATAGGACAGCAGCTTCTGGATCAGCGTCAGGATGAGCACGCCGAAGAACGCGCCGAGCACCGAGCCGCGCCCGCCGTTGAGCGCGACGCCGCCGATCACGCAGGCGGCGAACACCTGGAAGATCATGCCGTCGCCCTGGCTCACCTGCACGCTGGCAAACTGCCCCGAGTAGATGAGTCCGCCGATCGCGGCGAGCCCGCCCGCGACGATCAGCACGGCGATGACGACGCGGTCGGTGCGGATTCCCGCCGCCCGCGCGGCGGCCTCGTTGCCGCCGACGGCGTAGAGCGCGCGTCCGGCCGTCGTATAGGTGAGCACGAGGTAGCCGAGGAGGAACAAGGCCAGGCACAGCGCCACGTCGACCGGAACGCCCAAAACCCTTGTGTTGCCGAGCCACTCGACCGATGGCGGGATCTTGGTGAGCGTGAAGCCCTCGGTGAGGAAGGTCAGCAGGCCGCGCAGGGCGATGAGCATGGCCAGCGTGACGATGAAGCCGTTCAGCCCGAACCGCACGATCAGCACCCCGTTGAGCGCGCCGACCGCGAGGCCGACGAGCAGCGCGATGGGGATGGCCATCCACGGCGAGGTCCAGGTGTAGGCGCCCACCTTCGCGGTGCCCATGGTCGCCCAGATGGCGACGCCGGGGGCGAGGCCGAAGGTCGACTCCAGCGACAGGTCCATCCGGCCGACCACCAGCACGAGCACCTCGGCCAGCACGATCAGCGCGATGCCGCTCATGGAGGTCAGCACGTTGGTGAGGTTCGTGCCGGAGACGAAGTTGGTGTTGATGAAGTAGCCGACCACCAGCACCAGCAGGATCGGCGGCACCAGCAGGAAGTCGCGCAGCGCACCCCAGCGCACCGCCGACGGCCGCCTTGCCGCGGACCCGCGGGCCGCTGGTTCACGCCCGGTAGCGATCGGGGTCATGACAGTCCTTCCATTGCGGCGACGAGTTCCTTGTCGCCCCAGCCCTTCTCGAATTCGCCGGCGATCCGGCCCTGCACCATCACCAGGACCCGATCGCAGTCGCGCAGATCGTCGAGCTCGTCCGACACGACGAGTACGGCGGTGCCTCGGTCCGCGGCGTCGCGCACCACGGCGCGCAGGGTCTCCTTCGACCGCACGTCGACCCCTGCCGTCGGGGTGATCAACACCAGCACCGACGGATCGGTGGCCAGCGCGCGGGCGAAGACCACCTTTTGCTGATTACCGCCGGACAGCTCGGCGACGCTCTGATCCGGCCCCTCCGTCTTGATGCCGAGGTCGTCGATCGCCCTGCCCGCCACCGTATTCCGGGTTCGCCGGGACAGCAGGCCGAGCCGGCCCAGTCGGCGCGGCACGGTCAGCGTGGCGTTGTCGGCGACGCTCATCTCCGGAATCAGGCCCTCCTCGTGCCGGTCGCGCGGCACGAAGCCGATCCCGGAGTCGAGAGCCGCCCGGACTCCGCCGCGCCCCAGCCGACGGCCGGCCACCGCGACCGAACCCGTTGCCGCCTTGCGCAATCCGACGATGGTCTCGGCGACCTCGATCCGGCCGCTGCTGCCGCCGCCCGCGAGCCCGGCGATCTCCCCCGCCTTCACCTCGAACGCCACCTCAGTGAATTCGCCGGGCCGCGAGAGTTCTTCGACTCTCAGCGTCGCCGCCGCCGCGGCGTCGGGCTCGCGGCGCGCGACCGGGGTTTCCAGCTCGATCGAGTCACCGGTCATCGCCGCGATGAGTTCTCGCTTGCCGAGCTCCTCGACCGAAGCGGTCACCACATGCCTGGCATCCCGGAAAACCGTGACGTCCTGGCAGATTTCGTAGGTCTCGTCGAGGTGGTGGGAGATGAACAGAAACGTGACGCCCTGCGCCTGAAGGTCGCGCACCCGGTTGAACAGCCGCTTGATCGCGGGCCCGTCCAGCTGGGCGGTCGGCTCGTCCAGGATGATGAAACGCGCTCCGTGCGAGAGCGAACGCGCGATCTCGACCAGCTGACGATGCTCGACCGACAGATCGCGGGCGACGGTGTCCACGTCCACCGGCACCGACCAGGTGTCGAGCAACTCCCGCGCCCGCCCGCGCAGCCTGCGCCAGTTGATGATTCGGCTGCCGAAACCCTGACTGTTGACGAATAGGTTCTCCGCCACCGACAGATCGGGGATGATGGTCGACTTCTGGTACACGCACGCCACTTTGGACCGCCACGCGTCCCGGTCGGCGGGCGAGGGCGCGGGCAGTCCGTTGAATCGCACCTCCCCCGCGTCGGGCGGCACGAGCCCGGTCAGGATCGACACCAGCGTCGACTTGCCCGCGCCGTTGCGCCCGACCAGCGCGTGCGTCCGGCCCGCCACGACCCGCAGGCCGACCCGGTCGAGCGCGATCACGTTGCGGCCGAACCGTTTCGACACGTCGACGGCCTCAGCGATGGGTTCGCCCGTCATCCGCCGTGACCCCACAGTCCGGGCGCGGTCGGGTTCAGCGTGTCGAGTTCGCCCACCTTGCCGCCGTCGCGGGTGACGACCGGGGCGGGCAGTTGGTCCTCCAGCGTGCCGCCGACGCCGGTGTCGATGATGATGGAGCCGTGGTCGGTCGGGCCCGGCGCGAACTTTCGGCCGTCGACGGCCGCCTTGGCGTAGAACGCCGCGTACTGCGCGTACAGGTCGGCCGGCTGGGAGATGGTCGCGTCGATCTCGCCCGCCGCGATCGCGTCCAGCTCGGCCTTGATGCCGTCGTTGGACACGATCGTGATGTGGCCCGGCGCACCGGCTTTCACCAGTTTGCCGCTGCGCCGCAGCAGGGCCAGCGTCGATTGCAGGAACACCCCGCCCGCCTGCATGTAGATGCCGTTGATGTCCGGGTCGGTGAGCAGCTTGTCCTGGAGACCGGAGACGGCGCGATCGCCCTTCCAGTCGGTGGGGATCTCGATCACCTTGATGCCGGGGTACCGCGTTTTCATACAGTCCGCGAACGCCTCTGAGCGATCGCGACCGTTGATGGAGCTGAGGTCGCCTTGGAACTCCACGACTTTGCCTGTGCCCTTGAGTGTTTCACCGAGGTAGATACACGATTTGGTTCCGTAGGCCCGGTTGTCGGCGCGCACCACCATGTACACGCCGCCGCTGTCCGGGCGGGTGTCGACACTGATTACCGGCACGTTCTTCGCGGAGGCGGCGGCGAGCGCGGGCTTCACCGCGGCGGTGTCCTGCGGGGCCATGATGATGGCCTTGACGTTCTTCGACAACAGCGTGTCGACATTGGATTTGAGCCGGTTGGCGTCGTTGTCGGACGAGGTGTTCTCCAGCTTCACCCCCGCGGCGGCCGCCTTCGGGCCGAGATAACCCGCGTAGGCGCTCCAGAAGTCGGAGTCCGAGCGGGGTTGATCGGCGCCGACGAGGACGCCGTTGTCCGCGCCGGCGCCGACCGTGACCGCCGGCGCGCCACCGCCGGTGGTCACGGGCTCTCTGGAACAGGCCGCGCCCGAGGCGATGACCAGTGTGGCGCCGAGGGTTACGCCGAGGAGGCTGGCGGTTCTCATGAGTTCTCCTGCTGTGGGATCGAAGCGGCGCGCGGATCCGCGCGCCACGCGGACCCGTCGGGAAAGGCATAGTCGCGCAAGGAGTCCGGCAACATCTCGGCGCTGAAACCGGGCTCGCGCGGGGCCAGATAGTGGCCGCCGGCCACGCGCACCGGATGCCGGAAGTGCTCGTGCAGATGGTCGACGAACTCGATCGCGCGGTCCCGCGTGGTTCCGGTGATGGCGACATAGTCGATCATCGCCAGATGCTGGACCAGCTCACACAGGCCCACGCCGCCCGCGTGCGGCACCACCGGAACGCCGAACTTGGCCGCCAGCAACAGGATCGCCAGGTTTTCGTTCACCCCGGCGACCCTGGCCGCGTCGATCTGCAAGATGTCGACCGAACCAGCCTGCAGTAGTTGCTTGAACAGGATCCGGTTCTGGCCGTGCTCGCCGGTCGAGATCCGCACCGGCGCGACGCGGCGGCGGATCTCGGCGTGCCCGAGGATGTCGTCCGGGCTCGTCGGCTCCTCGACCCAGGCCGGATTCGCCTGCGCCAGACGGGAAATCCAGTCGACGGCAGCGTCGACGTCCCACCGCTGGTTCGCGTCGACGGCGAGCCCGATATCGGGTCCGATGGCCTCCCTGGCGATTTTGACGCGGCGCACGTCCTCGTCGACGTCGCGCCCGACCTTGATCTTGATGGTGCCGAACCCGTCGGCCACCGCCTGCCGCGCCAGCCCGGCCAGCTTGTCGTCGGAGTAGCCGAGCCATCCCGGCGAGGTCGTGTAGGCCGGGTAGCCGGTCTCGAGTAATCGGGCGATGCGTTCCGCCCGACCCGGTTCGGCGCGGCGCAGCATCGCCAGGGCCTCGTCGGGCGTGAGCGCGTCGGTGAGGTAGCGGAAGTCGATCAGGTCGACGATCTGCTCGGGCGACATCTCAGCGACGAACCGCCACAACGGTTTTCCGGCGAGCTTGGCGGCCAGGTCCCAGGCGGCGTTGAGCACCGCGCCCACCGCCATGTGCATGACGCCCTTCTCCGGTCCGAGCCAGCGCAATTGGGAATCGGCGGCGAGATCGCGGGCGAATCCTCCGAGGTTCCCGGCGATCTCGGCCACCGACCGCCCGACGACGAGATGCTCGAGCGACTGGATGGCGACGCGTTGCACGTCGTTCCCGCGGCCGATGGTGAAGGCGAATCCGTGCCCCTGCAGCCCTGCGGGGTCGTCGGTCCGCAGGATCACGTAGGCCGCCGAATAGTCGGGGTCGGGGTTCATCGCGTCGGAGCCGTCCAGCTCGCGCGAGGTCGGAAACCGGACATCGAGCGTGTCCAGCGCCGTGAGGTGCGCCATGGGGTGATCCTCGTTCCAGATAGTGATCTGGATCACGACTATACATCGGATGTCTTGTCGTGCAATGGGAGTTGGGAAATTCGTCAATCCTGGTTGCACGGTGGCAATCTCACGCGAGCAGGCCCGATCGGTGTTATGTTCGCCGGAGTTAAACATCGGATCTGTCCGGCGGCGGTCCGTCTGCACCGGAATCGAGGGGAGAAGGTGGTCGGTATGTCGTCGCGCGGCACGTTCGACGGACTGGTGGCGGTGGTCACCGGCGGGGCCTCCGGCATCGGGAAAGCGGTCACCGAGACATTGGGGTCGGGCGGTGCTCGCGTCGCGGTGCTCGATCTCGAGCCCGCCGACGCGTCGGACCTGGCCGTGCGCTGCGATGTCGCCGACGACGAGTCGGTTCGGCGGGCCGTCGCCCGCGTCGCCGAAAGTCTCGGCGGGATAGACATTCTCGTCAACAACGCGGGCATCGGCGCGCAGGGCACCGTCGCAGACAACACCGACGACGAGTGGCGACGAGTGTTCGAGATCAATGTCCTCGGCACGGTGCGCGTGTCCCGCGCCGCCCTCCCCCATCTGCGGAAATCGCCCGCCGCCGCGATCGTGAACATCTGCTCGATCGCGGCCACCACCGGGCTGCCCAACCGCGCCGCCTACAGTGCGAGCAAAGGCGCGATACTCTCCCTCACCCGCGCCATGGCCGCCGATCACCTCGGGGAAGGAATTCGAGTGAACTGCGTCAATCCCGGCACCGTCGACACACCGTGGGTACAGCGCCTGCTGGCGTCGAGCGGGGATCCCGCCGCCGAGCTGGCCGCGCTGCGGGCCCGCCAGCCGCACGGACGGCTCGTCACGGCCGAGGAGGTCGCCGGGGCCGTCGCGTATCTGGCCGGCCCGGCGTCGGCCTCCATCACCGCGACGATGCTGCAGGTCGACGGCGGCATGCACTCGCTGCGCCTGCGGACCGGAGCGGCCAGGTGACCGCGCGCAGGCTGCCCCGGCCGCGCGAGCTGGCGCCGCTGGTCAAGTTCGAGCGTCCGTTCGGCGGCCGGGAGCGCAGACTCGCACGGGCCCAGACGATTTGGGACTTGCGGGAACTGGCCCGTAAGCGCACGCCCAAAGTCGCCTTCGACTACACCGACGGCGCGGCCGATGCCGAGATCAGTCTGCGCCGGGCCCGGGAAGCGTTCGCCGACATCGAGTTCCGGCCCGCGATCCTGCGCGACGTGGCCTTGACCGACACCGAGGTACGGGTCCTCGGCAAGACGGCGGCCCTTCCGTTCGGCATCGCGCCCACCGGCTTCACCCGGATGATGCACACGGCGGGCGAGCTGGCGGGGGCACGCGCCGCCGAACGCGCCGGCATCCCGTTCACGTTGTCCACCATGGGAACAACGGCCATCGAGGACGTCGCGGCAGGCACCGGACCCGACGCGCGCAACTGGTTCCAGCTCTACATGTGGACCGACCGCGAGCGCTCCCTCGGGCTGGTCGAACGAGCGGCGCGAGCGGGATTCGACACCCTCGTCGTCACCGTCGACGTGCCGGTGGCGGGCGCGAGGCTGCGCGACGTCCGCAACGGTATGACGGTGCCGCCCTCGATCACCCTCACCGGCGCGCTCGACGCCCTGCGCAGGCCATGGTGGTGGTGGGACTTCCTCACCACCGAGCCACTGGCGTTCGCCTCGCTCGACCGATGGTCGGGCACGGTGGCCGAACTGCTCGACGCCATGTTCGACCCGACCGTCGGCTTCGACGATCTGGCGTGGATCCGGGCGAACTGGCCGGGCCGCATCCTGGTGAAGGGCGTGCAGACCGTCGAGGACGCCAAGCGCCTGGCCGGGCACGGCGTCGACGGCATCGTGCTGTCCAACCACGGTGGGCGGCAACTGGATCGCGCGCCCGTACCACTGCACCTGCTGCCCTCCGTCGTGCGCGAGGTGGGCGGCGACATGGAGATCCACCTCGACACCGGCATCATGCACGGCGCCGACATCGTCGCCGCCCTCGCACTCGGCGCGCGGTTCACCCTCATCGGCCGGGCCTACCTGTACGGCCTCATGGCCGGCGGCGAGGCCGGCGTCGACCGCACTATCGATATCCTCCGCACACAGATCATTCGGACCATGCGCCTGCTCGGCGCCGGCTCGATCGAGGAGCTCGAGCCGGCGCACGTACGGTTGCTCGAGCGGTATCGAGCACGCGAACAGGGATAGGGCTGTGCCGCTTCGGCTGGCACCTAGCGAGCGTGGCTGGCGCCCTGCGGGGTCTCGCTAGCGCCTCACGAGCTCGCTGACCCCTGCGGTCTCGCCGGCATCCTGCGAGCCTGGCTGGCGCTGAGCGGTCACACTGGCGCTATGCGGGTTTGGCCAGCGCCCTACAGGTCTCGATAGCGCCCTGCGCGCCTGCCTGGCACCCTGCCGCTAGCGCCCTCCGGGTCTCGCTAGCGCCCTGCGAGTTTGGCTAGCGCCCTACGGGTCCCGCTGGCGCCCTGCGAGCCTGGCTGGCACCCTTCGGGCCTCGCTCGCGCCCTGCGAGCCTGGCTGGCACCCTTCGGGCCTCGCTGGAGC
>NZ_BAGH01000552.1 GCF_000308715.1 Nocardia tenerifensis NBRC 101015
ACCCGACCACAGCCCCACCAGGACCGACCCGACCACAGCCCCACCAGGACCGACCCGACCACAGCCCCACCAGGACCGACCCGACCACAGCCCCACCAGGACCGACCCGACCACAGCCCCACCAGGACCGACCCGACCACAGCCCCACCAGGACCGACCCGACCACAGCCCCACCAGGACCGACCCGACCACAGCCCCACCAGGACCGAGCCGACCGCAGCGCATCGTGACCGAGCCGGCCACGGTCGCCGAGACCGCTGACGCCGCGGCCTCGACCAGCGTGGATTTCACTGCCCGATCAGCTGACGAATGCCCGCCGCATCATCGACCAGACCACGAGGCGACCAAGACATGCGGACGCGGCGACATCGAGGTGATCGCCGATGCCCGCAGGCACCGGCAGGTCCACCGGCACGCGGAATCCAGTACTGAACAGCACGCCCAGGACTGCACGCAACCAGTCGGCCGAGCCGCCCGGTCCCACGGCAGGCCGGCAGGTTTCACCTACTCGTTCTCCGCCACCGTTCGCACCGCGCAGGCCGAATCCGTTTCGTCCGGTTCGCCGTTGAAGGCGATCGCATCGCTTCTCACCTCGACGTTCGATGGCTGGGACAGCGGACGGGCAGACCGGAATCGCACACACCACCCGGTGACCCAGGTCACGTTTCGCCACGCTCCAGACCCGTCACCTGTAAAAATCACGCAAACCTAGGATGAATTCCAAGCGCACTGGGACACGTTGTCCAGCAATCAATCAGCTACCTGAACATTAAGTGTTTCACATCCGCCCTGGCAGACGCGCCGCGCTCGGCTCACGCTTCGCCGGCGACACCGTTGTCCGCGATTGCGGGGCAAATTCCGGTGATCAGGCTCACCGTCACATCCACTCGGAAATAGTTCTACAGTTTGTCTCGTTCCGGTCCGACGATGACGTCCCGGGACCGTTCGGACAAAGTTCTCGGATGCAGGCCGAAATTCTTGTCACTATTCGGATCGGCATTTCCCTTATCGCTCATGGGAAACGCCGATGGGCAGCTGAAGGTGTGTCATGGAATTCATCGAACTGGCCGATTATCCGTTGCCGAGCGGCCGTGTGATCGAGTGGCTCCCGACCGCCACCGCGCACTGGGCCGACTGGCCGCGGGATACTCGCGCCGTTTCCTACAATCACGAGCATCATCTTCGAGATGCGGTGGAGCACAGTCGAATACGAGACCGGCGGCACTACTGGCTCGGGCACGCGTTCCGGATCGACGGACCGCTGGACCCGCAGGCCTGGCGCACCGCCTTCGACGCCTGGATCGACCGGCACGAGAGCCTGCGCTCGCACGTCGCCATCGAGGGCGGCCGGCCGGCGCGATACACCCTGCCGCCCGGTGAGATCCGGGTGCAGCCGGTCGACGCGGGCGCGCCGACCTCGACCATGGCGACATACCGCCTGGTCCAGGGCCTGCTCGACGACGGAACCTCCCCGCTGCGTTGGCCCTCCTACGTCGCCGTGACCATCGCGAGCCGCGACAGTTTCACCGTCGTGTTCGCCGCGGACCACTCGATCATGGACGGCTACTCCACCGTCTCCACCGGCGGCGAACTGCACGCGCTCTACAACGCGGTCCGCGCGGGGCAGTCGGCGCAGCTGTGCGACACCGGTAGCTACCTCGACTTCTGCCAGGCCGAACGCGCCCGCGCGACCGCGGCCACCGCCGACGACCCCGCGGTGCGGACCTGGGAGACGTTCTTCCCCGAGAACACCGAGAACTCCCTGCCCTGCGGCACGCTCAGCAAGGTCGCCGCCGCGCCGATCGAGTTCACCGGCCCGGCGCAGGCCACGCCGCGACGGGTGCCGCAGCGCAATCTGTCGGTCGAGGTGCTCGACGCGGACGCGGCCGACGCGGCCTCGGTGGTCGCCAGGGAACAGGGCCAGGGGCTGTTCGCGGCCCTGCTCGCGGCGTTCGCGGTGACCACGACCGAGCTCGGCGCGGGACGGGATTTCCGCACGGTGATCCCGCTGCACACGCGCACCGACCCGCAGTGGGCCGACACCCTCGGCTGGTTCGTCGGGCTCGCGCCGTTCCAGCTGGACTGCGGCCCGGCCCGCCACCTCGCCGAGCTCATCCGGCCCGCGGGCGAGGAACTGCGGCGCACCCGCGGCGCGGCGACGGTGCCGTTCGGACGGGTCTGCGAGTTGCTCGACGTCCGGCCGCGCATCTCGTTCATGGTGTCCTACATGGACGTTCGCGGCGCGCAGTCCGCGCCGACCTGGCTCGACACCAATACCCGCTGGCTGCGCAGCCGCAACGTGTCGGCCGACGAGTTCTTCTTCTGGTTCGTCCGCACCCAGCACGGCGTGACGCTCAACATGCGCTACCCGGGCACCACCAGGGCGACCCGCGACATCCACCGGCATGTGCTGCGGATGCGCGACCTGCTCGCCGAGTTCACCCGCTATGGAGACGCCCGAATCCGTCCGATCGAAGGAGCGCCGCTGTCATGGAGATGACCCTCACCGAAGACTGGCAGCCGAAGCCCGGCGTGCTGATCGAGTTCACCCCGACCGCGGCGAGCCTGGCCGCGACGCAGACGACCGCGCCGTCCGACGCGCCGGCGACCTACCTGCAGGAGTCGCATATCCGGCGCTGGTCGGCGCGCAGGCAGTCCGACGATCCGCTGGCCTCGGAGCTGTCGCTGTGCTTCAGCATCGCGAGCCCGCTCGACCCCGAGGCGCTGCGCCGCACCTACACCGCGTTCCTGCGCCGCCACGAGACCCTGCGCTCGTGGTTCCGGCTCGACGAGTCCGACGGCAAGTTCGACCTCACCAGGTATCTGCTCGACCCCGACGCCGTGGAACTCGCGACCAGCACCCTCGGCACCTTCACCGACAGCGGCGAGCTGCGCGACACGCTGGTCGCGAAGTTCAAGGCCAACGCCGATCCGACGCGGTGGCCCGCGATCGTCTGCTGCGTGATCGACCACGGCGGCGACGAGGGCTTCACGGTGGTCTACAGCGCCGATCACGCGTTCACCGACGGGCTGTCGGTGATCACCTCGATCTACGAGTTCCACGCCATGTACTACGCGTTCACCACCGGCCAGGAGCCCGCGCTGCCGCCGGTCGGCAGCTACGTCGAGTTCGCGCGCGCCGAGCGCGCGGCCGTCGCCGCCGAGCCGCCGGAGCTCGAGCGGCTGGCCACCCTGCTGGCCGAGAACGCCGAGCGCGTCCGTCCGCTGCCGATCGAGCTCGGCCTCGCCCCAGGCGAGTTGGCCGACAGCTTCGGCACCAAGGTGGTCATGCTCGACGCGGCGCAGTGCGACGCGTTCGCCGCGGCGTGCAAGAGCGCGGGCGGCTCGTTCTCTGCGGGCCTGTACGCCGCCATCGCGCTGGCCGAGCTCGAATTCGCGGGCCGCACAAGCTATCTCGGCCTGAATGTGGTCGGGACGCGCGGCGAACCGCAGTATCAGCTCGCGCAGGGCTGGTTCGTCAACCTGATGCCGATCTCGTTCGAGCTCGACGGCGCGACCCGGTTCACCGACCTCATCGGCCGGGCGGGCCTGGCGCTGGAGTGGGCCAAGCCGCTGGCCAACGTGCCGATCCACGCCGCGTTGGCGCGCGCCGCCGAGCTGACCGGCGCGCCGCTGCCGGTCACCACCGACTGGCCGTGGGTGTCCTACATGGACGTGCGCGCGATCTCCGGCGCGGCGCTGGAGAACGCGCTGCCCGGCGTGTCCGGCATCAACGGGCTCGGCTCGCGCAGCCGGATCGGGCAGACCTCGCCGATCTGGTTCAACCGGGAGCTCGAGCGGCTGCACGTCACGATGATGTATCCGGACACGCCGATCGCGCACGAGTCCGCCGCGGCGTATCTGGAGCAGATCCGCACCACCTTGCGCGCCATCGCCGACACCGGCGATTTCGCGGTCGCCGCACCAGCTCTCGCGAGGTCATGATGCAGCTGCTCTTTCTCGACCAGCTCAACGCGCCGCCGGGCACCCTGCTCGAGTGGGCGGCGCGCGCCGAGCCGGGCCCGACGCCGGACGCGACGCCGCCGACGGCCAACCAGGCCATCCACCTCGCTTCGGGCGGCCCGACGACCTGGCTCGCCGCGACCTTCGACGTGGCGGGCCCGATCGACGAGTCGGCGTTGCAGACGGCGTTCTCGGTCTGGCTGCCGCGCCACGATGCGCTGCACTGCAGCTTCGCACCGCCCGCGGACGGCAATCCCGCGTCGGTGCACGTGGTGGTGGACAGCGACATCCGCCTCGTCCCCCAGCCCGCCGTCGAGACCGTGACCACCGAGGACCTGCGCACCGTCCTCGGCGGCCGGCTCGACCGGGCGTGCTCGCCGTTCTCGTTCGCGCCGTACTTCCTCGGCGCGCTCAGCAGGCCCGAAACCTCCACTGTCGTCTGCGGATTCGACCATGCCGTCTGCGACGCCTGGTCCATCACCATCGCGGTGGCCGAGCTGGACGAGCTGTACCGGGCCGCCTGCGAGGATGGTCACGACGGCGCCGTCGCGGCCGCCGACCGGCTGCCCGAGCCGGGCAGCTTCCTGTCCTACTCGACCCGCGAGGCCGCCATCCCGGCGGCGGCCACCGCTCCGCTGATCCGCGCGTGGCGCGACTTCCTGCACGCCGCGGGCAACGATCTGCCGCATTTCCCCCTCGACCTCGGTCTACCGGTCGGCTCGCTGGCGCCGTTCGGCAGCGATGTTCGACCGTTGCTCGGCGCCATGGCGACCGATGCGCTGCACCGCAAGTCGCGGGCGGACGGGTACTCGATGTTCGCCGCGCTGCTGGCCTCGGTCGCGATGGCCGCGGCCGAGCTCGGCGGGCGCGACGGGATCGACCTGGTGTTCCCGGTGCACACCCGCCGCGAGCCACGCCACCACAACACCTTCGGCTGGCTGGTGTCCAACGCGCCGGCCCACGTGCCGGTCGCACACGATTTCTGCGCGACCGCGCAGGCCGCTGACGAGGCGGTCCGGGCCGGGCAGCGGCTCGCGCAGGTTCCGGCGAACCGGGTGCTCGCCGCGATGGGCGCCGACCTGCGCCGGACGAGAAGGGACCTGTTCAGCGTCTCCTACACCGACTATCGGCGGCTGCCCGGCGGGTCGCGCAGCGACACCACCCGCACGGTGCCGAGGAACCCGGCCCAGCTCAGCCGCAGCGCGCCGCTGGACGACGTGCAGCTGTGGTTCACCCGCACCGACGACGGGCTCGCGCTGCGCACCCGTTTCCCCGCGACGCCCGTCGCGGGACCGCTGATCGGCGAGTTCCTGGACAGGCTCGCCAAGAACCTGTCCGCGGCGATCTCGGTCCGGGTATGAGCGCGAACCACGACTGCCGGGTCGCCGAACCCGATAGTCTCAGTACAGGATCCAGCGAGGAAATCCTCGTGAAAGCCGGGAGCATCCGATGATGAAGGCTCTGGTCAGCAACGACTTCTCGACGTCATCGGACGCCGAAGCCGCCGCGACGACGTGGCACGGCGCCGCGCTGCTCCGGCCGGGCATCCTGGCCTTCGAGGGCGAGATCCTACCCACGGAGCTACACGCCCATCACGCCGTGCAGATCACGGCGGCCTGCACGCCCGTCGTCGTCGTGGACGGCGGCGGGGTGCGGCGACAGGGCCCGCACATCATCGTGCCCACCGACGCCCCGCACCGGGTCTGCGGCGGCGCCGCGCACGGCCTCGCGATCTACCTCGACCCGGAGACCGTCGCCGGGGCCGCGGCCGATCGGCGCGCGCACCTGCACGGCTGGGAGCAGACGCTGAGCGTCGACCCGGCGCGCGGCGGGCTGGCCGAGCACGTGGCCGACGTCCTCGCGGATCTGCTGCGCGACGACGCGGCAGAGCCGCCGGAGCGGCACGGTGTGGTGACCGCAGCCTTGCAGTTGCTGCCGGACATGGTGCGCGACGGGTCGGTCCGCGGCTCGGATGTGGCTCGGCAACTCGGGGTTTCGGCGACCAGGCTCACCCATCTGTTCACCGAGCAGGTCGGCATTCCGCTGCGCAGGTACATCCTGTGGCTGCGGCTCTACCTCGCGATGAACGGCGTGCTCGCCGGTGAGGACGTGGCCACCGCGTCCGCCTCGGCCGGCTTCGCCGACAGCTCGCATCTGACCAGGACCTGCCGGCGCACCTTCGGGCTGCCGCCGTCGATCCTGAGCCGCGACGTCGACTGGGATATCAGCCTCTGAGCGGGACGGGCAGTATGCTCGGGGCATGATCTCGCGGGCACGGCTGATGGCGTACGCCGTCGTCGCGTTCGTTCTGCCCGCGCTCGTGCTCTTCACGATTCCGGCGGGCGAGCCGGGGTCGGTGGCCGTCGTCGGTGTGGTCGCGGCGTCGCTGTTCGTCGCGTTCGCCGCGCTGCACCCGTCCGTCCGGCTGCCGCTTCCCGTGGTCGGTTCCGGCCCGCCCCCGTCCGCGCAACGCCGCCGACGCGGCTCCTTCCTGCGCCAGAGCAATCCTGACACCCCTGGGCGTCCTCGCCCGCGAGCGCCAGGGTTCGCGACCGCCTGACGTTCACCTCGCGCGCGAGGTGTCGTCGGCGTCGTCGACCCTTCCGTTCTCGTGCGCCCGCGCACGCCCACAGTCAGGTGCTGTCCATGCTCGACTTCGTCTATTACCCCGTGTCCGCCATTCTCTGGGTGTGGCACTACGTCTTCGCCGCCGCCTTCGGACCCGCCAGCGGTCTCGCCTGGGTGCTCTCGGTGATTTTTCTCGTGCTCACATTGCGCGCCGCCCTTTTTGTGCCATTTTTGAAACAGGCGCGCACCCAAGCAATTGTCAAAAAATTGCAGCCGAAGGTTGCGAGCTTGAAACAAAAATACGCAGGCGATCGGACGCGTCAAGCGACCGAACTACAGAAACTGTATAAAGAGCACGGCATCAATAGCTTCGGGGCACTGATTCCGATCATCGGTCAGCTTTTGGCCTTCATCGGGCTGTTCCATGTGCTGCGCTCGTTCGACCGCACGGCCGCGTCCGGCCATCTGCCGTTTCAGGCCACCGCGACGCCGATGACGCCGGAGCAGAACGCCGCGACCCCCAATTACGTCTTCAGCGCCGCCGACGTCCAGTCGTTCCTGCACGCGAAGGTTTTCGGCGCCCCGCTGTCGGCCATCCTCGCCGGCTCGGGCGACCTGCTGGCAACGGTCGCCGCCGTGGCGGTTCCGCTCATGCTGATCGCCGCTGTGGCAACGCATTTCACCGCCCGCACGTCGATGGCGCGGCAGGAGACCGCAACCGCGCTGCCGCTGATGCGCCCGCTCAGCCTGTGGGTGTTCCCGGCGTTCGCTCTGATCGGCGGCGCGCTGGTCCCGGTGGCGATCCTGCTCTACTTCGTCACCAACAACGCGTGGACCCTCGCCCAGCAGCACGTGGTCTACCGTCGCCTGGACGCCGAAGCCGCCGCGGAGGCCGCACGAACCGCCAAGGAGCGGGCACAGTCCGCCCCGAAGCCCGGCGCCAAACCCGTTCGACGCCGGTGAGAAGGGGCGGAGACCGGGTCACGGTCTCCGCCCCACACCTGTCTGTCTGCCTGTCGAGAACTGCTGCTACAGAAGCGAAGTCGACAGACAGGGCTACACCGCTACCGGTAGGTGATGACGGCCTTCTGCTTCTTCGACCCATCCGGCAAGCACATGGCCGTGGCCGCCCCGTTGCGCCGCGCGTCGGCGGTGACCTTCGCGCACTCGGTCGGCGACAGCCCCGGATAAACACTGGTCTGCGGCGCGTTGGCCAGTGCATGACCGGCCCCGGCCATCGTGGCGACGCCGCTGACCGCGAGCACCGCGAAACCCATGGCGACAGACTTACCCAGCATGATTCCCTCCCTCTCCCACACGCGTCTTCCCCGTACCGATGGGGTAACGGTGCACACCCGGGTGCACCGTCGACGCCATCGAACTGTAGCGCACGCCACCGACAGATAACCGATTGCCCCACAATCGGTTTCGTCTGCCGATCACATCGCGTCGAGGGCCTTGCCGAGGTTGCGCGCGACAGCGGGCCAGCCGCCGCCCATCGTCCGGCGGGACAGCTGCTGGATGGGGTCGTCGGGGTCGAATCCGCTGTGGCGCAGCAATACTCGGGTGCCGCGACCCTCAGAGTGCAGCGTCCAGGTGATGCGCCAGTCGGCGGGGTTGGTGGCGGCGGCGTCCGCCCAGCTGATCTGCAGCCGCTCGGCCTCGACCACCTCGAGCACCTCGCAGGCCACCTCGCCGGAGAAGTTCACCGCGGGAATCGGCTTGGCGCGCATGCTGAATCGGCAGCCGGGCACCGGCTCGAAGCCGTCCGGCTCCATGAGCCAGCGGCCCATCAGCTCGGGGGTGGTCAGCGCCCGCCACACCTTCGCGGGCGGGTGCGGGTAGAAGTGGTCGACCTCGATCGCGGTCAGGTCGTCGCTCATGATTGCGTCTCCTCGTCCATCTCGTCGAGCACTTTGCCGAGTTCGGTGAGGTTGGCGCGCCAGTACCGCTCGTACGGGTCGAGCCAGCTGCGCAGTTCGAGCAGCGGCTGCGCGGCGAGCCGGTAGTAGCGGAACCGCCCCTGCTTCTCCTCGGTGACCAGCCCGCAGTCGCGCAGCACCTTCAGATGCTCCGACACGCTGGGCCGCGCCATGTCGAAGCGCTCGGCGATGGCCTGGACGGTCTGCTCACCGTCGAGCAGCCCGTCCAGGATGTCGCGGCGGGTCGGGTTGGCCAGCGCGCCGAACAGCAGGTCCACCGCGCTCGCCTTGGTTCGCTGCGGCATCGACGGTCCTCAGTTCTGCGCCGGACTCGCTTGCAGCACAAAAGAATTGCCGTCCGGGTCGACGAAGGTCGCCTGCCGGCCCCACGGCTGGTCGATCGGCCCGTCCACCTGCGCGCCCGCCTCCCGGAGCCGGGCGACGGCGTCGTCCACGTCGTCGCTGCCGAGGATGACGCCGGACAGCGTGCCGGGGGTCGCTCCGGGGAACGGCTTGTGCAGCACGATCGAGGTACCCGCGTCGCCCGGCGCGACCTCGAGCCAGCGATTCTCCCCCATGACCTGGTCGCCGCGGACGGCGAACCCGAGCACGGTGGCGTAGAACTCCTTGGCCCGGTCCTGGTCGGAGACGAAGGCGGTAATGGTGTTGATCTGCGTGATTGTCATGCCGTTGACTATAGGTAGGATTTTTCCTACCTGTCAACCGGCTGATTCCAGCAGGAAATCACTCACGAACGCAGAGGGCTATTCGGCCGCGCTTCCACGTAGTACTCGGCTGACAGCGCCTTGAGCCACAACCGGATCGGCGCGGGCGCCCACCGCGCCGACGGGTCGTGCCGTACGACCGGGTCGGTCAGCTCGATCTCTCCACCGCGCGTCCGCAACGTGAAAACCCCTGCGGCGCTGATGTTTTTGAGCCAGTCGACGTCACGCCCGTAGGTCAGCGCGATACGGTACACGCCGTCACGCCGGAAGACCGACACCGGCGTCCGGTACTCGCGACCCGATTTTCGGCCCTTGTGCCGCAGGATGGCGAAGCCCGGAACGCGCCCGGCGAACAGTCCCGCGGCGGGGTTGGTGGCATACCGGTTGAAGTTCGCGAGTGCGCGGGGAAGCACCATCGGCGCGGTCCTCTCTCGAGTCGGCGTGCGGCCATGACGTTACTCTCGAGCGGTGTCAGCGCAGCCGGAAAGAGTTCAGCAGAAGTCCGAGATGATCGCCGTCTACGACGCGGCCGGACGGGTGGTCGGCGCGGCCGATCGGGCCGAGGTCTACCGCGACGGGCTGTGGCACGCCAGCGCCGGCGTGCTGGTGCGCTCCGGCGACGGCGAGCGAATCTACGTGCACCGCCGCACCGACACCAAGATGGTCTTCGCCGGTATGCACGACTGTCTGGCCGGCGGCGTGATCGATCCCGGCGAGTCGCCGGAGCGGACGGCGGTCCGGGAACTGGCAGAGGAACTGGGCATCAATGTGACCGCAGACGCGCTGCGGCCCGCGGCCAGCGCGTCCTGGGATGGCGTGTGGCAGGGAAAACCTATGCGCTGCCACGTTTTCGCCTACGAACTGCGCTACGACGGACCGATCCGCCACCAGGCGGAGGAGATCGCCGAGGGCTGGTGGTGGACCGACGCGCAGCTGCGCGCCCACCTGGCCGACCCGGACTGGCCGTTCGTGCCGGACACCCGGGTACTCGTCGACGATCTCCTCACCTGAACAGCCGCTCTCCGGCGGCCCTTACCCGATCAGCCTGCGCTGCCGCTGCAGAGCGACAGCAGTGACGTGAAGATGTTCGCGAAAATCTCGAGTATTTCCATGCTTCTCCGATGGTCGGCTTATCGATGAGCCCCGGAGCATCGACGACCCATATGGTCGATGCGTGAACACCGAGTGAACACCGATGGTCGCCGCACCGGGTTTACCCGGAGGAGGCTACCGAACTGGCCCATGCGGCGAAAGCGCCCGGATTCCTGGTCTGCAGCAGCACCCGGCCGGGCCCGACGAAGTCGAACACGAAACCCTCGCCGGACTTCAGCGACTGGATGGACCGGCCGACGACCGCCCGGCGGATGGTGAAGTTCATCGCCAGGTCGTAGGCGACGACGTGCCCGGTGTCGATGGTGATCGGCTCCCCCGGCTGCAGGTCGATGACGTCGATCGCGCCGAACACCCCGACCACGACCTCACCCTCGCCGTGCGCGCGCAGGCCGAAGCCGCCCTCGCCGCCGAACAGGTTCGCGAACCCGCCCCACTTGCCTTCCACCTGCACGCCATGGGAATTCGCGATCCAGCCGCCGCGGCTGATGAAGAACGGGCGGTCCTGGGTGATCTGCAGATTCAGCATGTCGCCGGGCAGCGCGGGCGCCACATCCACCCAGCCGCCCTGCTGCGGCGCGGTGAACGTCGAGACGAAGAACGATTCGCCGGCGAGCACCGAGCGCTTCAGTCCGGCCAGGATGCCGCCTTCGGCCTTGGCCGCCAATGTGACTCCCGCCGAGTGCGCCACCATGGCGCCGCTCTCGACCCGCATCGGCTCGCCGCCCGCGAGGAAGCACCGCGCGATCGTCGACGCGGGGTTGTGGCGCAGTTGTACCTTTATATTCGCCGACCCTACCGCCTGATTCGCGGCGGTAGGGACACCACTGTCGGGGGCTGGGACACCGCTGTCCGAAGCCTCGATCGCACTGTCGGACGGTGGCCTACTCGAGCGACCGCAGCGCGTCCTCGTCCCGCGCGAGGACGGCCCCGCCGTCGGCGGTCAACACGATGGGCCGCTGGATCAGCCGCGGATGCTCGGCCAGGGCCTCGATCCACCGGTCGCGGTCGGCGGGCGTGCGACCCCACTCGGACATCCCGAGGTCCTTGGCGATCTGCTCGCCGGTGCGGGTGATGTCCCACGGTTCGGCGCCGAGCCTGCTCAGCACGGCCCGCAGTTCGTCCGCGGTCGGCGGCGCGTCGAGGTAGCGGCGCACCGAGTACTGCACGCCGGCCTCGTCCAGGAACGCGGTGGCGTTGCGGCTCTTGGAGCACTGCGGGTTGTGCCAGATCTCCGTCTGCCCAGATGTCATGTCAGCAGGGTACCTAGCGGGACCGACACCTCCCCCGTTTGATTGCTCGCCGGCTGGATAAGTCCGATTCGATGCGTAAACGACTGAACCGGATCAATGCCCTGGACCGCCGCCTCGTGCGGCGCAGCGCCAGCCTGCGTCCGACGCCCGCCGACAATGCCCTGCGCTCACTCAGCATGAGCGCCAACCACAGTCGCCTCTGGATGACCGTCGCCGCCGGACTCTTCGTGGCGGGCGACCGGTCGCAGCGGCGCGGGGCCGTGCGCGGCTTAGCCGCGGTGAGCCTCGCCAGCGCGCTGGCCAACGGCGTCGCCAAGCCGC
>NZ_BAGH01000551.1 GCF_000308715.1 Nocardia tenerifensis NBRC 101015
GCTCAGCCGCACGCACGGTACGGCCCGCACACCGCGAGGCACTCCCTCCGCGAACCGATCGGTATTAACTGACCGTATGCTTTGCCAATGGAGCTGCCGGTGCCAGCACTGATACTGTCCAGCGCAGGGCGTCCGCCAGCACCTCCCGGGGCTGGGCTGAGGAGCTGAAACGCGATGGTGTACGTAGGATTTCACGCATCCAGGACGGCGTCGGCCAGTCTGGAGCCGGAACAAACGCGAGATCACCACCGCCTATCCGGAGGTGGCCGTCAGTCTGCTGGAGATCAGTGTGGGCCGTGATCTGGTGCTTGATGGGGAGCTGATAGCCGCGGGCGCGCCGATCCTCGGCAGGGTGCAGCGTCGTATGCACGTCTCGGCATAGGCAGAAGCCCGGACGGCGGGAAGTGTGGCCTAGTCAGCGCGTTTTGTGCCCGGGGGTCGGGGTCGGCGCTGATACTGGCGGTGGCGACCGAACCCGGTGTGCGTTGGGTAGGAGGCGGGGATGGCGGAGTGGCCTTTGGAGCAGCAGTGGCGGTATTGCGGGCGGTGCCGGGGGCTGGTGTGGGAGGGGGACGGTGGGGGTGCGTGTTTCGACGGGCAGGTGCATACGTTTCTCGACAGTGGTTATTACAGCGTGTTCCACACGAGCAGTTTGGTGTGGGAGAAATTCGGGATGGGTGATGGGCCGCCGTCGGGGACGCAGGATCGGTGGAAGCGTTGCGATCGCTGTAAAGGGTTGGCGTACAGCGGTTTCAATACGGGAGTGTGCGTGGGCGGCGGGCCGCACGGATTCGCGGGGAGCGGACTGTACGCGGTGCCCATGGATAACGTGTGGCCGGGCGCGCAGGAGGGTTGGCGGTACTGTCATCGCTGCCAAAGGCTCGTATTCGGCGACGGCGGAACGTGTTTCGACGCGCAGCGCCATGATGTGACGGGCAGCGCCGCCTACAGTGTGCCGTTCTTCTACCCGCACGACCAGCACATCGACGTCTTCGTACCGCACTGGGCGGGGGTGTCCATGGCCTGGTGGTCACTCGGAAGAGCCTGGTCCAGTGTGGGTTTCGACTGGTTCTACACGGCGGGCCCGCAGAACGGGTCGGTGACCTTGATCAGCCGCGCACCCGAGATCGTCGACGCGTTCGGCATTTCGAAGGCCGGTGAGGTGTTCACCGATCGCTATCGGATGGGCCAGGGCTGGGCATCGCTGAGCTTCCCCGACCAGCACTGGGAGCGGATCGGAACCGGATTCCCCAGTGGCGCACTGATTTCGGCGACTGCCCGCACCCCGGGCAATCTCGACGTCTTCGCCGCACGCGACGACGGACATGTGTACACCTCGTGGTGGTCCGAGGGCGCCCGCTGGTCGGACTGGCAAGACCTCGGCGGCGTGTTCCCCGCGGGCGCACCGGTGACGGCGCTGGCCCGAGCACAGGATCACCTGGACCTGTTCGTCATCGGCAACGACGGCCACATCTACACCTGCGCGTGGACGGCAGGCAGCGCGTGGACCGGCCTGGGCGACCGCTGGCGCGATCTCGGCGGCAACGGCCGCCCGCACGGGAAAGTCGCTGCGACAACCCGCTTTTCGGGCAATATCGATCTGTTCGTGGTCGGCGACGACGGCCGCGTCTACACCAGCTGGTGGTACGAGGGCAGCGAATGGTCGGGCCTGCCGCGCCCCGGCAGCTGGGGTGGGTCGGGCGCCGGCGGCGGCGGAAGCAGCGGCAATCGCTGGACGAGCCTGGGCGGCTTCTTCCCGCCCGGCGCGACGATCACCGCGATCGCGCGCGACCGGCACCACCTGGACCTGTTCGTCGTCGGCAACGACGGCCAGGTCTACACGAGCTGGTGGGTGGACGGCGGCGGGTGGTCGGGGGTCGCCGACAACTGGCTCAGCCTCGGCGGCGAGTTCCCCAAGGGCGCGCATATCGCCGCGACCAGTCGCGATCCCGGGAACATCGATCTGTTCGCCATCGGGTCCGACAAGAACGTGCGGACGAAATGGTGGACCGTCGGGGCGGGGTGGGCAGACTGGCTGAGCCTGGGCAGCGAGGACTTCACGCCCGGTGGCCGGATCGCCGCGGTCGCGCGGGTGGCCGGGGTGCGGGCCGAGGGACAGGTGGAACCGATCCGCCTGCACATCGATGTCAACACCGACGACTCGACCGCGGCGCGCGGCTGGGCCGAACTCACCCTGTACGTCGAGGGCACCTTCAGTTTCGTCACGCATTTCCACGCGACGGGCTGGAACAGCTACCCGACCTCGTTGGCCTGGTTCGTCTTTCCCGCCGACGGCAGGCTGCCGTTCCTGTTCACCCATGACGGAAAGGTCTACGGCACCGACGAGATCGGCCCGCGCGACGACGACAACACCGTCAACGGCAGCAGTCCGGCGATGCGCGATCGTTTCGCGTCGTTCCGGAACTGCACCTACCGCTGGGCGGCCTCGTTCAAGAGTCCGTCGATCAATATGACCTACAACATCATCGACCTGATGAACAAGACCCACGTCTCCCATCCCCGCGACTTCGACGGCGAGTACTACGACGTGAACTCCGGCGCCTACCACCGTTGGCCACCGGGCACCGACGCTCGACCGGACCCGCGCTCGGACTACTACTACGGCGACAGCGAGGACTGACGCCCTCGTCGACCGAAGGCAGCCGAGGCGGGGCGACCGCATCCTGCCGTCGGCCATAGGCACGTGCCAGCTATTCTCGTGGTGGCAACAGATCTCTCATCAGGAACTTCTGCGGCAGCGCTCGTCCGATCGAAACGAACGGAACGGAGTCCAGCGTGAGCGAGATGATGAAAGCCGTCCAATACCGCCGTGTCGGGCAGGCACCGGAGGTGGTGCGCATTCCGAAGCCGGTTCCGGGTCCCGGGCAGGTGTTGCTGAAGGTCACCGCGGCCGGAGTCTGCCACTCCGACATCGCCGTCATGAGCCTGCCCGCCGAGCAGCTGCGCTTCCCCCTGCCGTTGACGCTCGGTCACGAGGGGGTCGGCGTCGTCGCCGAACTCGGTGACGGCGTCAGCACCGTCGCCGTGGGTGACTCGGTGGCCGTCTACGGCCCGTGGGGTTGCGGGCTGTGTGCCGAATGCGCCGTCGGCAAGGAGAACTACTGCCTGCGCGCCGCCGAGCTCGAGCTGTTCCCGCCCGGGCTCGGCGCTCCCGGGGCTATCGCCGAATACCTCCTGGTCGACGATCCTCGCCACCTCGTGCCCATCGGCGACCTCGACCCCGTCACGACGGCCCCGCTCACCGACGCGGGCTTGACTCCCTACCACGCCGTCAAACGCGCGCTGCCGAAGCTGGTGCCCGGCTCGACCGCGGTCGTCATCGGCGCGGGCGGGCTCGGTCACGTCGCGATCCAGTTGCTCCGGGTCCTGTCTCCGGCGCGCGTGATCGCCCTGGATGTCAGCGAGGACAAACTCGCGCTCGCCCGCAGCGTAGGGGCGCACGACGCCATCCGCTCCGACGACGCCGCCGCGGGGCGCGTCCGCGAACTCACCGGAGGCCGCGGGGCCGAAGCCGTCTTCGATTTCGTCGGGGCCGCGCCCACCGTGACGATCGCCGCTGCCTGCAGTGGGATAGAGACCGAGCTCGTCATCGTGGGCATCGGCGGCGGCAGCGTCCCGGTCGGATTCGGCACGCTGCCCTACGAGGTAGCGGTCACCGCTCCGTACTGGGGCAGCCGCGGTGAACTCATCGAGGTCCTCGACCTCGCTCATGCCGGCGCGGTCTCGGTTCACGTCGAGACCTATCCCATCGACGACGCGCCGACCGCCTATCAGCATCTGCACGACGGCAAGATCAACGGCCGCGCCGTGATACTTCCCCACTGAGTCCTGCCCGCGACCGCCGGGCGGAAAGTCGGTTGCGGGGTGCGGCGTGGGTAAGGTTGGGTGCAAGCCCCATGGCGCACATAGACATCGCGGATCTCGACTACTTCCTCCCCGACGGGCGACAGCTGCTCGACGGGGTCGGCTTCCGCATCGGCGAAGGCGTCAAGGCCGCGCTGGTCGGGCCGAACGGCACGGGGAAGACGACGCTGCTCAGGCTCGTCGCCGGTGATCTCACCCCCGACGGTGGCGCGGTCACCCGGTCGGGAAATCTCGGGGTCATGCGGCAGTTCATCGGTCAGGTCGATGACGATTCCACCGTGCGGGACCTGCTCGTCTCGGTCGCTCCGGACGCTGTCCGGGCGGCCGCGACCGCGCTCGACGCCGCCGAGAACGCGTTGATCGAACGGGACGAGCAGTCGACCCAGCTCGCGTACGCCCACGCGCTCACGGACTGGGTCGATGTCGGCGGATACGAGGCCGAAACGTTGTGGGACCGGGTGACAATGGCCGCCCTCGGCGTCCCGTTCGACAGGGCCAAATGGCGGGCGGTGCGCACCCTCAGCGGAGGCGAGCAGAAACGTGTCGTCCTGGAGGCCTTGTTCGCCGGCCCGGACGAACTGCTGCTGCTCGACGAGCCGGACAACTACCTGGATGTGCCCGGCAAGCAGTGGCTGGAACGAACGATCGCCGAATCGGACAAGTCGGTGCTGTTCGTCAGTCACGACCGTGAGCTGATCGCGAACGCGGCCACCAGGATCGTGACCCTCGAGCCCGGCGTCACCGGCGCCACGGCATGGATTCACGGCGGCGACTTCGCCGGTTATCAGCAGGCCCGCGAGGACCGCAACTCACGCCTGGCCGAACTGCGCAGACGCTGGGACGAAGACCACGCGAAGTTACGCGCGCTGGTATTGCGGTTGCGGGAGAAAGCCAAGTTCAACGACGGCATGGCGGCGCGCTATCACGCCGCGCAGACCCGGCTGGCCAAGTTCGAGGCCGCGGGGCCGCCGGAGTCGGTGCCGTTGCGCCAGCACGTGTCCGTGCGGTTGCGCGGCGGCCGGACCGGACGCCGGGCACTGGTGTGCACGCGACTCGAGCTCACCGGATTGATGCGGCCGTTCGACGCCGAGATCTGGTATGGCGATCGCGTTGCGGTGTTGGGCGCCAACGGATCCGGTAAATCGCACTTCCTGCGGTTGCTCGCGGCGGGCGGCACCGACCCCGATATCGAACACCGGCCCGTCCAGGACATCGATCTCACGCCGGTGCCGCACACCGGCCGCGCCGCGCTCGGCGCCCGGGTCCGCCCCGGCTATTTCGCGCAAACCCATTCGCGGCCAGACCTTTCGGGCAGAACACTGCTGGAGATCCTGCACCTCGGCAACGAACACCGGGACGGGATGGGCCGTGAGGCCGCCAGCCGAGCGCTCGACCGATACGAGCTCGCCCGCGCCGCCGAGCAGCGCTACGACGATCTCTCCGGCGGTCAGCAGGCCCGGCTACAGCTCCTGCTGCTCGAGATGTCCGGCGTGACCATGCTTTTGCTCGACGAACCCACCGACAACCTGGACCTGCACTCCGCCGACGCGCTCGAACAAGGCATCGCGGCCTTCGCGGGCACGGTCATCGCCGTCACGCATGACCGCTGGTTCGCCCGGGGATTCGACCGCTTCCTCGTCTTCGGTTCCGACGGCGAGGTCTACGAACACGACACCCCGGTCTGGGACGAAACCCGCGTGCACCGCTCCCGCTGACCCGCTTCTCGGGAGCTGCACGGGCGGGCTCCCCAGTTGGGCGTTGCCGCATGTCAGGCATTGGGGAGCAAGGGGTTCGGTGGGAAGTCCGGGGAGTTCGTATCGTGGCTTATCCCTCGTTTGTTGCTCGGCACTGTATGTGGCCGCCTGGTGCGGCACGGCAGTGTCGGGCGACTTTCGCACCGCTGATGTTCCCTCCCTTTGGAGCACAAGATGATTCGCGCCCGTGCGTTGCAGGCGACCCTCGCCGCACTCTTCACTGCCCTGCTGCCCGCGGCGGTCGCCGTTGCCGCGCCGACACCCGCACCCGCCGACTATGCCGCGCTGGGTGACTCGTACTCCTCGGGCGTCGGCACCAGTGAGTATCGGCCCGACAGCGGGTCCTGCCTGCGCAGTGACTTCGCTTATCCCGCGTTATGGGCGAAATCCCATCCGGTGGGCTCGTTCTTGTTCGCCGCGTGCGGCGGCGCCACCACCCAGGATGTGCGGGACAGTCAGCTGGGGGTGCTGAGCGACCGGGTCGGCCTGGTCACCCTCACCATCGGCGGCAACGACGCCGGCTTCGCCCGTATCGTCAGCTCCTGCATCTTCCCGGCCAGCGACGCCAAGTGCGACGCGGCGGTCAATGAGGGCATCGCCTACGCCAACAACACATTGCCCGGCCGCCTCGACGGGCTCTACAAGGAGATCAAGACCAGAGCGCCCAAGGCCAAGGTCGTCGTCCTGGGTTACCCGCGGCTGTTCGAGCGTGCCACGTGCCCGCTGAGCTTCAGCCTGCACAAGCGCGACGCCCTCAACCACGGGGCCGACGAACTCGACCGGGTCATCGCCGCCCGCGCCCAGGCCGCCGGGTTCGTTTACGCCAACCCGGTCCCGCGCTTCGCCGGACACGGCATCTGCGGGCAGGATCCGTGGATCAACGCGCTGAACATCGCCGAGCCGGTCGAGTCCTATCACCCCGACAGGGACGGCCAGGCCCGCGGCTACCTGCCCACCCTGAACTCGGCGACAGCACCGGCAGGAAGCTGAACCAACCTGTCCCGCAGAAGTTTACGAAGCGCTCACACCCGATCGGCCTGCCTCGAGGTCTCGCTGCCGGGATCGCCGGAGGGCAAAGCGATATCGGTGTCCAGTGACAGCGGTTCGCCGAAATCCGGTGTGCCGTCGGCACACCAGGTGAACCGCTGCGCCCGAGTGGTCCGCTCCTCGTAGGTGTACTCGTCGGTCTCCTTGGCGTGGTAGACAATCCAGTCCTCGGTGCCGTCCGGGCTCTGGAAGAAACCGTTCGATCCCGGCCCGAAGACGCCGGCCGCGTCGTTGCGGGTGAACAACACGTTCGGGTGCTGGCGCCAGTTGGCGGGCACCAGCGGATCGGCGCCCGGCGGCAGCGAGTGCATCCACAGCTGATAGTCCGGCTTGCCGGTGTCGCAGGTGGAGTAGACCAGGTAGGTGGTGCCGTCGCGCTGGATCGTGGCAGGCGCCTCGCGCACCTCGGGACACCCGCCGGCCGACGGCAGGTACACCGCGCGCCCGCACACCGTGACCGGGTCGCTCATCGGCGCGATGTGCAGCAGGTTGTTCGGGCCACTCCAGAGCAGGTAGAGCCGGTCGCCGAGCTGTAGCAGCTCCGGGTCGATCGCCCACACGTCCGGCGCGCCGAGCAGGCCGGCGAACTCATAGGGGCCCAAGGGATCCGGGCCCTCCGACCGCAGAACGTACAGGCGATGACCGCTGTTGCTGCCGTCCCCGGCGGTGTAATAGAAGTACCACTGCCCGTCGATCAGGTGGAAAGACGGCGCCCACATGTCCTGATTGCGCGAGGGATCGTCGTCGAGCCACACCGTAATCGGTTCCGCCGCAGCCAGATCGGCCAGCGACGAGGCCTGCCGCATCCGCAAGCAGCCGCACTGGTCGGTGGACTGACTGGTGGACAGGTAGTAGTTCCCTTCGTAGAAGGTCAGGAAGGGATCCGGCTGCGGATGCAACGGATTGCGGAACGTGCCTGCGTCTCCCGCACAGTCGGCGGTCGCGTGCTCGATCATCGAACGTCGCCCCCTCGTCGCGGACCTCGTGGCGAGCGCTCAGGCGGAACTCCGGCATCATCCCGGGCACCGCCCGCGCGATTCGTCGTGATCTGCCGAATATGGCACACCGGCGGACACGCCGCAGCGGAATCGTGGACCTCGGCGAGGTAGGAGCATCGCGCGGCCCCTCCGGCCGATACACCGACATCTCCCCTCCGTGCTGTTCACATCGGTGTATCGGCCGGCAGCCCGACCACGCCTCGGCCTACCCGACGCGCCCCGGCCCCAGTCTCGTGGGCACGTTCAGGTCGTGCGCGGCTTCCCCGGCGGCCACACCCGCGCCGACCGGCCGCATCGCCTCCGGCGACGGGTGCTGCTACCAGCCTTGTCCGAAAAGTCCCGGGACAGAAGGGAGTTGATGCGTACAACCGAATCTGTACGCATCACTACGTGCGCACGGCATGCGATGCTGGAGGTGAACGGAGGAAGCATGGACGCCGATTTCGAGAAGACGCTCAGCGACCGTGTCACCCGGCTGCGCCGCGCGCACCGTTTACCCAGCCTGACGGTCGCCGTGGCGCAGCACGACGTGCTCCTCGCCGCGGCCTCGACAGGGTTCGCCGACGTCGAGAACGGGATTCCCGCCGGCCACGACAGCGTGTACCGCATCGGATCCATCACCAAAACCTTCACCGCGGCCCTGGCGCTGCTGCTGGTCGACCAGCAGCGCCTCGATCTGGACGCGCCGGTCGAGCACTATCTGCCTGAGACCTCGTTCGGCCGGGTACCGCTGCGCATGCTGCTCGCGCACTGCGGCGGCATTCAGCGCGAGGTCCCCGTCGACATGTGGGCGTCCATGCTCGGGCCGTCCGAAGCCGAACTGCACGAGGCGTTTACGCGCGTGGAGATGGTCGGCGAGCCCGGCGAACGATGGCAGTACTCCAATCTCGGCTACGCCGCGATCGGCGCGGTCATCGAACGCGTCACCGGTCGCCCCTGCGCCGAGCTGATCGACGAAACACTGCTGACGCCACTGGGTTTGCACCGGACGACCTGGCAGCCGCCGCCGGACGCGGCGGTCGGCTACCGCAGCGATCCGTTCATCGACATCTTCCACCGGGAACCGGTCATGGACATGGCGGCCAACGCGGTCATCGGCCAACTATGGTCCACGCCAACCGATCTGCTGCGCTGGGGGCACGCGCTCATCGGCGCCGAACCGGAAATCGTGCCGCCCTCGGTGGTGAACGCGATGCACACCGTGCAGGTCATGGTCGACACTCGATCGTGGACGAGAGGGTGGGGGCTCGGGCTGATCCTCGATCGCCGCGCCGATCATGTCCTGGCCGGCCATCTCGGCGGCATGCCCGGCTTCCACGCCGCGCTGACCACCGATCGGGCGTCGGGCACCGTGGTCGCCGCGTGCACCAACGCCACGCGCGGCATCACCCTGACCGATCTCGTCTGCGACGTCACCGACCAGGCGGCCGCCGCGTACCCGCCCGCCGAGGCGGCGTGGCAACCGACGCCGCCGTGCCCCGCCGATGTCGAGCGGATCCTCGGTCGCTGGTGGTGCGAGGCCGACGAGCACGTGTTCACCTGGCGCCACGACGGTCTGCACGCACACCTCGTCACCGATCCGGCGAACTCCGAGACCCGCTTCGTGATCGAGGCGCCCGGTTGCTACCAGGCCGTCGAGGGGCGTTACCAGGGTGAGCGCGTGACCGTCGTCCAGACCGACTCGGGAACCGAACTTCGTTGGGCGACTTACCCCTTCACCCGTTCGCCGAGATGAAGCCCCATAGTCGCTCGCGGGTGGTGGCCAGCTCGCGCACGCTGCGGTCCGAGCGCAGCCGTAGATCGGCGGCGTGGAACACCCGCACGACCCTCGGGGTCACCGCGCCGGGCTCGGCATAGTCGAGCGCCTTCTCGATTTCCGAACCGGCCGTGTCGATCTCGCCGAGCCGCAGGTGCGCCTGGGCGCATTCGAGTCGCCAGATGATGCTGTTGCGCACGAACTGCGGCGGAGTGGCGACTTCCTGCTGCCCCAACGCCGCGATGGCCGCGCGCGGTTCGCCGAGATCCAGCAGGCAGAGCCCGCGATACCCGGCCAAGGTCGCCTCGTCGAATACCGACAGCCAGCCGGGATCGGAGCCGTCGGCCACATGCCGGTCCAGTTCCCACTCCGATTCGCCGAGCATCTGCCGGCACAGGTCGCCCTCCCCCAGCCGGGCGTGCGCGCGGGCGGCCACCGCGGCCACGAACGCCGCCAGCCTGCGGTTACCGCTGCGCCGGGCCCACGCCAGCGCCCCGTACGCGCGCTCGGCGCCCAATTCGGCGTCGCCACACCAGATGCTGGCGTACGCCGCGCTCGGCCCGAGCACGTAGGCGACGAGGTCGGCGGCGCCTGCCTGCTGCGCCGTGCGCCGGGCGTCGGCGAACATCCGCTCGGCGCCGGCCTGATCGCCTCGATCGAACAGCATCCACCCGGCCAGCTGCTCGGCCTCGGCCAGCGTGCGGCGCAGCGACCGCTTCGCCGGGGTCGCGAGACCCGAATCATCCACCGCGCCAGCCGCTTCCGCGAACGTCATGAGCTCGGCGAGCCGGTCCGCCGCGAGCGTGTGGTCGGTCGCCCGCACGTCGTCGATCACCCGCCGCAACTCGATCTCCGCGCTGCCGGGATCCAGCTTCGGCAAGTCGGGCGCCGAGCGGTCGGTGGCGGTGAACAGCGGCGCGGCCAGCCGCGCGAGCTCGCCGCGCGTCTCCAGCACGGTATCGAGCCGCTCTACCAGGTCCGGCCGCGGACACCGCTGCGCCTTCTCGACCTTGGCCAGCAGCTCGGGGCTGACCAGGACCAACTGCCCCAGTTGGCGAAGCGAGCGGCCCTCGGCCAGCCGGCGCGCACGCAGCTCCGCACCGAACGTCGCGGCGGCCGACGCGCGCGGATCCAACTCTCGAAGCGCTTGCCCCATATATCGATTATGGCCGCTGCGGTCGGGGGCTCCGCCGATCCAGCACATTGCTGCTACGGCGACGGGGCGGACCATCGCGTATAGCAATCATTTGCCGGTTGCGTAAGCGAGGCGGGTACGGCATCATCGCAACCCTGAACCACGAAACCAACCCCGGCAACACGAAACCGGTTTTGTCACAGTGCGTTTCACGTAACAGTCAGGGGGGTCGCGCCGAACCGGCGATCCGCCCGTCGCCCTGGAGGCCGTCGGTGCACCACAATCGCGACGCAGTCGTGCTGCTGCCGTTGATCCCCGCGGTGGCACTGGTTGCCACCCCCTGGCTGCCGTTCGTCAACACCACCGAACTCTGGTTCGGCCTGCCCGCGATGATGGTGTGGACGACGCTCTGGGCACTGGCGATCGTGCCGTCCCTCGCCGCGGTCGAGTGGCGGCGCACCCGCCGGACGGACGTTCGATCCGAGGAGGAAGCGGCGTGAGCACCGCCCTGGCCGTCGCGCTGGCGGGCATGGTGGTCCTCGTCGCGGTCGGGTTCTACAGTCGCCGCAAGCCCGCCGTCGATCTCGCCGAATGGTCCGTTGCCGGAAGACGTTTCGGGGGTCTCACGCTGTGGTTTCTGCAAGCGGGCGAGACCTACACCACCTTCACCTTTCTGGGCCTGGCCGGCCTGGCGTTCACCAGTGGTGTCGCCGCCACCTACACCATCCCGTACGTCCCACTGGCCTGCATCATCTGGTACTTCATCGGGCCGAGGCTGTGGCGGCTCGGGCGCGAGCACGGCTATCTCACGCAGGCCGACTTCTTCGAAGAGCGTTACGGCAGTAAGCGATTGGGCACGCTGGTCGCGATCTTCTCGGCGATCTTCATGCTGCCGTATCTGCAGCTGCAGATCACCGGGCTCGGGCTGATCATCGGACTGGTCGCCGACGACAACATCTCCGGCACGTGGGGCAAGATCGTCGGGACCGTGCTCACCGCGGCCTTCGTGCTGCGCGCCGGCATCCGCGGCACCGCCGCCACCTCGTATCTGAAGGACGCGCTGATGCTCATCGCGGTCGCGATCATCGCGATCGCGGTCCCGCTACACGTCGCGGGCGGGATCTGGCCCGCGTTCCACGAGGTCGCGAGCCAGCACCCCGCCCGGCTCACCCTGCACGAAGGCCCCAACGATCAGGTGTGGTTGGATCTCCAGCATGCTGGCCAGCGTCCTCGGCCTCGGCTTCTTCACCGTTCCCGTCCCTGTGGCCCCCGATGC
>NZ_BAGH01000550.1 GCF_000308715.1 Nocardia tenerifensis NBRC 101015
GCCGGTCCGGCTGGCCGGGCCCGCGGAACTGCTTGCGGTACAGGTACTTCCGGCCCTCGCGCCGTTGATCGCGCACGGCGTCCGGCTGACCGTGACGGCCGGGCTCTCGGAGGATCTGCTGGCCGGCCTGCGCGCGGGCCACTACGACCTGCTGCTGTCGACCGTGCGCCCGCGCGGCCGGACCGTGGTCGCGGAGCCGCTGATGGACGAGGAGTTCCTGCTGGTCGCCGCGCCCGCTGTCGCCGACCGGATCGACACGACGCGGCTGCTGTCCGACGGCCCGGCCGTGCTGGCCGGCGTCCCACTCGTCAGCTACGCCCCCGACCTGCCGATCCTGCGCCGGTACTGGCGGCACGTCTTCGGCCTCCGGCTGACCGGCGAGGCGGCGGTCATCGTCGCGGACCTGCGCGCGGTCGCCGCCGCCGTCGCCGCGGGCGCGGGCATCAGCGTGCTGCCGCGCTATCTCTGTGCGGCGCAACTGGACTCGGGCGAGCTGAGCACCCTGCTCGATCCGCCGGATCCGCCGATCAACACCGGCTTCCTGGTCCGCCGCCCCGGCACGGACCCGCGCCCGCACGTCGAGCTGGTGCACACCCGCCTGCGGTCCGCCGCGCGTACCTGGTAGCTCGGCTACCCCCGGGCCGCGCGGGCGCGCAGGATCTCCGCCGTCTGGGCGTCGGCGGGCAGGAACGCCTCCAGGTGCAGCTCCGCCAGGGTGATGTCGGTGGCCGTGGCGAACGAGGTGAGGGTGGTGATGAGCCGCAGCTCGCCGTCGTCGCTGCGCAGCCGCAGCGGCACCGCGAAGCCGAGGTGGTCCGGCCCCGGTTCCGCCTGGGGCAGATAGCCTTCCAGCTCGGCGATCAACTCCTCGAGCGCGGCATCGGGGCTGCGGGACACCCGGCCGCGCAGGGCCTCGGTCACGTGCTTGCCCCACTCGGGCAGGTTCACCACCCGCCGGGCCAGCCCGTCCGGGTGCAGGGCGAGGCGCAGCACGTTGATCGGCGGCTTCAGCAGGTGCGGCGCGGCGCCCTCGGTGAGCACCTCGAACGCGGAGTTGGCGGCGAGCAGGATGCCGCGCGGCCGCACGACGATCGCCGGATAGGGCTGATGGCCGTCGAGGATCGTCTTCAGCGCCTCCCTCACGGGGCCCAGTTCCGATGTGTCCAAATCGGATTCGGGGAAAGCGGGCGCGTACCCCGCCGCGAGCAGCAGGTCGTTGCGCTCGCGCAGGGACAGTTCGAGCGACTCCGCGAGCCGCACCACCATGGTGCGCCCCGGCCGCGAGCGCCCCTGCTCGAGGAAGCTCAGATGCCGCTGGGTGGTGTCCGCCCGGATCGCGAGGTCGAGCTGGCTGACCCGACGCAGGGTTCGCCAGTGCTTGAGCTCTCGGGCGAAACCCGGTGCAGCTATCGCCGTTGTCATGTCCACAGTCTTATCCGACCAGGGTCGCAGCGCGATTCCGCGGAGGGTATGACCAAGCAGCAACACCGCGTTCCGGCTATTCCCTGCCGGGAATCGCGCGGAATCGTCGCGGCCGCAAAGCTCTGTGTCATGAGCAAGCAACTGAACGACAACGAACTGGCCCGCTTCGCCGAGCAGTACGCGGCGCAGTGGAACGAGGCCGACGCGCAGGCGCGGCGCAAGCAGATCCGGGAACTCTGGGCGCCCACCGGAGCGCAGACCCTCGTCGATCCGCCGATCGAGATGCGGGCCGAGGCCGAGCGACTGCAGTTCCCCATGCCGCCGCTCGAGGTGCGCGGACACGACGCGCTGGACCGCAGGGTGACCAGGGCCTACGAGATGTTCATCGAGTCGGGCGAGTACGAGTTCGCGGTCGAGGAGCCCGCGTTCCGGTTGCCCGCGGGGCTGATCGGCGTGTCCTGGACCATGGTGGCCAAGGCCGACGGCACGGTCGCGGGCGGCGGCTTCGAGGTCATCGGCCTCGACGACGAGGGCCGGATCCTGTCCGACCACCAGTACATCGTGGGTGTGCGATGAAAGGCCTTGCCTACCACCTGGATCCGCTGCGCGGGCTGGCCGGGCTGACCACCGCGGCGCAGGAGGTTCCGCAGCCTGGCCCGGATCAAGTCGTGATGCGGGTGCGGGCGGCCTCGATCAACCGCCGCGACCTGATGCTGATGGACGGCGTCTACCCGCTGCCCGCCACACCGGGGATCGTCCCGCTCTCCGACGGGGTCGGCGAGGTGATCGCCGTGGGCGACAACGTGACCCGTGCCGCGGTGGGCGACCGGATCACCGCGAGCTACTTCGTGCGGTGGATCGACGGCCCGCAGCGGCTGGCCACGGCGGCCGAGCAGTACGGCGCCAACTTCGACGGCATGCTCGCCACTTACGCGGTGCTGGAACAGGATTCGGTGGTGCACGTACCCGCGCACCTGACCGACGTGGAGGCGGCCACACTGACCTGCGCGGGAGTCGTGGCGTGGGCGGCGCTCACCAAGCCCGTGCCGGTGGCGCCGGGGGAGACGGTGCTCACCGTGGGCACCGGGCCCGTCGCGCTGTTCGCCGTGCAGCACGCGAAAACCCTGGGCGCGCGGGTCTTCTCGGTCACGTCGAGTCCGGGCAAGGCCGAGGGACTGGGCAAGCTCGGCGCGGACGAGGTGCTCGTCTCGACCGAGACGCCGGACTGGGATCGGGCGGTGCAGGAGCTCACCGGCGGCGACGGCGTCGAGCACGTCGTCGACGCCGTCGGGTTGCCGACGCTGTCGAAATCCGTTCGCGCCGGCGGGTACAACACGCAGATCACCATGATCGGCGCCGCGCCGACGCCGGTGGCCGAGTCGGTCGGCGACGTGTTCGGCCCGCAGTATGTGTCGATCCGGCGGATCGCCGTCGGCAGCCGGACCGACTTCGAGGCGATGAATCGCTCGATCAGCGAACACCGCGTGCGCCCGCTGATCGATCGGGTGTTCCCGCTCCACGAGGCGGTGGCGGCGTATCGCTACTTCCGGGACGGCAATCCGTTCGGCAAGGTCGTCGTGGAGCTGCCGTGACCGCGGGCCGGTCAGGGGCAGGCGCTGAGTTCGCGTGTCATGGCGTCCTTCTCGGCCTGGGTCACCCAGAGCTCGTAGGCCGCCTTGACCTGGATCTGCCTGGTCAGGTAGGCGCACCAGTAGCTCTTGCTCGGCGGCAGCCATGTGGCGGCGTCGGAGTCGCTCTTGGACTGGTTGGTCGGGCCGTCGACGGCCTGCAGGTTCAGCGGGTCGTTGGCCAGGTCCTGGCGGCGCTGCGGGGAAAGTTGTTGCGCGCCTTTCTGCCAGGCGTCCGACAGCGGGATGATGTGGTCGATCTGCACGTCGTCGGAGGTCTTCGGGCCGCGGACGAACTTGATGATCTTGCCGGTGTAGGGGTCGTTCAGGGTGCCGGAGGCGACGACGCAGTGGCTGTTGTCCTTGAAGGTGACCTCGGTGAGGTCGCGCTGCAGGATGTCGTTGCGGGTGTCGCACTTGTTGTGGCCGCCGGGGACCGACACGTCGTCGGTCCAGGCCGGGCCGAATTGCTCACGGGTGTAACCGGTTTTGGGCGCGCGGCCCGCCACCCGGATCTTCTCGAGCATCGCCAGCGCGTCCCGGCTCGGCATGCTCGCCCGCGCGTCGGCGCAGACCGGCGCGGAGCCGGTGCCGCACTGGGCGCTCGCCCTCGGTGATTCGACTCGGTTCACGTAGTAGTAGGACAGTCCGATGAATGTCGCGATGGCCAACCCGATCAGAGCGAGCCGCTGAACTGTGAACTTCATCGAGCTTCCTAACGCCAACCGCCTTGAACTATATCGGGCGCCAACGTATCCGGAGGTCGAGGTCGTGGAAGTGATTGCGGGCTATGACGTTCCGCACAGCGAAGACGAAACCACCCTCGAGTCGCCGTGCCGGCGCCGACTCGAGGGTGGCCGAATCACGAGTGAGTCCGGCCGCGCGGTGGTGCGGAGGGTTGTCCAGTCCGTATTCCGTACCGACGACACCGCGGGGCCGATGAGGGAGGACCCGAGGCGTCGAGCCGCGCGGGGCGAGCTCGTTCGTGATGTCTAGGGCAGAAGCGCGCTTGCTTCTACGTATTAAGACAGTAGATAACCCGGGTTGATCTTGGCAAGTCGATGAGCCTGTTTCGGCAGTATTCTCAGGTTCATTTCAGCCTGATTGTTAGATCTACTAGTTCCTTACGGATGTTTCGGTCGTTCGCCGCAGGGGTGACGACCGCCGCGAGGCAAGCCTAGCCGCCGGAAGCGGTGACGAGCGTCACTTTGCCGAACGGTCACAGTGCGGCGATATCCCGTGTCCAAACCGGGTGCAGGCAACAGCCGGACACTCGGAAGGACAGATCATGGCAACCGTCGACGTTCTCGACTCGTTCATCCACTACCGCGACGCGGGCACGGGCTCGGTGCCGGTGGTGTTCCTGCACGGCAACCCCACCTCCTCCTACCTGTGGCGCAATGTGATTCCGCACGTCACCGATCGAACCCGGGCGCTGGCACCCGATCTCATCGGCATGGGGGAGTCCGGCAAGCCCGATATCGGCTACCGGCTCGTCGACCACGCCCGCTACCTGGACGCCTGGTTCGACGCGATGGAGCTGGACCAGGTCGTGCTGGTCGGCCACGACTGGGGCGGCGCGCTCGGCATGGACTGGGCCGCACGGCATCCGGGGCGCGTGCGCGGCGTCGCGCTGATCGAGACGTTCCTGCGGCCGATGCGCTGGGCCGAGATGCCGCCGCTCGGCGCCGAGCTGTTCCGCAAGTTCCGCGGGCCCGAGGGTGAGCGAATGATCCTGGAGGAGAATATGTTCATCGAGTTCAACCTGCCTAATGGCGCCGCCAACCTCTCGCCCGCGGACCTCGACGTCTACCGCGCGCCCTACCCGACGCCGCAGTCGCGCAAGCCGATGCTGGTGTGGCCGCGCGAACTTCCGCTCGACGGCGAGCCCGCGGACGTGGTGGCCATCGTGAACGACTACGGCCGGTGGGCGGCCCGCTCGCCCGAGGTCCCCAAGCTCGTGATGGGGCTGGAGAACGGCGTCGGCCTCGGCTCCGCCGACGCGATCGACTGGGCCGCGCGAACTTTCGTGAACGTCGAGGTCGCCTCGATCGGCCCGGCCGGGCATCACGCGCCCGAGGAGCGACCGGACGAGATCGGCGCCGCGGTGGCCGAATGGCTGCGTCGGCACGCGCTCACCGACGCGATCTCCTGATGGCCATGCGGGGCCGGTCGATTCGGCCCCGCACGTTCGCGCCAGCCGGTCGGCGCCGAGGAGGTGGCCGGTATGATCCTCGCCGAGCCGCCGCCGCAGGAGGTCTTCGCCGCCGTGGCCGCGAACCCGCCGGAGGCCGATCCGGAGTTCCGCACCCTGCGCACCTACTGACGAATCGGCTTGCGCCGACGCGCCCATCGGCCGAAAGATGGCGGAATGAGCGCGCGGGAGCACGAGGGCGAATCGGTGGCGGCCGAGGAGCGGGAGTTGGTGGGTCGCGCCATCGCCGGGGACCGCGACGCGATCGCCGAGGTGGTGCGGCTGCTACAGGACCCGCTGTACCGGCTCGCGTTGCGGATGGTGTGGCGGCCCGCCGAGGCCGAGGACGCGACCCAGGAGATCCTGCTGCGCGTGCTGGGCAACCTCGATACCTGGCGCGGGGAGGCCAAGCTGCTGACGTGGGCGTATCGGATCGGCGTGAACTATCTGCTGAATCTGAAGCGGCAGTCGCCGCAGGAGGCGGCCCAGCTGAGCTTGGACGCCTACCGCGACGGCCTGGCCGACGGGCTCGCCGAAGCGGACTACCTCGGCCCGGAGGCGACGCTGCTCACCGAGGAGGTCCGGCTCAACTGCAGCCAGGCCATGCTGCAGTGCCTGGCCCGCGACGAGCGCGTCGCGTTCGTGCTCGGCGACGTCTTCGAGCTCAACTCCACCGACGCCGCCTGGATCCTCGACATCACCCCCGCCGCGTACCGGAAGCGCTTGGCGCGCGCCAAGAAACGCCTGGGCAACTTCTTGACCGCGACGTGCGGCGTGGCCAACCCGGAGGCGTTCTGCCGCTGCGCACGCCGGGTGGACAAGGCCCTCGCGCTCGACCGCGTCGACCCGAGCCGCCCCGCCTTCGCCCGCCACCCGATCACCCCCGGCGGCCGCACCGTCGCGCAGGCCGAGCAGCAGATGGTCCAATTGCACGACGCGGCAGCGGTTCTGCGCGCGCACCCGGATTATGCTGCGCCGCAGGCGAAGATGGCGGCTATCTCGGGTCTGCTGCACTCGGGCCGCTTCCCGCTGCTGGATTGAGCCGGCGGTCCTCGAAACCGCACGGCCGGGGGCTAACCCAGCGCGGGGCGGAGGAGGTCGCCGCGCACCGCGCCGCGGGCGGTCCGAATCGCCACCGCCGACCACGCGACGACCAGCATGACGTACAGGGCGACAGCGGTGGCGGCGAACAGGTTCGCGCCGGTGTGGCTGTAGAGCACGATGCTGCCCGTGACGCATGTACCGAGGGGAAAGGTGAACCCCCACCAGGTGAGATTGAAGGCCAATTCACCCGCGCGGTAAGTCTTCACGGTGATGGCGAGCGCCAGTATCAGCCAGAGCATGGCGAATCCCCATGTGGCGATGCCGTAGACGATGGAGAACACCAGCAGGCCCTTGGCGTAGAGATCCGGCAGGGCGGCCGGGGCGGCGTTGGCGAGCAGCCCTGCGGCCGTGATGGATTGGCCGAGGGGGCCGAGCACGATCCACAGCGTCGGCACCATGCCCGCCTGCGGGGTGCCGTGGTGCACCAGGCGCGACCAGATCAGGGTGATGGTGACCAGCGCGGCGAACAGGCTGAGGCCGAACATGGCGACGCAGAGCAGGATCATCGTCAAGCGGAGTTGGCCCGCCGGGGTGTGCGGAACGAGCAGCGCGCCCATCGCGGCCGAAACCATCGGGGGCACAACGGGCATCAGCCAACCACCGAAGGCCGCGTCGGCCTCGGCGGCCCGCCCGGTGAACATCCGGTAGGGGATGGCGACGGAGGTCAGCAGGCCCAGCACCGTGCCCGCGGTCCACAGCACCCAGTCGACGGCCACCGCCGCGGTCACGCCGATCACGTCGGAGCCGAGCAGCAGGGTTCCGCCGCCGACGGTCAGCAGGGCCATCGGGGGAGCGCCGAAGAACTGCGACATCACCGGGTGGCCGCGATGGTCGCGAGCGGTGTCGGGATAGCGCGCCCAGTGCGCGACCCACGCCACACTCAAGACCACCAGCAGCGTGGCGGCCAGCGCCCACACCACCGTCGCGGCCCCGCGCAGGCCGGGGAACTGCAGCGGCAGGGTGGCGGCCGCGTTGGCGACGATGCCGGTGCCCATCACCGCGGCGAACCAGTTCGGGCCAAGCAGGCGCAGCGAGCGGGGCCCGCGCGGGGCGAGCTCGCCGACCGGCCGGGGCGCGGGGCGGGAGATCACTGTGGCGGTCATGACTCCAGCCTCGCCGCAGGTAGCCGCGCCGGGTAGCCGCGCCGTTCCTATGTATGCATAGACTCGTTCTATGCCCCTGTCGCCCCGCGTCCCCGACCTGGCCGCGCTCGATCTGCTGCTCTCGGTCATCGAGTTGGGCAGCCTCGGCCGCGCGGCGGCGGCGCACGGCATCAGCCAGCCGTCGGCCTCGTCCCGGATCCGCTATCTGGAGAAGCTCGTCGGGCTGCCGGTGCTGGAGCGCACCACGCTCGGCTCGCGGCCGACCCCGGCCGGATCGCTGATCGCGGAGTGGGCCCGCGGCGTGGTCCGCGCGGCCGAGCAGCTCGACGCGGGCATCGACACCCTGCGCACCGAGCGCGACTCGCACCTGCGCGTCGCGGCCAGCCAGACCATCGCCGAGTACCTCTTCCCGGGCTGGCTCATGCAGCTGCGCGCCTCCGCGCCCGGCACGGCCATCGCGCTGGAGTCCGGCAACTCGGTGGAGGTCGCCGCGGCGGTGCTCGACAACAAGGCGGCCATCGGCTTCATCGAGGGCCCGCAGAACTTCCGCGGCCTGCAGTCCCACGTCATCGCCGACGACAACCTGGTCGTGGTCGTCGCGCCCGGGCACCGCTGGGCGCGCCGCGGTTCGGTCACCCTCGCCGAACTCGCCGAAACCCCGCTCATCCAACGGGAAACCGGCTCGGGCACCCGAAACTGGTTCGAGCACGCGGTGTCTCGCGAGATCCCGGGGTGGCGGCCGGAGGTCGCCCTGGAACTGTCGTCCACCACCGCGATCAAGACCGCCGCCGCGTCGGACGTCGCGCCCGCGGTGCTGAGCTCGCTGGCCGTGGCGGCCGAGATCGCCGCGGGCACACTGGTCTCCCCGACGGTCACCGACCTCGAACTGAACCGCACGCTGCGCGCGGTGTGGCCGACGGGGCAGCGGCTGAGCGGCCCGGCCCGCGACCTCTACGCGATCGCGCGCGCCACCGGCCGGTAGTGCTCACGCGGTGTCGGCGGGCTGGGCGGTCGGCGGAATGCCGGTGTCCAGGAAGCGAATCAGGCGATCGATGCGGGCGGTGTGGTCGACGCAGCGTTCCAGGTGATTGGCGAGCAGGGCGATGGTGATGGCGACGGTGGTCGGCTGATCCGACGCGGGCGCGGCCAGGGCGGCGTGCAATCGCTTGTGCAGCAACTCCATGGCGTGCAGGCCGGGATCGCGCTCGGCGGGCGGCTCCTGGTGTCCGGTGGCCACGGCCTGACCGCTGAGCGCGGCGCGGGTCGCCGCTAGCCGGCCCATGTCGGCGAGGATGTCGAGAATCGGTTGCGGCGCAACGTGTCCCGGATGGCTCTGATACACCTGCTCGCCGACCTGGCTGACCAGGCCGCCGATCCGGGACAGCTCGGTCGCGATCTGGATCGCGGTGACCACGTGCCGCAGGTCGCGGGCGACCGGCGCCTGCAAGGCCAGCAGCGCCACCGTCCGCGCCTCGCACGCGCCGTACATCTTCTGCAGCTGCTCGTCGAGGGCGAAAACCTCATAGGTCGCGGTGAGGTCGGCGCCGACGAGCGCGTCGGTCACCCGCTCGGCCGCGTCATGGGCGAGCCGGCACATCAGCGTCAAATCATTGGTCAACGCGAGGAGCTCGCGGGTGAACTGGGTGCGCACTGGCAAATTCTCGCCCATATCCGCGCGGCCGGGCACCCTAATCCCCGCCGCGTGCGCGAATTGACGGCGCGAATGCGGCCGACACGGCATGCCGCGGTGGAAAACCGGGCGGCCGGTCGAGCGCGACTGCCAGGATTGTGGCGTGCAGCGCGATGTCTCAGCTCGGCTCGAGGTGGCGGTCACCGCGCCGGCCACCCTCGAGTTCCAGATCGCCGTCGCCAGGCAACCGGGACTGGAGGTGGCCGAGTCGCTGGTGTTCGAGCTCGACGGCCGGGTCGTCACCGCCAGGGAGATCCTCGGGCCGCACGGCACCCGCATCCATCAATTCACGGTCGGCCCAGGGCATCTGCGCGCGTACTACCGCGCGACCGTGCTCGGCGCCGCGCTGCCGGAACCACCCGCCGACTACGACCGCGCGCTGTATCTGCGGCCGAGCCGATTCGCCGAGTCGGACAAGCTGCTCGGCTTCGCCGCCGCCGAATTCGGCTCCGGCGCAACGGATGTACAGCTGGCGGCCCGGGTAGCGGAGTGGGTCGGGCGGCGGATCCGTTACGTCGCGGGCAGCAGCGACCCCATCGACGGCGCGGTGGAGACGCTGTTGTCCGGCACCGGGGTGTGCCGCGACTTCGCGCATCTGGTCGTGGCCCTGCTCCGCGCGCTGAAGGTGCCCGCCCGGGTGGTGTCGGTGTACGCGCCGGGCTGCGCGCCGATGGATTTCCACGCGGTCGCCGAGGCCTGGGTCGACGGCGCCTGGCGGGTGCTCGACGCCACCGGCCTCGCGCCGCGCGCCACCCTCGTGCGCATCGCCACCGGCCGGGACGCCTCCGACGTCGCGTTTCTCGACAATCACGGTGGCGAGATCGTCGTGCACGGCGTGCGGGTCACCGCCTCGGTCGACGGCCCGCTGCCCTTCGACGACAACGTTCGCGCGGTCTCGGTGCGCTGACGACCTCAAGAGACGTTCTTCAGGAACGACACCGCGTTCGCGCTGCCCGCCACCACGATGTCGAGCTTTCCGTCGCCGTCGAAGTCGGCGACGACGGGCGTCTGCGGCTGCGGGGTGACGTCGAAATCGCCCGTCTTGCCGACGGTTCCACCGTTGCCGGTGAAGATCACCATCTTGGAGTTCAGCACCGCCGACATCGCGGCGTCGAGCTTTCCGTCCTTGTTGAAGTCCGCGGTCACGATGCTGGTGGGGCCGAGGCCGGAGGCGGCGATCCGATCGGTCTTCTTGAATCCGCCCTGCCCGTCGGACAGCAGCAGCGTGGTGCTGAAGGAGAACGAGTCGGCGGTGATCACGTCGTCGATGCCGTCGCCGTCGAAGTCGCCGGCGCGCACGTCCTCGGTGATCAGGCCGCTGGTGCTGGCCCCGCGCCGGGTGAAGCCGCCGTCGCCGTCACCGGTGAACACGTGCACCTGTTGCAGCGCGTCGTTGTTGATCGCGAGGTCGATCTTGTTGTCCGCGTTGAACTTTCCCACCGTGAAGGCGGCGGCGACGCCGGGGATCACACTGGTCGGCCCGGCCGCGAGGGTGCCGTCGCCGTGGCTGAGCCAGGTCTGCACGCCGGCAGGCACCAGGCTCAGCACGTCCGCCTTACCGTCGCCGTCGGCGTCGGCGACGATCACCTCCTGTTGCGCGCCTTCGAGTGTCGGGTACTTCCCGGCCGTGCGAAAGGTGCCGTCGCCGTTGTTCACGAACGTGGCGATGGTCGTCCACGCCTGCGCGACGACGTCGGGCTTGCCGTCGCCGTTGAGATCGCCGACGCCGACCGCGCCGAAGCCGGTGCCCACCCCGCCGACCCTGGTGCCGCTGTTGAACCGGCCGTCCCCCTTGCCGGTCATCAGAATCGGCCCCGCCCCTTGGAAATCGGCCGCGACGATATCGGGCTCGCCGTCGCCGTCGAAGTCGGCGGTGACGGTGCCGATGGCGGACGGTCCTGGCCCCCACGACGGAAACTGGCCGCCCGAAGGCGAATCCACCTTCGGCGCGAAATTGATCGCGCCTGCGGCGTGCGCTGGTGCGGCGGTGAGGAAGCCGGAGCCGATCATGATCATGGCCGCGGCGAGAACCAGGGGGCGCGAGTGCGGGGCGGAAGTGTGCATGGGGTGTCCTCGGGGCTCAGAGTTGTCGCAGGGCCCGGACTCTATGACGCGCATCACACTGTGGCCGTAGGTTTCTCGGCGATTCGTCGGATTGCCCACCGCTGCCGCGCTCGGCTCTGGCACTGTGCCAAGGGCGAATTCGACACTGTGCCCCTTCGTCGGCCGTGCCGTGCGGCACAGTGCCTATACCGTGCCGTGCGGCACAGTGCCCAGATCGCGCTCCCGGTGCTACCGTCGCCGCATGCCGAGCAAGCGCGACATTCAACACAAAGTGGTGACGACACTGCAGCGTCGCGTCGTCAATCCCTTGCAGCGCAAGATACCTGGACAGCAGCTGCTCGAGACCGTCGGCCGGGTGAGCGGGCAGCCGCGCGTCACCCCCATCGGCGGGCGCAAGGAGGGCGGCACGTTCTGGCTGGTCTCCGAGTTCGGCGACCGCTCCCAGTACATCCGGAACATCAAGGCCGACAACCGCGTTCGTCTGCGCCTGCACGGCCGCTGGCACACCGGCACCGCCCACCTGCTGCCCGACGACGACGCCCGCGCCCGCCTGCGCGCGCTGCC
>NZ_BAGH01000549.1 GCF_000308715.1 Nocardia tenerifensis NBRC 101015
AGGGAGTGGCTGCTGCCGGTCTGCGCCGAGACGTGGGACGGATACCTCAACGACATCAACGGCGGGCACGTCACGCCGGAAATCGTTGTGGCCGCGCTGGATTCGGCCCGCGGCGGGCCGCTCGACGAGGGCTCCGTCGGCGGCGGCACCGGAATGAACTGCTACGCCTTCAAAGGGGGGAGTGGCACCGCGTCGCGACTGGTCGAGTTCGGGCCGCACACCTACACCGTCGGCGTGTTCGTTCAGGCCAATTTCGGCTCCCGGCACGAACTCACGATTCGCGGGCATCGCGTCGGCGATCGGCTCGCGGTCGAGAATCCGATGGAGACCACCGACTGGGGCACCGCGCCCGCGCGCATCCCCGCCGCGCCGGGCGGCGCCGGCTCGGTCATCGTCGTCGTCGCGACCGACGCGCCCCTCGACCCGCTCCAGTGCATCGCCATGGCCCGGCGCGTCCCGTTCGGCCTGGCCCGCACCGGCACCACCGGGAGCCTCTTCTCCGGTGACCTCTTTCTCGCCTTCTCCACCGCCGCCGACCGCGCCTCCGACACCGGCTTCCCCCACGGCGATCCCACCCCCGACGATCTCGTCACCACCACCCGCCTCCCGTGGAACCGCATGGACCCCCTGTACGCGGCCGTCGTAGCAGCGGTAGAGGAGTCCGTCCTCAACGCCCTCATCGTGAACACCCCCATGACCGGACGAGACGGCCACCACTCGCCCGCCCTACCCCACGACAAGCTGAAGGCCTTACTCGCCAACGGGTTTCGCTGATCCCGGCACCTTCCTCGCCGAGCGCTCGGCCGTCACGGAGCGTATGCGGACAGATAAGACCGACTCCGAACAGCCAGCCGATGCCCTCGCCGGATCGGCGCGCCGCGATGGATGATGTCGCCGTCGATGACCAGGAGCGTGCCCGCTGGTCCGATGATCGGAACGGGGTGCTCGACCAGTTCCGGGGGTAGTAGCCGGGTCTCGCTCGGCTCCGGTATTCGCTTGCGCTCTCGATTCGCGACCTGTGCCTGTTTCCCGAAGGTTTGAGTTCCGGGGAAACAGGTGAACGGACCGGTCTCCTCCGTCACGTCCGAGAGATAGAGGAAGAACTTGAGGTTCGGCGTCTTGTCGTAATGCGGCGCTCGAGCGAAGTGCTCGGTATCCACCTTGTCGTAAACGATGATCACATCGTTGTTGAAGGCGTAGTCGCGGCCGAAGAACCGATCGGTCACGTCGCGCATCCATCGCTGACCGAAGAACTTCGCGGTCGTCTTGTGCGAGGCGGCCAGTTGCGCTCGGAGCAGTCGGTATCCGGCACCGCTTCCGTAATCCAGAATCACCGACTCGGCCGGTGGCGATTCGATGACCCCCGAACATTCGGCCCGGATTTCCGCCAGGTCAGCGGAGGCGCATCGTCCCGGCAATTTCACTATGCCGTAGCGCCGCAGCGCCTCGTAAATGTCGTCGGATCCGTCCGACGAGCCTAGTTCGGGCACTCTCGACTCGGCTGTGCTGTTCATGTATCGCTCATTCTGTCGGGTTCCAACGGCGAGGGCCCGTCGACGAGATTGCATACATCCCCACGGGTATTGTCGCATAACCTGTTGTGGTCCAACGGGTTTCGATGTGTTCTCGATGATGCGGCGTACCGTCGCACGGTACGGCACGGACGCCACCGTGCGCGCGGGTTTTCGACTCGCCGGGGAATCTTCCATTCGATGTGGCGTCGGCGGAGGATGGTGAGCGCGTGTGGCGGGCAGCCGGTGAAGGTGATCGGATGCGGCGGAAACAACACCGGGAAGGAGCGCTTTGTGTCGAATTTGATGGTGGACTTCATTATTTCGCTCGACGGGTTCGCGTCCGCGGAGGGGTGGCCGGGGCTGTGGGGGATGGGCGGGCCGGAGTATCTGGCGTGGCTCGATGAGGATGCCGAGCAGGAGCACACGGTGCTTCTGGGGGCGAGGACGTATCGGTTGATGTCCGGTTTCGTCGCGGAGATGGGTGATGAGCCCGGTATGGCCTCACTGACCGCGCGGCCGAAGGTTGTGTTCTCATCTACGTTGCGGGGGCCGCTGTCCTGGGCGAATACCGAACTGATACAAGGGGATCCGATCGAGGCGGTGCGGGAGTTGAAGCGGCGCGGGCCGTTGCGCACCATCGGTAGTCTCAGCCTGTGTCGCTCGCTCCTGCGAGCCGGGGAGGTCGACCGTTTCCGCGTGGTCGTCTTTCCGGTGATCAACGGGGCCACGGGTCGGGAACGCATCTTCGACGGGTACCCCGATGTCGCGCTCGAACTGGTCGAGACTCGCACGTTCGACGGTCGGCTTCAGTTGTTCGAGTACGTTCCCACCGTGCTCGACGGGCCGCCGGGGGCGAGCAGCGGAAGTTGATCGCTGCTGTTACGAAAACGCAAGGGGGCTCTCGCAGTACCTGTATCAGCAGGATCTCCCGGACGTCCAAAATGCCTGTCAACCTTGGTGAGTCGAAAGCGCCGACAACCGTGTCGGCGCTTTCTTCCACGGCAGAAGGGACGGAGACCAATGGCGGACAGTCAATTCAGCACTCACACAGAACTTTTCGATCTGCATGGGAAGTACGCGCTTGTCACGGGCGGCACCAAGGGCATCGGGATGATGATCGCGCGCGGCCTTCTTCAGGCGGGCGCCCGCGTCGTCATCAGCTCACGCGATGTGGACGCGTGCGCGCAAGCACAGCATCTGCTGTCCGAGTTCGGGGACGTTCGGGCAATCCCCGCCGATCTGTCCAGGCATGAGGAGTGTCAGCGCCTCGCCGATCTCGTCGAGCGCGACTCCGAAGGTCTTGACATCCTCGTCAACAACGCGGGAGCGATGTGGCGCGAGCCGCTGGCGACGTTCCCGGACGAGGCGTGGGACACGGTGCTCGACCTCAATCTCAAGTCGCCGTTCTGGCTGGTGCAGGCGCTGCTCCCCGCACTTCGCAAGGCGGGCACCGTCGATGATCCCGCCCGGGTCATCAATATCGGCAGTATCGCCGCCGTCCACGTCGCCGAGTCGCCCAACTACTCGTACGCCAGCAGCAAGGCCGCACTCCATCAACTCACCAGAGTGCTTGCCAGAGAACTGGGCCCGCAGCACGTCACGGTGAACGCGATAGCACCGGGTGTGTTCCCCTCGCGGATGATGGCGCCCACGCTCGATGCCATCGGCGACACGATCGCGGCGGCGGCTCCGCTGCGCCGGCTCGGCCGCGACGACGACATGGCGGGTATCGCCGTGTTTCTCGCCAGCCGGGCCGGGGCCTACCTCACGGGCACCATTATCCCGGTCGACGGCGGCATCGCGACGACCGCAACAGGTACGCCTTAGGCGGCGCGTTCTTGCGGGCGCAGTCGTCGGGGGTACTCACAGTGCCTCCCTCGGACCCGCGGGACGGGCTTACGGTGAGGGTATGGCCACGATGGATCTACGCACCGAGATCAAGGAGTTCCTGCGCTCGCGTCGCGCCCGCATCGCCCCCGAACAGGCGGGTCTGCCCGCCTACGGCGGCAACCGGCGGGTCAGAGGCCTGCGCCGCGAGGAGGTCGCGCTACTTGCGGGCGTGTCGGTCGACTATTACGTGCGCATGGAACGCGGCAGCCTCGCCGGTGCCTCCGACGGCGTCCTCGACGCGTTGGCCTCGGCCCTGCGACTCGACGAAGCCGAACGCGACCACCTGTTCCACCTCGCGCGCCAATCCAGCCACCCACGCCGGCGCAAGCCCGCAGCCACGGTCCGCTCCTCACTGCAGCAGGTACTCGACGCCATCTCCCATGCACCGGCCTTGGTCGGAAACGGACGCTACGACGTGCTCGCCACGAACCACCTCGCCCGCGCCCTGTATTCACCGATGCTCGCCGACCCACGACGACCCGCCAACACCGCCCGGTTCGTCTATCTAGCCCCCGACGCGGCCAGAGACTTCTTCGTCGACTACGACCGAATCGCCGGTGACGTGGCCGCGAAACTACGCATGGAAGCCGGCCGCAATCCCCACGACGAGGCACTGATCGCCCTCGTCGGCGAACTATCGACCCGCAGCGAACTTTTCCGACAACGATGGGCATCCCGAGACGTACGCCTACACCGCTCCGGACGCAAACGCCTACATCACCCCACCGTCGGCCGACTCGACTTGGACATCGAATCCCTGGAACTCCCCGCCGAACCCGGCCTCCACCTCAACATCTACACCGCACCCCCAAACACCCCCACCGCCGACAACCTAGCACTCCTGGCATCCTGGGCAGCCACCCAAGAGACTCAGGCGACCGAACTCGAAGCACCCAACGGATAGTTGCCCCACGACCCGCTGCCGCCGCGCGTTAGCCGAGACCGCACTGACGCACCAATCGGGATGAGCCTGCGTTCGGGCGAGGCCGGGAGGGCACGGTCAGTGATCGGTTGACCTCGTCACGACGGGAGGAAGAGGGTGGTGGCTTCGTTGGATAGTGCCGCGGAACCGGGTGGGTCTTCGTCGGTTTGCGCTAGGTGTAGGAGGCCGAGGATGGCGGCGTAGGCGATTCGGGCACGGTGGGCCGCGCGGGCCGGGGGCAGACCGAGTTCGCGGTAGGTGCGGGTCATCAGTTCGAGTCGCGCGCGGTTTACTTCGCGGATGGCCGCGCCGACTCGGGGATCGTTGCGGTCGCCGAGCAGGCTCAGGTGCACCGACGGTGCTAGGGGCTGAACGGATCGCACGACTGTCGTCAGCAGTTCGCGCAGCCGCCGGGCGGGGTCGGCGATCGCGGCGAACTCGGCGAGGCCGCCTTCGCCGTGGGTGCGCACCCACTCGGCCAGCGCGGCCTCGATCAGTTCGTCGCGGTTGCGGTAGTGCGCGTAGAAACTGCCCTTGGTCACGCCGAGGGTGCGGGCCAGCGGTTCGACCGCGACCGCGGCCAGGCCGCCGTCCGCCATCGCCTTCAGCGCGGCGCGCGCCCAATCCTGGGCGGACAGCCGGGTCGTCTCGTTCACCACGCAGAAAGGATACGCCGCCGTATTGACGCATCGAACCCGTGCGGATACGGTTGCGTATGGATACGGCACCGTATCCACAATGTGTGGAAGGTATTCGCGTGGAGCACAAGCACATTCGGCGGGTGGTCACCGGTCACGACGCTTCGGGCAAGGCGCGGATAGTCGACGACGATGCGGTCGAACCCATCACCACCGCGCTGCTGCCCGGCTTCGCCGCCTATCGACTGTGGGGACGTGACGAGCGGCCCACCTTCCCCGACGACGGCTCGCCGCACCGGGCCGAGGCGTGGTATCCGCCGCGCGACGGGTCACGCTTCATGATCAACACGATTCCGCCGGGCGACGCGCGCCCGCCCGCGGACCTCGATACCGCCTCGGCGCTGGCGGAGTTGGAGCGGCGAATGCCGGGCGCGATGGCCGTGCAGGAACCCGACGGCGGCGGAATGCACACCACCGACAGCCTCGACTATGTCCTCGTCGTCTCCGGCGAGGTCACGCTGGAGTTGGACGACGGCGAGCTGACCGTGTTGCGGGCGGGCGACGTGGTCGTGCAGAACGGCACCCGGCACGCCTGGCGCAACCACGGCACCGAGACCTGCACGATCGTCGGCGTCGCCATCGGCGCGGACCGCGCCTGAATTTCAGACCGGCCGGACGCGCAGTACTCCGGTCAGCATCGGGAGGGTGAACTCGCCGCCTGCGGTCTCGGGCCTGCTCGCCAGGTAAGCGCGGATCCGGCCGAGCGTGCCGGCGCGTTCCTGCTCCGGCATGACCAATACCCCTGCGCGCGTGGCGAGTGTCGCGACCAGGGAGTCCGCGGTGCGGCGCTGCGCGTGCGGGAACTCGGCCTGCTCCGGCGAGCCGAACCGCGCGGGCGCGTCGGTGCGCGGAAGGTGCAGGCCGGCGGTCGCGGCGCGCCACCTGCTGAGCGTGTCGCGCGGTCCGACGGCCACGCCCTCGCCCACCCGCGCGAGTCCCGCGACCCAATCGATCCGATCGTCCAGCACGTTCCATAGCCCGGCGAGCACCCCGCCGGGCGCGAGCACCCGCGAGATCTCGTCTCCCGCAACGGCCATATCGAACCAGTGCAGCGCGTTCCCCGCCAGCACCGCGTCGACGGACGCGTCCGGCAGCGGTATCGCCTCCGCGTTCCCCGCCAGCGCGCGAACCCCGGGCAGTGCCCGCCGCAGCTCGGCCAGCATCGCCGAATCGGGCTCGACCGCAACGACATCGATGCCCAGCGACACCAAAGTGCCGGTCAGCTTGCCGGTTCCGGCCCCGAGATCGAGCACCCGCGGACCCGGCGCGCCCGCCAGCGCCCACCGCACCGCGCCGGCCGCGTAATCCGGCCGATGCTCCGCATACGCGACCGCGGCCGCCCCGAACGACGAGGCATGCGCCGGCCGATCATCCCGCTCCATGGCGTCACCCTATCGGTGTCCGCCTGGAGATTCCGCGAATCTCCCCGAAGCCGGCGGAGGCGACACGCGGCTCACCGCCCGAACCCGCGAACGCGGCGCAAGCATCGGCCGTGGCGGGTGAATGGTGAACTGCGGCAGCCGGTGTCGGAATGGGGCGGTGACCGGTAAGTGAACTCATCGCGATTCGGGGCGGGTGGGCTGGCGGCGGCGCGGCCAGATCCGGCATCGTGGGTTGCGGAGCTTCCTCCAGCCGCGGCGGGCGGGGCTCGAGGAAGTGGAAAGTGTTGTGGGACTGTAGGTTTGCTGGCTTTGCTGACCTGGTCGGGTGCCGGTGGTCGGCAATGAGCGGGAGCGAGTCGAATGAGTCTGGACCTCCCGCAGGAGCTGCGCTGGCTCGGCTGGATCGCCGGGACCACGTGGCCGGACGGCGACGAGGACGAGATGTGGGCGATCGCGGCGGCCTGGAAGACCGCGAGCGAGGAGCTGCAGGCGCTGCTGCCGGACATCGACCGGGCGAAACTTGATACCGTGCGGGCCTACCCGCAGGGCGCGGCGGCCGACGAGATGGGCAAGCTGTTCGACGGCCTGCGCACCGGCGACCAGTCGCTCGAGTCACTGGCTCAACTGCTGCAACAGATCTCGGACTCGGCCTTCGACATGGGCACGCAGTTGCAGGCGACCAAGCTCACCATCATCGTCTCGCTGTGCTGGCTGGCCATGGAGATCCTGTGGGCGTGGCTGTTCCCGCCGACCGCCCCCGCCGTGGAGGCCGCAGCCATCACCACCACGCGGTCGTTCCTGCGGGTCTTCGAGGACACGGTGCAGAAGCTGATCACGAACCTGGCCCGCAAGCTCGGCGCCTCGGCGGAGAAGCGGTACTTCTGGAAGACGTTGGCGGGCGGGCGATTCGTGCTGCCGACGGCGAAGGGCTGGGGCGTCTACGGGGTGAAGTTCGCCGAGGGCGCGGTCACGTCGGCGGGCTTGAACGCGGCGGTGCAGCTCGGCCAGATGGCGGACGGGAAGCGGCGGCACTTCGACGGCAGGGAGTTCGGCATCTCGATCCTCGCCTCGGCCGCAGGCACCCTGCCGTCTCGTGAGTTCGCGCGGTATATGGGCCGCGGGATCGACAAATGGGGTGCGCACGCACTGAACAATGTGTGGGGCCGCACCGGGCGCGGCGTGTTCATCGGCGCCGGAGCGGGTGTGGTCAGCTCGGTGGCGGGGAACCTGGCCGTCGGCGCCGCGACCGGGGATTGGTCGTCGTTCGCGTCACCGGCGGGCTGGGTCGGCAGCGTCACGCGCGGCGGGCTGGTCGGCGGTGCGCGCGGCGCTTTCGCGAAGTCGACACCCATCTCCAGATCCGATGTGCGGTATCCGCTGTGGATGCACCGGCCAGGTGCGCCCCGGACACCACCGTCCAACGCGGCGAGTCAAGGATCGGGTTCGACCCGATCGCCCGGCCGCTCCTCGATCGAGATGCAGTCGCTGCAAGGGGATCGCGGGTCGAGCCACGGCCGTTCGGTGGTGACGAATAGCCAAGGCGGCGGCGGTGGCTCGCGCGGGCGCGGGGGAGACGGCTCGGCAGTTCATACCGCCTCGCACAACTCCGGCGAGGGATCGGGGAGTAACCATGGAAGCTCCTCGCGGGGAACGAGTCCCGCGCCGTCGGTTGTCGCGAATGGAGGTTCTTCGCATGGAACCGGTCCGGCACCGTCGGTTGTCGCGAATGGAGGTTCTTCGCGCGGAACCGGTCCGGCACCGTCGGTTGTCGCGAATGGAGGTTCTTCGCGCGGAACCGGTCCGGCACCGTCGGTTGTCACCAACGGAAGTTCTTCGCATGGAACCGGTCCGGCACCGTCGGCTGTCGCGAATGGAAGTTCTTCGCGCGGAACCAGTCCAGCACCGTCAATAGTCGAAAATGGTGGCGGATCACAGCATTCGTCTACGGCCCCGATAACGGCGAACGGTTCGGGTTCACACCAGCCCGTTCCGGCGGCCCGCTCGGGAGATGGAACACCTACCGGCCGAGGCGATACCGGCAGCCACGGCACCCTCGCCAGCGACGGACGGTCCTTCCACACCGGACGCGGGACGCTCGACAGCCAGGGCCAGTCGTTTCACACCGCGCGCGAGTCCTCCTTCCATACCGCGCAGGAGTCGCACGGGAGCCAGTCGTCGGTGCGCGGATCAACCAGTGACGCAGGCTCATCGGGCTCGAACCGGAACGGCTTCGTGCCGCCCACCTCGTGGCAGTCCTCGGTCGACGGCGGTTGGCGGCCGCCCGGCGGCCACGGATCGGTCTTGACCGGAGGCGCGCCGGTCGCCTCGCCCGCACCGGGCTCCACCGTCAGCGGCTCGTCCGTCCACGGCTCCTCCGGCGGTGGCTCTTCCCACACACCGAGCCAACCGCCCCCGGGCGATACCGGATCCACCCGCTCCGGCGGTGGCTCTTCCCACGCACCGAGCCAACCGCCCCCGGGCGATACCGGATCCACCCGCTCCGGCGGAAGCTCGAATACCCCGGGCACCCAGGGTAATCCAGCGCGCCCACCGGCAGAACCCTTCCTCGGCCCCGGCAAGGACATGAAGGCCAAGACCCGCCCGAAACTCCTTCCGCACTGGGCGCCGCTGCCGGGCGCGTTCGACGCCCCGGACGCGCCGGAGTCCTCGGTCTGGGTGCTGGAGCAATCCGACGAGGCCGGCGCGCCGGACGAGGGCACGGCCCACATCGGCGTGGACGTGCCCTTCACCCTGAACAACCGTTGACAGCACGAACAGAGGGGACTCCTCCGAGATGGCACGCACCGTAGAGGTCGACACGAACCAGCTCCGGCACGCCGCCGGCGGCTGCGATCACATCCACGACAGCATCACCCGCACCCTCGGCACCCTGCGCGCCGCAGTGAATGGCAACGGAACCCCTTGGGGCAACGACAGTTTCGGCAACAAGTTCGCCCAGGGCACCAAGGGCTACGTCGTCGCCCGGGACAACCTACTGGCCGCCGTCGACCAGATGGCCACCACCTTCGGCGAGTACGGCAGGGGCCAGCGCGAGGCCGCCGACAAGATGGACGCGATGGAGGACGGCAACACCAACGGCCACCGCTGAGCGGCGACCACCGTGCACCATCGGCCTACTCGGCGCCGAGGCCGCGCGCCAGTACCGACCACGAGTTGCGCAGATCCGTCTCGAACAATCCCCAGGTGTGCGAGCCCGTCTTGCGATCGACGTGGGTGGCGGGCACGCCGAGTTCGTTGAGCCGCGCGGCGAAGGCGGTCGTGCAGAGGCTGGCGGCCGCCTCCACGGGCGGCGACGGCAGGCCGCCCTTGTCGATATCGCCCGGTATCCCGGACGCGGCCGAGAGGTAGATGGCCTTTCCGGCGAGCGCACCCGCCCTGGCGAACGCGTCGTGCGCGTGCCACGTGGGCGAACCCGGCTCACCCCACATGTTCAGTGGATTACCCCTGCCCCCGATCACCTGGGAGCTGATCAACGCCGTCCCGAGTACGTCCGCGGCCCACGGGCACCCGCTGTACGCCCCGACGGCCTGGTACAGGTCCGGCGCCTGGATCGCGAGGTCGACCGCGGATCCCGCGCTCATCGACACGCCCGCTATCGCGTTGCGGCCGCTGGTGTTCAGCTGCGCGTCGATGACTGGCGGGAGTTCGCGGCTGAGATAGGTCTGCCACCGCTCGCGGCCGATCATGGGATCGTCGGCGATCCAGTCGGTGTACATGCTGAAGGCTCCGCCGATCGGCAGCACCACATTGACGTTCTTGTCGGCGAAGAATCTCCGGATATCGGTGCTGTCCCACCAGGAGACGCCGTCCTCGCCGCCGCCGATGCCGGTGAGCAGGTAGAGCGTGGGCGCCGACGGGTTGGCGGCCCGGATCACGTGATTGGTGATCACGCGATCCATGGCCGCCGAGTAGACGTCGATGCGCGTCAGGTTCCCGTCGATCTGCGTGTCGCTGACCACCCGCACCGCATCGACGGCCACCGCGGCCGGGACCGACGGGGCGGCGACCGCGAAGGCGATCGCCAATAGGCTGACCAGTGCTGTGGAAACTCTCGAATCCGCCATTCGCTCGGTTATACCGTCGAGCGGTTCGTCGGCGACGCATGAACACGCAATGTGACCAGCATAGTTACCGAACAGCTATCAAATCGGCCGATCCGGCCCGAATGTTCGAGGCGGAAATGTCCCGCGCCGTCGACCGCTTGCTCGCACGTCGAATGGCCCGGCAACGCCGAAGGCGGGCACTCGAGAGTGCCCGCCTTCGGCGCGATTTCAAGCCGCGACGGCCAACTCCTTCTCGGTCGGCCAGCGCCGGTGGTCGGCGTCGATCACGTAGGCGTGGGTGTGCCGGTAGAACCGGTCGTCCACCCGGACGGCGTCGGCGAGCAACTCCGGATCGACGGTGCCGACCTCGTGCAGATGGGTGATCAGCTCGGGGTCCCGCCGCGGCCACGTCCGCAGCGCCGCGAGGGTTCCCACGCCGGCCAGCACCGCGAGCGTGAGCCAGGTGATGGTGAAACCCGCTGCGGCGGTGAGCCATCCGGCGATGGGGTAGGTGAGCAGCCACGCCAGGTGCGACAGCGAGAACTGAGCCGCGAACAGCGCGGGCCGGTCGGCGGGCCGCGACGAGCGGCGCAGCACCTGCCCGGTGGGCGT